>NZ_JBEWSZ010000001.1:900836-1201114 GCF_040537815.1 Mesorhizobium shangrilense
CTCGTCGGCGGCGTGACACAGCGCTTTCCAGAAGGACCGGGCGAACGAGCGGAAGACATAAATGTCGAACTGGTCGGCGCCGGTGCGCTGGATCTGCGCGAAGACATCGTGATGAACGGTCGAGCGGCCCGCGCCGACGGGGAAAGCCGGCAGCGCGAAGTCGATGGCGAAGAATTTCGCCAGCACCCATTCGGCTTTCGGTCCCGCGATGCGGATGGCGGTGCGGCCGTGCGAAAGATCAGTCACCGTGCCGATGGCTGAAGTCACGACCTTGGCAAAGGCCGCGGCCAGGCCCTCGGCCTCGTCAACCACGGTGAATTTTCCCGGCGCGAAGCCGAACACTGATCTCACCCCATCGGTGCTTCCGCCGCCGGCGCCATCGGGCAAGGCAAGGCCGGTAACCGCGCGGATGCCGGCCATCAGCGTCTTTTCCTCGCCCGGCCATGCGGCGAGTTGCACGATAGAGCCCGGACTCGTTTCGGAGAGAATGACATCGATGCCATTCTCGAAATTGCCGTGCGAGCCGGGGCGCAGTTCCGGCTCCAGCGGGGATTGACGATCAACCATGCATGCGGCTCCCGTCCGGATCAAAGAAGTGGTTGGAGACGATTTCGATTGGCCCGAAGCGATCACGCAGCGGGTCGGAGACGTAGGCGCGCGTGCCATGGCGTGCCTTGCCACCCTCGACCAGCGCCAGCGCGATATGCTTGCCCAGCGCCGGCGAATAACAGCAGGCGGTGATGTGGCCGATGGAACCGTGCGGGTTAGCCTCGTCAAGCTCCTCGACGATATGCGAGCCGCCATTGAGCGGCTTGTTGTCGAGCGAGACCAGGCCGACGAGTTCCAGGCGGTCGGAGGCGATCAGGCCCTCGCGGTCCATCATCGCCGAGCCGATGAACGGCTTCTTCTTCGACAGCATCCAGTCGAGATGCAGGTCGCGCGCCGTGGTGCGGCCGTCGATCTCGGCGCCGGTGACGTGACCCTTCTCGATGCGCATCGTGCCGAGTGCTTCAAGCCCGTAGGTCACCTGCCCGAACGGTTTGCCGGCTTCGAGCAGCGCTTCCCAGACATGGGTGCCGTAGCCGGCGCCGGAATAGACTTCGAAGGCCATTTCACCGGAGAAAGAAAGTCGGCAAATCATCACCGGCACACTGGCGATCTCACCACGCACGATGCCCATGAAGGGCAGGGTGGCGTTGTCGACGGCGGTGCCGGTGACACAAGCGGCGAGGATCTGCCTTGCCTTCGGCCCGCCGATCGCTGCGCCTGCCCACTCGTCGGTCACCGAGGTGACATGGACCTTCAGCTCCGGCCAGATGACATCGAGGAAATACTCCAGATGCTGCATCACCTTGCCTGCATTGGCTGTGGTGGTGGTCATCAGGAAATCCTGTTCGCCCAGCCGCCAAGTGGTGCCGTCGTCGAAGGCAAGTCCGTCCTCGCGCAGCATCAGCCCGTAGCGCGCCTTGCCGACGGCCAGCGTCGAAAACATGTTGGTGTAGACGCGGTCGAGGAATTCCGCCGCGTCCGGACCTTGCACGGCGATCTTGCCGAGTGTCGAGACATCGACAATGCCGGCGCTTTCGCGCGTCGCCTTGGCTTCGCGCACATAGGCCTGCTCGATGGTTTCGCCGGCATGGCCGTAGATCATCGGCCGGTACCAGAGGCCGGCCGAATACATCGTCGCGCCATTGTCGACGTGCCAGTCATGCATCGGCGTCAGCCGTTCTGGCTTCAGGTCGCCAAAACGCTCCGCCGCCAGCGAGCCGATCGATACCGGCGCGAAGGGCGGCCGGAAGCGGGTCGTGCCAACCTCCGGGATCGGCTTGCCCAGCGCCTCGGCCATGATGGCGAGGCCGGGGATGTTGGAGCTCTTGCCCTGGTCCGTCGCCATGCCCAGCGTGGTGTAGCGCTTCAGATGCTCGACTGAGACGAAGCCTTCGCGATGCGCAAGCCGCACGTCCTCGGCTGTCACGTCATGCTGGAAATCGACAAAGCTCTTGCCCTTGGCCCTGATCTCGAACACCGGCGCCGGATCGGGATCGCCCGCTACCGCCTCGACATCGGGTAATGCAAGCGGCGTAGCGGTTCCGCCGGCGGCGGAAATGCCGGCGGCGCGGCCTTCGGCGATTGCCTCGGCCGTTGAAAAGCTGCCGGTGAAGGCGCCGGCGCCGATCCATTTCTGCGTTGGTTTCGGCGGCAGGAAGGCTTGCCGGGCGGCGTTCCATTCGGCCTTGGCGCCGGCCTGGCTGGCCAGATGGATGGTCGGAGACCAGCCTCCGGACATCAGCAGGCAATCGGCGTGGATGCTGCGCGCTTCACCGCTCAGAGCGCCATTGGCCATGTCGAAGCGTTGCACCTTGATGCCGGACAACGCCTTGCTGCCTTCCGTGGCGACCACGGCGTGGCCGGACAGGATCTCGGCCTCGGCTTCGCCGGCCAGGGTGCGCATCGCGCTCGACAGCTCCGGCCGCACGTCGATGATGGCTACGATCGCGGCGCCCGCTTTCTTCAGCGCAAGGGCCGCGCGATAGGCGCTGTCATTGTTGGTGAACAGTGCGATCCTGCTGCCCGGCAGCACGCCGTACTCATTGACGTAGCGCTCGGCGGCATGCGCCAGCATCACGCCCGGGCGATCGTTGCCCGGAAACACCAGTGGCCGCTCGAAGGAACCGGTGGCGAGCACCACCGACCTGGCGCGGATCGCCCAGTAGCGGTGGCGCGGCTCACCCTTGGCGGCCCTCTCCTTGTGGTCGGTGACCCGCTCCAATGCCGCGATCGTGTTGCCGTCATAGTAGCCCCAGACGGTCGTGCGCGGCAGCAGGCGTACATTTTCATAGCCTTCGAGCTGGGCGGCTGCACGCTTTGCCCAATCCGCTGCCGGCATGTCGTCGATCGTCTCGCCCGACCATTTGGCGGAGCCGCCGAACTGTGGATCAAGTTCGGCGAGGATGACGCGCGCGCCCTGATCGGCCGCGGCCCTGGCGGCCATCAGTCCGGCCGGCCCGGAGCCGACCACGAGCACGTCGCAGAACGCATTCATGCGCTCGTAGCGCGCCGCGTCGCCGGCCGAGCCGGCATGGCCGAGGCCGGCGGCGCGGCGGATGAAATGCTCGCAGAACATCCAGAAGCGCGTGCCTTTCAGCGGGCCGACGACCGGCCCCATGAAGGTCTTGTAGTAGAAGCCGGCGGAGAGGATCTTGCCGCCCAGCTGGTTGACGGCGTTGACGTCCCAGGCCAGCGACGGAAAGCGGTTCTGGCTCAGCGCCGTCAGCCCGTCATGGATCTCGACCATGGTGGCCGGGACGTTCGGTTCGCGAACCTCGCCCTTCAGCACGGTGACCAGGGCGTTGGGCTCCTCGACGCCGGCGGTCAGCACGCCGCGCGGGCGGTGGTACTTGAACGAGCGTCCGAACAGCGTGACGCCGTTGGCCAGCAGGGCGGAAGCCAGCGTGTCGCCAGCATGGCCGGTGTAGTGCGCGCCGTCGAACGTGAAACGGATGGTCCGCAGCCGGTCGATCCGGCCGCCGGTATCGGTGCGGCGCGGGCTCATGACTTGCCCTCCGCCTTGCGACGGGAAGTCGAGGCGTGATCGCCGCGCGCGAAGGCAACGCTGGAAATCTCGTGCGTCAGCGTGTTCCTGACAACCTTGAGATGGGAGCGGCAGCCGCCGGAATGCTGCCAGAACTCATTGTGGTCGCCAGCCGGGTTCAGCCGGTCGTAGACATAGGCGTTCCAGGCATCGAGGTTCTGCGAGGCCGGGTTGGGGCGTTCGCGGTTGGCGTCACCCTGGTAGGTGAACTCGATGACGTCGCGGGGGCCGCAATAGGGACAGGTAATCAACATCGGATTCAATCTTCTTGTTTGACCATGATCTGGTCGGAAAACCGGTTTCCACTTTTCCGGATCATGGTCTAATGCAGCCTTGCTTAGTGAAGCCGTGGGTTCGCGCCCTGGCCCTTGTCGTCGATGACGAGGCCGCGGTGGAAGCGGTCGAGCGTGAACGGCGCGTTGAACTCGTGCGGCTGATCCTTGGCGATGGTCCAGGCGAAGCACCAGCCGGAAGCCGGCGTCGCCTTGAAGCCGCCGTAGCACCAGCCGCAGTTGAGATACATGCCGGGCAGGGGGCCGGTGGTGATGATCGGCGAGCCGTCCATCGACATGTCGCAGACGCCGCCCCAGGAGCGCAGCATGCGCACGCGGGCAAGGCCGGGGAACAAGGCCAGCATCTCGCTCATCACCTCGTCGACGACAGGCAAATTGCCGCGCTGGGCGTAGCTGTTATAGCCGTCGATATCGCCGCCATAGACAAGGCCGCCCTTGTCGGACTGCGACATGTAGAAGTGGCCCATGCCGAAGGTCACCACCGTGTCGATGAACGGTTTCAGCGATTCGGTGACGAAGGCCTGGAGCACATGGCTCTCGATCGGCATTGTCTCGACGCCGGCCAACTGCATGACGCGGCCGGTGCTGCCGGCCACGGCGACCGCAACCTTCTTGGCGCGGATATCGCCACGCGAGGTCGTGACGCCGGTGATGCGATCACCATCGCGCAGGAATCCGGTGACCTCGCAGTTCTCGACGATGTCGACGCCGCGACGGTCGGCGCCACGCGCATAGCCCCAGGCCACCGCATCGTGGCGGGCGGTGCCGGCGCGACGCTGCATCAGTCCACCGAGAACCGGGAAACGCGCCGCATCAGACACATCCAGCGCCGGGATCAGGCGCTTGATCTCGGCCGGCGTCATCAATTCGGCATCGACGCCGAGGTGGCGCATGGCATTGCCGCGCCTTGCGTAGTCATCGAACTGGGCCGGCGTGTGCGCGAGGTTGAGACAGCCGCGCTGCGAGAACATGACGTTGTAGTTGAGGTCGTGCGACAGGTTCTCCCACAGCTTCATCGAATGTTCGTAGAAGCGGGTATTGGCGGGCAGCAGATAGTTGGAGCGGACAGCCGTGGTGTTGCGCCCGACATTTCCCGAACCGAGCCAGCCTTTCTCCAGTACCGCGACATTGGTGATGCCGTGTTCCTTGGCCAGATAGTAGGCGGTCGCCAGCCCGTGGCCGCCGCCGCCGATGATGATGACATCATAGGACGCTTTCGGGTCCGGCTTGCGCCAGGCCGGCTTCCAGTCCTTGTTTCCCTTGAGCGCGTTCGCGAGCAGCGAAAAGGCCGAGTACTCTGCCATGTGCATGTTTGTCCGGTTCGGGCGATGCGGCAGACTATACAGCAGGCGGCGGGCGCAAAGCCAATATTGCGCCATCGCTTTTCAACTGGCCGACGCCAGGCCAGACGATCGAACGGGAAACAGGATGGCGGCTGCGACGGCTTGCTCCATGATACAGCCGTCTTTATCAAGGACGGGCTCCTTTTAATGCATTTGCCGCTTGCCGAGTCGCCAAACAAAATCATGCTTTTCCGATTGCTCCGCCTGATTCTGATGCTGACGCTGGCCGTATCGGCTGACCTGTCGTCCAGCGCCTTCGCGCAGGTGGCGGGCCAGGCGCCCGCCGCGCCAGCGGCAGGGCAACCTCCCGCAGCAGTGGGGACCACCCAGCCGCCTGCAGCACCAGCGGCCAACCAGGCTCCAGCTGCGCCGGCAGTCGGTCAGGCGCCTGCAGCGCCAGCGGTCAGTCAACCTTCAGCAACGCCAACAGCCAGTCAGACGCCGGCTGCCCCAGCGGTCAGCCAGTCTCCCATTGGATTGATCGCCGATCAGCAGAAGATGATCCAGGACCTGACGGCGAAGACCGATGGGCTTGAGAAGAAAATTCAAGCGGACGGGGAGGACGATTCCAGCCTCGTCGACATCCGCCTGCAGCTCGAAGAACTGTCTCACCAGTCGCTGAACACCGCGCTTGCCTTCCGTCCGCGCCTTGCCGAGATCAACGCCAGGATCCAGCAACTTGGCCCGGTGCCCGCCGCGGGTCAGCCGGCGGAGCCCGACATCGTGGCCGCCGAACGCCAGGCGCTGACGTCGGAGAAGGCCGAGATCAACGCGGTCATCGCCGCGGCGCAGACCTTGTCGATCCGCATCAGCGGGCTGATCGACAAGATCGGTAACATGCGCAGCGCGCTTTTCCGCAACCTGCTCACCAAACGCTACGTGTTGACCGATGCGCTGAGCCCGCAGGTCTTTTCCGACGCCAATGACGAGTTTTCCAGCTTCTACAAGGCGGTATCGTCATGGTTGACGTTTGCCTTCAAGTTCAAGTTCCAGGCCGTACTGGCGGCGACCTTCGTGGCGCTCGGGCTTGCGCTGGTGCTGCTGGTCGGCGGGCGCCGCCTGTTCGGGCGGGTATTCGAACCCGACCCCACCGTCGAAGACCCGTCCTATCTCAGCCGCTTGTCGGTGGCCTTCTGGTCGACCTTGCTGCCGACGCTCGCGGTTAGCGCCTTCCTTGTCTCGACCATTTTCTTTTTCAATTATTACAACGTCTTGCGCGGCGACATTGGTATCTTCCTGAATGCGCTGGCGGTCGTCATCGCGGTGGTGTTCTGCGTCAACCGCCTTGCCAATGCGGCGCTGTCGCCGCGGTTGCCGAACTGGCGCCTGATCCCAGTCGAAACCGGGCCGGCGCGCTGGCTGGTGCGCTTGAGCACTGCCATGGCCGTGGTCATCAGCGTCAACACCTTCCTTTCGGTGATCAACGACAAGATGGGCTCGCCACTGTCTCTGACCATCGCCCGCAGTTTTGGCGCCACCATCATCGTCGGCGTCATTCTGATCCTGATGGCGCTGCTGAGGCCATTCAAGGCAGCCGATGGAAGCTGGCGCCCCTGGCCGGCATGGCTTCGCTACCTGTCGCTTGCGCTTGGCCTGTTTACCGTCGTGGCGGCCTTGCTCGGCTATATCGGCCTTGCCCTCTTCGTCTCGCTGCAAGTGGTTGTCACAGGCACCGTTCTGGTCACCGCCTATATCGGCTTCCTGTCAGCGCGGGCGATCGGCGAGGAGGGCGCTTTCGCCGACACGTCGGTGGGGCGCTGGCTGTCGGCCAATTCGAGTTACGAGGACACCGCGCTGGATCAGCTCGGCCTCGTGGTCAGCGTCGCCATCAACCTGATGATTGTGCTGGTATTCCTGCCGCTGATCCTGCTGATGTGGGGCTTCCAGCCGGGTGATATCCAGGCCTGGGGCTACAAGCTGGCGACCGGGATCAGCATCGGCTCGGTGACGATCTCCGTTACCGGCATCCTCAGTGGCATCGTCGTCTTTATCATCGGCTATTTCCTGACGCGCTGGTTTCAGGGCTGGCTCGATGGCTCCGTCATGGCGCGCGGCAAGGTCGATACGGGTGTACGAAACTCGATCCGGCTGGCCGTCGGCTATGCTGGTGTGGCGCTTGCAGGGCTCGTCGGTGTATCGGCGGCGGGCATCGACCTGTCCAGCCTGGCACTGGTGGCCGGCGCTCTTTCGCTGGGCATCGGCTTTGGCCTGCAGAATGTCGTGTCCAATTTCGTCTCGGGCCTGATCCTTTTGGCCGAGCGGCCGTTCAAGGTCGGCGACTGGATCGTCGCCGGCGACGTCAGCGGCACTGTCAAGAAGATCAGCGTGCGCGCCACCGAAATAGAGACCTTCCAGCGCCAATCGGTCATTTTGCCCAATTCGAACCTGATCAACAATGCGGTCGGCAACTGGACACACCGCAACAAGCTCGGCCGCGTCGAAGTCAAGGTCGGCGTCGCCTATGGCAGCGACGTCAAGCGGGTCCATGCGATCCTGCTGGAAATTGCACGCGGTCATCCTCTGGTGTTGAAGAATCCGGAACCCTTCGTGCTGTTCTCGAACTTCGGCGCCGCCGCGCTGGAATTCGAGATCCGCGTCTTCCTGGCCGACATCATGAACGGCAGCTCCGTGCAAAACGATATTCGCTTTGCCGTTCTCGATGCTTTCGACAACGAGCACATCGAAATCCCCTCGACGCCACGCGCCGTCGTCGAGGTCAAGAAGCATGCGGCATGGCCAATCGACGACGACAAGATCGAGGTCGATTTCGCCGAACAGCAGCTGGCAAAGGCCGAAGCCGATGCCGAAAAGCGGCGCCTCGCCAAATCGCGCCGCAAGAAGCCCGACCCCAGTTAGATGTTTCGGGGCGATTGAACCTGAGCCTTTCGAAGTCACGCGCATGAATTGCGGCATGAATGCGGCATTCAGTTGCGGTTCAGCTTCCATCTCATATAAGTTCGCATGCAAAGGGCGAAAATGCCTTGCGAAATGCAACAGAGGCGGTGGGAACACCGGTATTGCACATGTGGAAGTCTCTCGTCGCTGCCGTTGCCTTGCTCGCCGCGGGCGGTTCTTCCTATGCCGCCAGCGCGGTCAACAAGGACGCGCAGACCCGCACGCTTGTCGTAACCGAAGGCGGCAGCAAGTCCGATCTGGCGTTGGCCGCCGGCGAAACCGTGGAGTTCTGCTCCAGCGGCTGTTTCGTCACCTTGCCCAATGGCGACCTTGAGGCCCTTACAGGTTCGGAGACCATCGAGATTTCGGGTGGCGTCGCCCGCATCAAGTAGTCTCGACCGCATGGGTTGTGGAAGGCCGGGCGTTTGCCCGGCCTTTTATTGTTTGTGGTCATAGCTGCTTAACGATGGCGGGGGAAATACCGGTCTTAGGACGCAACCGGGCCGACAACTTTAACGTTCAGTGCGCCGATCCTCGCTATATCCGGAACAAGACGCCCAACCACGGCGCATGGCGGATCTAGCAGGGCAGGACGGGACATGGACGCGCGATCGGACAGGAACGCAATTCCGCTTGCGGTCGATCTCGACGGCACGCTGATCGCGACCGACCTCTTGTGGGAAGGGCTGTTCATCCTTCTCAAGAAGAATCCGCTCTACATCTTCCTCGTGCCCTTCTGGGCTGCCGGCGGCCCAGCGCGCCTGAAGCAGGCTATTGCCCAGCGCATAGACATAAATCCGGCCTCGTTGCCCTACCGCGACGTGCTGCTTGAGCGCCTTCGCGCCGAGCATGCCGAAGGCCGCAAGATCGTGCTGGCGACAGGCACGCCACGCAAATTCGCCGAGGCCATCGCAAACCATCTGGGCATTTTCGACCGGGTGCTGGCGACCGACGGCCTCGACAATCTGACCGCTGGCAAGAAGCGCACCTCGCTTGTTGAGGCCTATGGCGATGGCGGGTTCGACTATGCCGGCAACAGCCGGCACGACCTCAAGGTCTTCGATGCCGCCCGCACCGCGATTGTCGTGGCGCCGGACCGCCACGCCGCGCGCTGGCAGGCCGCGAATAGCGCCGAGATGGTGCCGGCGCCAAAGCCGACATTCCGGACCATCGTCAAGATGCTGCGCGTGCATCAGTGGTTGAAGAACTCGCTGATCGCGGTGCCGATGGTGCTGGCGCACCAGTATTTCAGCCCCAACATGATCTGGGAATGCATGCTGGCGTTCATCTCGTTCAGCGCGGTGGCGTCGGCCATCTACATCCTCAATGATTTTTTCGATCTCGAACTCGACCGCAAACACGCCACCAAGCGCAACCGGCCGTTCGCCAGCGGCGCTCTTTCGATACCGTTCGGGATCGGCGCGATAGTGGTGCTGCTGGCGATCGGCGTCGGCACCAGCCTCGCACTGTCCATCGACTTCCTCGCCGTGCTCGGCGGCTACATCGTGGTCACGACCGCCTACTCGCTGTCGTTCAAGCGCATGTTGCTGGTCGACGTGCTGACGCTGGCGGGGCTCTACTCGATCCGTGTCCTGGCGGGCGCAGCGGCAACGGGGGTCGCCGTGTCGTTCTGGCTGCTGGCATTCTCCATCTTCTTCTTCCTGTCGCTGGCGCTGGTGAAGCGCTACGTCGAATTGCGCACCACCGCCATTCCCGCGGGCGAGCGCATTGCCGGCCGTGGCTATCGCACCGAAGACCAGGAGATCGTCGCGCAGGCGGGCATGGCCTCGGCTTTTTCGTCCGCGCTGGTGCTGGCGCTCTACATGGACAGCGTCGCGGTCCGCGAACTTTACCCGCACCCCTGGCTGATCTGGCCATTGGCGCCGATCGTGCTCTATCTGACCATGCGCGTCTGGATCCTCGCGCGTCGCGACGAGATGCATGACGACCCGGTGGTGTTCATCATCCGCGATTGGCGCAGCCAGATCGTGGTGTTCATCGGCGCCGTGCTACTGGTCATCGGGGGCTGGTAGGCATGGCCGAGCGTTACCAAAGCTTCGGCCTCGCCACGTCACCGGCAGCACGCGCAATCACCGCCGATGACGGCGTAGCGATGCTGAAGGCCCGGGAGGCGAAGAAGGACGGCCTGCTCGCCTATGGCAATGGCCGCTCCTACGGCGATTCTTGCCAGAACGCGGCTGGCGCGGTCGTCGACATGCGCTCGCTGAACCGCATCCGCGCCTTCAATGCCGAAACCGGCGTCATCGAGGCCGAGGCCGGGGTTCTCCTGTCCGACATCATCGCGCATGCGGCACCTTATGGCTTCTTTCCAGCTGTTGTCCCGGGCACGCAGTTCGTCACGCTTGGCGGCGCCATCGCCAACGACGTTCACGGCAAGAACCACCACCGGCGCGGCACGTTTGGCTGTCACGTCGAATCGTTCCTGCTGCTGCGTTCGGACGGCCGAACATATCGCTGCTCGGCCACCGACAATGCGCGCCTGTTCCGCGCGACGATCGGCGGCATGGGCCTGACCGGCCTGATCCTCTCGGCCTCGGTCCGCCTGATGCGGGTGCCTTCGCTCGACATCGTCGAGAAGGCGACACCATTTCGCGATCTCGGTGAATTCTTCGGCCTTGCCGAGGCCGCCGACCAGGCCAATGAATATGCCGTCGCCTGGATCGACCAGCTTGCCGGCGGCCGCAGCAGCGGGCGCGGCCTGTTGTTCACTGGCAATCATGCCGAGCATGGCTCGCACGTGGCCTCGCACGCAACTGGGGCATTGTCGGTACCGGTCCAGCCGCCGTTCAATGTACTCAACCGGCCGTTCCTCACCGCTTTCAATGCTGCGTACCGGTGGAAGAAAGGCCGGTCTTCAGCGCCATGCCATGTCGGCTACCAGGGTTTCTTCTTTCCGCTCGACGGGGTCCGCGACTGGAACCGGCTTTATGGACCGAAAGGGTTGTTCCAGCACCAGAGCGTCGTGCCTGAAGACACAGCGCGCCAGGTCGTGCCGGCACTGCTCGCCGCGGCACGAGAGGCCGGGCAGGGCTCGTTCCTGACCGTGCTGAAACGCTTCGGCTCGATCCGTTCGCCGGCGCTGCTGTCGTTTCCCCGACCAGGGTTCACGCTGACGCTCGACTTCCCCAACCGGGGCGCATCAACGCTTGCTTTGCTGTCGGAACTCGACCGCATCACCGTGGAAGGTGGCGGCGCGGTCAATCCGTACAAGGATGCCCGCATGGGCGCCGAGATATTCACCGCATCCTTTCCAGACTGGCAACGCCTGGAAGCGCTGCGCGATCCCGCCTTCATGTCGAGCTTCTGGGCGCGGACGGCGAAAAAAGAGCTCGATGGGCGGCGCGCCACCGCCGAGGCTGCGGAATAGATAAAATTCGGCTTAGATTTGGTTAGTGCATTGCTAACTCAATGGTTCATTAAAAATGTTCTTGTTATTTCACGAAATGTTTGCGGGTTTGCAGTATGACGGTGAAGGGATGAGTGGGAAAATATGAAATACATTGTCTTCATTCTTTTTACGGTCATGACCAACGCCGCCGCGCAGGTGATGCTCAAGCAGGGCATGATGTCGCTCGGGCCGATTTCCTTCGAGGGCGTCAACCCCATCGTGAAGCTGTTGCAGATCGTGTTCAACCCTTGGGTTTTCCTCGGGCTCTGCACTTTCGTCATCTCGATGGCATCGCATCTTTATGTGCTGTCCAAGGTCGAGCTCTCTTTCGCCTATCCGTTCCTCAGCCTTGCCTATGTCGCCGTCGCCATCGTCGCCTATTTCGTCTTCCGCGAGGACCTCAACGCCTGGCGCATCGCCGGCATCGCTTTCATCTGCGTTGGCACGGTGCTGATCGCCCAGAGCGGCCGCGACCTGAGCGGCCATGGCCAGGAAACGGCTTCTCTTTCGTCCGACAAGATTCACAGCGAGATCATTCGATGAGACATGTGATTTTCGGCGGCGACGGTTTCGTCGGCCGCCATCTGGCTCCCAAACTGCTGGCCGACGGCGAGGACGTGGTCGTCGCCGATATCGTCAAGAGCGACCTGCCGCATTACCGCAACGTCCGCTTCGTTCAGTGCGACGTCACCGATCCGGCCGCGGTCGCCTCGGTCGGACTGAAGGCCGACGACATGGTCTATAACCTGTCGGCAAAAATGCTGTCGCCGATCCAGGTGCGCGCCAAGCGGCACGACTTCTTCTTTCCTGTCAATTTCCGCGGCACCGAGCATATCATGCAGGCCATGGACAGAGCCGGTGCATCGAAACTCGTCCACTATACGACCGACATGATCTACGGTCATACAGTGACGCAGCCGATGACCGAGGAGCACCCGGTCGCGCCGCTCGGCGAATATGGCTGGTCGAAGCAGAAGACCGAGGAACTGGCCGCCGAATGGCGCAAGCGCGGCATGTCGATCTCGCTGTTTCGTCCGCGCCTCATCATCGGGCCCGGTCGGCTCGGCATCCTCGAAAAACTGTTCAAGCTGATCGACTGGAGTCTTCCCGTGCCGATGATCGGTTCGGGCAGGAACCCCTACCAGTTCATCTCGGTGTTCGACTGCGCCGAGGCCGCGCGCGCCGCCTGGAAGGCGGGAGTCCCCAACGAGGCCTATAATCTCGGTTCGCTCAATCCGCCGCCGGTGAAGAAATTGCTGGGAGACCTGATCAAGCATGCTGGTTCGAAGTCGATCCTGATCCCGACTCCGGGCTGGGCGGTCAAGCGGACGCTCGACCTGCTCGATCTCATGAACATGCCGATCATGGATCCGGAACAATATCTGATCGCCGACGAGGAATGCGTGCTCGACGTGTCCAAGGCCGGGCGCCAGCTTGGCTGGGTGCCGCAATATCGCGACGAGGACATGCTGATCGCCGCCTACAGCGAATACCGCGCCAAGAAGGCCGGTCACGCTGTCGCCGCCAAACACGTACCCGCCGAATAATGGGACGGCCGAATACAGGCCAATTGGAGATTTTGAAATGACCGTCATGGCCAAACCCGATCACACAAGCGCACGCACCATCGTCAGCGCGCCGTCGCTGTCACCCGCCACCATCGCAAAGCCTGACCTGATCAGCGTCGAGCAGGCGAAGGCGATGGATGTCGCTGCGATGACCGACCTGTTCAAGGCGCATCTCAACCCCGGCCAGCTGCATTTCATGAAGCTGCTCGGCTTTCACAAGATCAAGATCGAGCGCGCCGAGGGGATGTTCTACATCGACCAGAACGGCCGCAAGATCCTCGACTTCTTCGGCGGCTTCGGATCGCTGGCCTTCGGCCACAACCACCCGCGTATCCTCGAAGCGCGGAAAAAATTCCAAGAAGAAAAGCGCCAGGAAATCGCCATCGCCTTCATGTCGCAATATGCGGCTGCATTGGCGCACAACCTCGCGAAGTGCTCGCCCGGCGATCTCGACATGGTGTTCCTCGGCTCGTCAGGCTCGGAAGCCATGGAAGCCGCGGTGAAGCTCGCCGAGCGTGCCGCCGGCCCGAAGCGGCCGAAAATCGTCTATGCCGAGAATTCCTTCCACGGCAAGACCAAGGGCGTGCTGGGCATCACCGACGGCCAGCTCTACCGCGCTGATTTCAAGATGGCCGACAATACAGTCCGCATTCCCTTCGCCGACATCGGCGCGGTCGAGCGCCTGTTTCGCTCTGACCCGGAGATCGGCGTCATCGTGCTCGAAACCATCCAGGGCGGCGGTGGCATCATCCAGGCGCCGGCGGAATATTGGCAGGACCTGCGCGCGCTGTGCGACCAGTATGGCGTGCTGTGGGTGGCCGACGAGGTCCAGTGCGGCTATGGCCGCTCGGGCCGCTTCTATGCCTTCGAGCACTATGGCGTCGTGCCAGACGTGACCGCGCTGGCCAAGTCGCTCGGCGGCGGCAAGGCGGCGGTCGGCGCGATGATCGCCCGCCGCGAGGTCTACATGAAGGCTTACGGCACGCCGAAGACGGCGATGATCCACGCCATGGCGACCTTTGGTGGCATGGGCGAGGCCTGCGTCACCTCGATCGAAGCGCTCAACGTGCTCTATGACGAGGGGCTGATCGACAACGCCGCCGTCACCGGCGACTACCTGCTGCAGCGCCTGCGGGCGCTCAAGGAGAAGTATCCGAAGATTATCAAGGATGTTCGCGGCAAGGGCTTTATGGTCGGGCTGGAGTTCCACGACTTCTCGCAGACCTTGCCGATGGTGCTGCGGCCCATCGTCAGCGTGCTCGACGACAAGCTGAAGGGCTCGCTGTCCGGCTTCGTCGGAGCGCTGCTGCTGCGCGATTACGACGTGCTCGTCGCCTTCACCGAATACAACCGTAACGTCATCCGTCTCGAACCGCCACTGATCTGCCAGCGCGAACATGTCGATCGTTTCGTCGATGCCTTCGACAGCCTGTTGTCGCGCGGCATCGTGGCGATCGTGAAGGATTTCGTCAAAAGCCAAGTCCGTTAAGGCCGAGTACGCTGAGCAAGACCATGCTGACCAAGCCTCCCGCTCCCAGGAATCCACTCGACCGGCTCACCGGTGCCGGCCTGGCGTGGGGCGAGGGGACCTATGCGCGGCTGGCCGCCCCGATCGGTGCGGCGGCCTTCGCGCTCTACATTCTCTTGACGGCATTCACGGCGTGGGTTCTGCCCGACGCCAACTGGGACATGCTGCCCTATCTCGCCGTCGCCGAGGAGGGCACCTATCCCGATGTGCAGGCCTTGCATGATTACGCCTACAGTACCGTCAAGGCCGGTGTTTCGGCTGGCGACTATGCGGCGCTGACCGACGATGGCGGCGGCTACCGCAGTCATATGACGGCGAATGCCGCCGATTTCCATTCGCTGCTCGGCATGTACCGGGTCAAATTCCTCTATGCCGAGATCCTGTCGACGCTGAGCTCGGTGATGTCGCCGGTCGAGGCGATGCGGATTGTCTCGGTGTTCTCCGTACTGCTGTTCGGCGCGATCACGCTTCTCTGGTTGCGCTCCGAGGGCGCGCTGGCGCTGGCGCCGGTCGTTGGCGCTGTGCTGATCATGGCCGAATTCGGCGATGCGGCGCGGGCCTCGACGCCGGATCTGCTGTGCTCGGCACTGTTTCTCGGTGGACTCTATGCCTATGTCCGCGGTCGCGAGGTGGCGACGGCGATCCTGCTTTTCCTCGCCTTCATGGCGCGGCCGGACAACATTGTCTTTCTTGCGATTTTCGCCGTTCTGCTCATTGCGTACCGGCAGAAGGCTTGGGGCGCGCTGGCCGGCTTTGCCGCCTCCTTCGTGGCCTATTTCGCCATCTCGCACTGGGCGCATCATCCGGGCTGGTGGCCGCATCTGTGGTTCTCCAGCATCGAGCAGCACTACAATATGGATGACTTCCACCCGGCATTCTCGGCCACCGCCTATCTCAGGGCCTTTGCCACCGCTGCGCTGCGTGCCGTCAGCATGAACAGCTGGGTTGGTGTGTTAGTGCTGGCGCTGGCGGGATGGTACGCGGCCAGCCGCGCGGGCTTTCGGCTCGACCGCCGCGCCGGCATTTTGTTCGCGGCGCTGGTGCTCGGTGTGCTGGCCAAGTTCACCGTTTTTCCGATCCACGACACGCGCATCTATTTTCCGAACCTGATCCCGCCCTTCCTGCTGCTGGTCGGTCCCCTGATGGCGCTGTGGTCATCCCTGGGGCACGGCGAACGCCGCGTTGGCTTGCACGTCATTCCCGGAGACAAGCAATGAGTTCCGTTTCCAGCCTGGCGCGCATTGCCCTGTCGCTCGGTCTCCCGAAGGGGATCATCGATCGCGGCCCGTCGCTGCGCGGTACGAAATTCTTGGCAAGGGCAGCGTTGAAGGCGCGGCTCAGTGGGGGAGGGCAGCCGTTCCAGATGGTCAATGTCGGCGCCTGCGATGGCGCGCTGTTCGACGATGTGACGCCATGGCTGCATCGCATAAAGGGCGCCCGCGCTATGCTGGTCGAGCCCATCCCCTACAATCAGAAGCGGCTGCGCGCCAACTATCCCGACACGAGCCGGTTCATTATCGAGCCGGTGGCCGTGACCAGGACAAAAGGAACGATCACCGTCCACACCTTCGATGCCGCCGCGCTCGAGGCGGGCACGTTGCCGATCGAGTTCATCGGCTGCTCGTCGGTCACCGACACCAACCTGATGTCGGGCAAGAATGCATGGGGCGAGGAAGACGCCAACTTCAACAAGTTCGCGCCGCATCTGAAGGACATCGAAGTGCCTTCGGAGACATTGCAGACGCTGCTCGACCGCAACGGCATCAACCACATCGACGCCTTCCTGGTGGATTGCGAAGGTGCCGACTGGATCGTCTTCGAACAGCTCGACTTGAAACGCTACCGTCCGGGCATGATCAAGGTCGAGGTCGGCGCGCTGCCGGCTGCCGAGATCGGTCAGGTCGTGGTCGAGCTCAAGACCGCCGGCTACCAGGTCGGCTTCCAGGCCGAGGACATCTGGGCCTTTGCCTAGGTCCGATATCTGTTCCCGGCAGAAGGGGGCGGTCGAAGTGCTGACTATGGGCCATTCCTCCATCTGGTCGCTCGGCTTTTTGCCAATGTCGCAAACAGGCTTCAATCGCCCCACCGCTCCGCCCTATAGTCCGCCCGCAAAACCGCTTTGGAGTCGTGGGCAATGGCAGGGTTTCCGGAAAAGGCGAAGGTCGTCATCATCGGCCTGGGTGGTATCGTCGGCGCATCGATCGCCCACCACCTGATCGAGCGCGGCTGGGATGACATCGTCGGCATCGACAAATCGGGCATCCCGACCGACATCGGCTCGACCGCGCATGCCTCCGACTTCTGCTACACGACCAGCCATGATTTCCTGTCCTGCTGGACGACGCTCTATTCCATCGATTTCTACGAGAAGATGGGCCATTACGCCCGCGTGGGCGGCCTCGAAGTCGCTCGCGTCGGTGACGACGGCCGCATGGATGAGATCAAGCGCAAGATCGCCTCGGCGAAGGCTTTTGGCACGCGCGCACGGCTGATCGAACCGGCCGAGATCAAGGAAAAGTTTCCACTGATCGAGGAGCATCTTGTACAAGGCGGCCTCTGGGATCCCGATGCCGGTCTGGTCATCCCGCGCTCGCAAACTGTCGCGGGCAAGCTGGTCGACCAGGCGGAAGCTTCGGGCAAGCTCAAATCCTTCGCCAACACGCCGGCCAGGTCGCTGATCGTCAAGGATGGCCGCATCACCGGCGTCGTGACCGATCGCGGCACCATCGAGGCCGACTATGTCATCGTCTGCGCCGGCATCTGGGGTCGGCTGATCGCGGAAATGGTCGGCGAGGATCTGCCGGTCATGCCGATCGACCATCCGCTGACCTTCTTCGGGCCGTACAATGAGTTCGCGGGAACGGGCAAGGAGATCGGCTGGCCGCTGCTGCGTGACCAGGGCAATTCGGCCTATATGCGCGACACCGGCGACCCCAAGACCGCCGAGGGCGGACAGATCGAATGGGGTTACTACGAAGAGACCAATCCCCGCCTTTGCCATCCGCGCGATCTCCTGGAAAAGCATGAAGCGCGGCTTTCGCCTTCGCAGCGCGACCTCGACATGGAGCAGATCCTGGCGCCGCTCGAGCGCGCCATGGAACTGACGCCGATCCTGGGCGAACTCGGCTACAATGAAAGCCATTCCTTCAATGGCCTGCTGCAGGTGACGGCCGATGGCGGCCCGTCCATGGGCGAAAGCCAGAAGGTCAGGGGCCTGTGGTATGCCGTCGCCATCTGGGTCAAGGACGGCCCCGGCATGGGCAAGCTGATCGCCGACTGGATGACGGACGGCCGCACCTCGATCGACCATCACGCCATCGACTATGCACGCTTCTATCCGCACCAGACCAAGGAGCAGTTCATCTGGGATCGCTGCACCGAGACCGCGATGAAGGTCTACAATCCGGCGGTGCATCCGCGCGAGCCGTTCTCCAAGGGTCGCAACATCCGCCGCTCGCCGTTCTGGGAGCGCGAGAAGGAACTCGGCGGCTACTTCATGGAACTCGGCGGCTGGGAGCGTGCCCACGGCTACGCCGCCAACGAGCATCTGCTGGAGAAATACGGCAACCGCGTCCCGGTGCGCGAGAACGAGTGGGACAACCGCCATTTCTGGCGGGTGTCCAATGCCGAACACCTCGCCATGAGCGAGGATTGCGGCATCGTCAACCTGTCGCATTTCTCGATGTACGACGTCGAAGGCCCTGACCATGTCGCGTTGCTGGAATGGCTCTGCGCGGCCAAGATCGGTGGCGACAACAACATCGGCAAGGGCATCTACACCCACTTCCTCGACGAGGAAGGCATGGTGCGCGCCGACTTCACCGTCATCCGCATGGCCGACCGCTGTCGCGTGATCGACGGTGCCGACGCCGGCCCACGCGACTTCCGCTACATGCAGCGCACCGCGCAGGACAAAGGTTTTGACGTCACCATCACCGATGTGACGGAAAAATACGTCACCATCGGCATCTGGGGTCCGAATGCCCGCACCACCTTGCAGAAGGTGGTTGAGAATCCGGATGGGCTGTCGCTGGAAAACTTCCCGTTCGCGGCGATCAAGCCAGTCAAGATCGGCGGCAAGGATGTCACCGCTTTCCGCATCTCCTATGTCGGTGAGCAGGGCTGGGAATTGCATATGCGCTACGAGGACGGCCTCGCCGTCTGGGATGCGCTGCGCTCGACCGGCGTGATGCCGTTCGGCGTCGAGACCTATGCCAACACGCGCCGCATGGAAAAGAGCCTGCGCCTGCAGAACGCCGACCTCCTGACCGAGTACAATCTGCTGGAAGCCGATCTTGCCCGCCCGAAGGTCAAGGAGAACGATTTCTGCGGTAAGGCGAAGCACGTGGAGTACCGCGCCCGCGAGCACCAGCCGGCCATGCTGTGCACGCTGGTGATGACCGACAATATCGATGCGAAGGGTGTTGCCCGTTATCCCGTTGGCATCATGCCGGTTATGGACCCCAAGACCGGCGAAACGCTGGTCGATGAACTCGGGCGCCGGTCGTTCACGACCTCGATGGCCTATGGCCCCACCATCGGCAAGAACATCGGTCTCGCTTATCTGCCGTGGGCCTATGCCCACGAAGGCCGCAAGCTCACGATCGAGTATTTCGGCGAGACATATCCGGTCGAAGTGGCCGCTGTCGGCTACAAGCCGCTCTACGACCCGGAGAACCTCAAGCCGCGCAGCTGATTGCGGGACGAAACAACGCAAATGATCGCCAAACCCCGGCCGTCGGCCGGGGTTTGGTCTTTTTACCCTGATGATTCTCGCTTACGGTCGCGCCGGGCGGAGTAGGGCATTTGCGACGGTTCGGCTGGGACAAGAAGAACAATGCTTTTGTGTTCAGCATGAACGGAAATGTTCCCGTTCATGTCAGCTGGACCTTTGCCGTTCCGATTATCCTGCCGTTTCTGCATGAATGGCCGGCGCGACCGACGAGCGCCCTGATCCATACTGCCATCTTTGCCGCTCTTTTCTTCATGTCGGTGCTTCTGCATGAGCTTGCCCATGTCCGGGCAGCGAGTCGGAAGGGTATCGGCACCGACAGGATAGAGCTCTATCTCTTTGGCGGGCTTGCCTGGTTCAAGCGGGGCGCAACCTCGGCGCGTGGCTGGGCATGGATCGCATTCGCGGGCCCTTTGACAAATATCGTCTTGGCGGCGGGTTTCGCTGCTTCCTACTATCTGATCGCAGGGCCATCTTTGCCTGTCGAGCGGGATAGTCTCTTCAATTCGCCGCCTCCACAGCCGGTTATGCTGCTGCAGTGGGCGCTCTGGGTCGGCGCGTTGCTGAACGTAGCGCTGGCCGTCCTCAATCTTTTGCCGGCCTACCCCCTCGATGGCGGGACGATCGCGCGACATTTGCTCACACAGCACTTCGGCGCCAGCAGAGCCGCGCGGATCGTCGGTTTCTGCGGTGTCGTGCTCTCGATCTTGCGTTTTGCAATTATTTTGCCCGCCGTGATCGCTGGGGTCCTGTTGTGGATTCCGCCGTCCTTCAACCCGAACTGGCGGATGTTTCTCGGCGCCGGCAGGAAAAAGTCTGATCCGCCGCGCCCCGTGGCCGAACCCGAAGATGAGGTGGAATGGCGCGGCAAGGGTGGTTGGCCCATCAACAGGTAGTTGCGGGCCGGATGGCCCTAATGCGGCAATGCCGCGTCTATTTCAGCCTGGCTTTTTGGAAGGCTGTTGCGGGTGGCGATCTCGGCGCTCAATTTGCTTGCCCGCTCCCAGCGGTCGGCGAAGTTCCATCCACCAATCTGGATGCTCGAATAGACGGTGGTTTCGCCCCTTGAGCCCGGCGTGAAATACATGATCCCGTCTGCCGGAGGTGGGTAAACAGCCGCGCGTTTGTACTTCTTGTAGAACTGGTCGCGGATGCGATTGCTGATCCTGGTGTTGTCCTGTTCGCCGATCCAGGACACGAAGGCAGCCGACAGGAATGTCGACAGGCCGGCGGCAAGCGTTTTCATCAACTCCTCGGTTGCCGGATCAATGTGTCTTTCGGCGGAGCGAGGTCGATGACCACCACAACGATCAGGCCGGAGACGAATGCCGCTATGGCCGCCGGTCCCAGCACCCAGCCTTCAAGGAAGAACAGCCCGGCGCGCGGCATTTTTGGAAGGAACAGGTTGCCGATCAGTTCCAGCAGATAACCGGCCACGATCGCCGCCAGCACCAGCTTGAGCGCCTCAGCCCATTGGTGGTTGATCAGCATCCATGCGAAGGCCATGCCGATCAGGACGACGATCAGGGCTTTCGCGGGGCCGCGAAGGTCTCCGAAAAGATCCTTCAGTTCCGACCATAGCTTGCCGAACATGACGGTCAGGTTTCGTGCATGGGGTCGTGACTGCACTGCCAGACGATGCTCCCATTCGGCTTGCGCACCTGCTGCATCGGGGCGAAGGGCACGGCCATCTGGCATTCGTTGGTCGCGGCGAGCGCGGTGAGCAGCTTCACGCTTTCGAAGAGAGCCCGGACCAGCGGTTCCGCCGGGCCGGTCGGCAAGATTGTCTCCCGGCTCCTGTCCAGCGCGGTGATGGCATCCGTCAATTCGAACGTGGAGATCGACTTTGGATTGTCGCCGGGGGGCGAAGCGGCATGGAATGTCAAAAGCCGCGTTGCCAGCGCCAGCGCGCGTACGATCGGCTCGAGATCGGTGGTCTCGGCCGCCAAAGGCCTGAACCTCGACAATTCTGCGGTCAGCACGCCTAGCTGTTCGATGGCCTGCTTTTGTGCGTCGGCAAGTTGGTGGACTGGATCTTCCGCCTGCTGCGACATCGGTTTCCCCACAGCTCCGAGGTGAATGATAATCCAAGTCGAGCCCACGTAGAAGTGCGGCGGTCGTGGCGGACACCGTTGAGCGGAGCGGCCGAGAAAATGCGGGCAGCCACTTCACCTGCCGCCCCCCTTCGCGCATTATCCCGGCATGGTTCGGACATTGACGGTGCTGCTGGCGGTATCCGCGGCTATCCTGCCGCCGGCCAGTGTTTCGCGTGCCGACGAGCCTGTCGATGTCGAGTTGGTGCTGGCCGTCGATGTGTCGCTGTCCATGTCGCCGGAAGAGCTCGAAATCCAACGCCACGGCTATGCGGCTGCATTGACCCACGACCATGTCCTGCAAGCCATCGCCGATGGCGCGCGCGGCAAGATCGCCGTCACCTATGTCGAATGGGCCGGCACGACCTGGCAGCGCGTCATCGTGCCGTGGACGGTGATCGCCAACCGCGCCGACGCCGAGCGGGTTGTCGAGAGGCTTTCCGCCCAGCCGCCCGACAGCGCCCGGCGCACCTCGATTTCCGGCGCCCTGCAATTCGGCAGCGATCTCTTCGCCGAAAGCGGCTTCCGGGGCGACAAGCGGGTCATCGACATTTCGGGCGATGGTCCCAACAACCAGGGCGCGCCGGTCGACGGCGTGCGTGACGAACTGGTCGGGCAGGGCATCATCATCAACGGCCTGCCGCTGATGACCAGCAGCGGCTTCACCGACGCCTACGACGTCGATCATCTGGATCGCTACTACAGCGACTGCGTGATCGGCGGTCCCGGCGCCTTCATGATCCCGGTCAATGACTGGACGCAGTTTCCCGAAGCCATTCGCCGCAAGCTGGTGCTGGAACTTGCCGGCCCGGCATCGCCGCGATGGGCGGCAGAGGAGGCCGAGCATCCGCCGGTGGTTCTCGTTGACGACAAGCCCCCCGCCGACTGCCAGCTCGGTGAAAAGATGTGGCGCAACCGCAACTGGTTGCAGAACCGGCCGTAGAGCAGGCGACGCCCACTTGCTTCTCCATGCGAGGCAATGGCAGACTGACGCGAGGGCGCCGGGGCAAGATATGCCGCCGCTTGACGCGGGCCAAAACAGGGAAATTCCAAATGAAGCGTCTTTCAATGTTGACGATTCTTGCGACGGTGCTCTGCGCCAGCACGGCCAATGCTCAATATGACAGCCGGCCGGCCTGCGTGATGTTCGAGCATGCGAATTTTCGTGGGCGTGCGTTGGAAATGAGCTCTGATGACGCCGTCAATTTCCGCAACGGCCAATTCTGGAACGACCGCGTTTCGTCGGTGATGGTGCGCCGGGGCTGCACCCTTGTCGCCTATGAGGATTCGGACATGGGCGGCCGCTCGATCACCATAACCCGCAGGGTCCGAAATTTAGACGACGGCGGCTGGAACGATCGCATCTCCTCGGCCGAGTGTTATTGCGACGCGTACTGAGGCCAGAACGTTCGGATTCGCTGCCCTTCGCGGACAACGAATCCCTGCCTGATACGGGGTCGCCTCCGGCCGTGGTGCCATACACATTCCTGTTCATTGACAAGCTTCCCGGCGTCTGTGAACAATTCCCCATTAAGAAAACAAAAGGGGAACTGACATGAACAGGATCGCCGTTTTTGCAGCAACGTTGACGCTTGCCGCCGGATTGTCCGCGCCGGTCATGGCCGCCACGGCGGTCACCATCGGCATCAGCGGGTGGACGGGCTTCGCCCCGCTCACACTCGCCAAGCAGGCCGGCATCTTCGAGAAGCATGGCCTCGACGTCACCTTGAAGAAGGTGCCGCAGGCGAGCCGCCCGCTCGCTATCGCCAGCGGCGACCTGCAATGCGCGGCCACTACCGTCGAGACATGGCTTGTGTGGAACGCCAGCGGCGTCAACACCAAGCAGATCTTCCAGCTCGACAAGTCCTATGGCGCCGACGGCATCGTCGTGCGCAACGACATCAAGAAGGTCGCCGATCTCAAGGGCAAGACCGTGGCGTCGTCGGCGCCGGGCACGTCACCCTATTTCCTGCTCGCCTGGGTTCTGAACAAGAACGGCATGTCGACCAAGGATGTGACGGTCGTCAACCTGGAGCCGGACGCAGCGGCCCAGGCCTTCCTCGCTGGCCAGAACGATGCGGCGGTGACCTATGAGCCCTTCATCTCGGCGGTGCGCGACAAGTCCGACCAGGGCCATATCCTGGCGACCACGCTCGACTACCCGATGGTGCTCGACACGGTCGGCTGCACGCCGGAATTCCTCAAGGCCAATCCGGACGCCGCCAAGGCGCTGGCCGACAGCTATTTCGACGCGCTCGACCTGATCAAGAAGGACCCGCAGAAATCTTATGAGATCATGGGCGCGGACGTGAAACAGTCGGCCAAGGAGTTCGAGGATTCGGCGAAATACCTGAAATGGGCCGACAAGGCGGAGAACAAGCAGTTCTTCACCAAGGAGTTCCAGGATTTTTCCAAGACCGCCGGCGACCTTCTGCTGCAGATGGGGCTGATCAAACAGGCGCCGGATGTCACAACGCTGGCCGACACCAGCGCTGTAGCCAACTGAGCGGCGGATTGCATCGCCTCGCGGCGGCGCCTGGCGCCGCCGTATTCCCTTTTTCAAGGACACTCTAGATGCCGCGCCCCCTGCATCCGGTCCCGCCGGGCATCCGAACGATGCTCGGCATTTCCTTCTTCGTGCTGTTCGTGGCGTTCTGGGCGTGGATCACGCTCGGCGGCCACGTCAACCGCATCTTCCTGGCCGATCCGCTCTCGATGCTCAAGGACGGCTGGCGTCTGCTGGTCGAGGACCGCTTCTGGCTGGATATCCTCATCACCATGTGGCGCGTCTTCGGCGGCTTCCTGCTGGCGGCGATCGTGGCGGTGCCGATCGGCATCATGATGGGCGCCTGGAAGCCGGTGGAGGCATTCCTCGAGCCGTTCGTCTCGTTCGCCCGCTACCTGCCGGCCTCGGCCTTCATTCCGCTGCTCATCCTGTGGGCCGGCATTGGTGAGCTGGAGAAGCTGCTGGTCATCTTCGTCGGCTCGGTGTTCCAGGTCATCCTGATCATCGCCGTCAAGGTTGGCGCTACGCGGCGCGACCTGGTCGAGGCGGCCTACACGCTGGGCTCCACGGACAATGGCATCGTGCGGCGGGTGATCATGCCGGCCAATGCGCCGGAGATCGCCGAAACGCTGCGGCTGGTGCTGGGCTGGGCCTGGACCTATGTCATCGTCGCCGAGCTGATCGGCTCGTCCTCGGGCATAGGCTACATGATCATCAACAGCCAATCGCGTCTGGCGACGGGGCAGATCATCTTCGGCATCATCGTCATCGGCCTGATCGGGCTGTTGTCCGATTTCGCCTTCAAGGCGTTCAACCGCTGGCTCTTTCCATGGAGCCTGGCGTGAGCAAGCTTCTGATCGAGGGCGTTTCGCGAACTTTTGCGGGCGTGCGCGGCGGGCAACCGGTCAGGGCCCTGATGCCGATCGACATGGTCGTGACCGCCAATGACTTCATCACCATCCTCGGACCCTCCGGCTGCGGAAAGTCGACGCTGCTGCGCATCGTCGCCGGCCTGGAGGAGCCCAGCACAGGCCGCGTGCTGCTCGACGGCAAGGCGGTGAGCCGGCCTGGACCCGATCGCGGCATGGTCTTCCAGTCCTACACGCTGTTCCCGTGGCTGACGGTGGCCGAGAACATCGCCTTCGGCCTGCGCGAACGCGGTATGCCTGAACGTGAGCGGGCCGGCATCGTGGCATCCTATATCGACCTCGTCGGCCTCAAGGGGTTCGAGAACCATTGGCCAAAACAGCTTTCCGGCGGCATGCAGCAGCGCACGGCAATCGCGCGCGCCTTGGCCAATGACCCTGAGATCCTGTTGCTGGACGAGCCGTTCGGCGCGCTTGACAATCAGACCCGCGGGCTGATGCAGGAACTGCTGCTTGGCATCTGGGAGCGCCGCAAGAAGACGGTGCTGTTCGTGACCCACGACATCGAGGAGGCCATCTTCATGGCCTCGCGCGTGATCGTGATGACGGCGCGGCCCGGCCAGATCAAATCGGATGTCGCCGTCGATCTGCCGCATCCGCGTCATTACACGCTGAAGACCAGCCCGGAATTCTCGGCGCTGAAGGCGCGGCTGACGGAGGATCTTCGCGTCGAGGCGATACGGACGGCGCAGACACAATCCGCCACTGTGGTTTAGTCACGCGCATCAATGATCGAGACGCCAAGGGGGCCGACATGATGGCTGTCTCATGATCCTGGGAGAAGCATCGGACATGGGTGCGGTCGCCAATGACGAGCGTGCGTGAGGTGAAGTCGAAGACACCTGGGCAAACGTCTTCCGCTTCGGCGAGAGGGCATACGAGTTCCTGCGAGACTCTGCTGATCGCTTCCTCATATGGGACGTGAAGGCCGATCGTCCCCTGGAACGAGACCAATTCTCTTATACGAAACATTCTGCGATGCGCGACGCGCCATCGAACGGCTTTATAGGTCGTCCGATGCGTGACGCCAGCCGCCCGCTAGGCCCTGGTTATAGATCTACGTGACGTCCACCGGATCGCGGTGCCAGCCTATGCCGCCAGCAACTGCTTGCGGTCGACGCGTTCCTGCTGCGGCGAGCGTGCGTAGAGTTCGCGGTAGCATTTGGAAAAATGCGAGGCCGAGACGAAGCCGCAGGCAACCGCAACCTCGACCACCGGCATGGACGACTGGATCAGCAGGTGCCTTGCGCGATCGAGGCGGATCTCGAGGTAGTAGCGGGCAGGGGACCTGCCCATCTCGGTGCGGAACAGGCGCTCGATCTGGCGACGCGACAGGTCGACATGATCGGCGATCTCGATCAGCGACAGCGGCTCGGACAAATTGCCCTCCATCAGTTCTATGATGGTCAGCACTTTCGAGTTCTGCACGCCGAGGCGGGCACGCAGCGGCAGGCGCTGGCGGTCGGTCGGGCTGCGCACGCGGTCGGTCAGCACCTGCTCGCAGACCCGGTTGACGAGGTTCTCGTCGAAATCGTCGCCGATCAGCTTCAGCATCATGTCGAGCGCGGCGGTGCCGCCGGCGCAGGTGTAGATGTTCTGGTCAATCTCAAAGAGATCGGCAAAGACGTTGGCCTTCGGGAAGGCCTCGGAGAAGCCCGGCAGGTTCTCCCAATGGATGGCGCAGCGCTTGTTGGACAAGAGACCGGCGGCGGCAAGGATGTGCGCGCCGGTGCACAGGCCGCCGACGGCGACACCGCGATTGTATTCCTCGCGCAGCCAGGCGAAGGCCGACTTGTTCTGGTAGCGCTCGACATTGATGCCGCTGCAGACGATCGCCATGTTCGGGCGCTCGGGGCCGGCCATCTTCTTGCGCTCTTCCTCCAGCGAGGTGTTGACCGCGCATTCGACGCCGTTCGAGGCACGCACCGGCTTGCCGTCGATACTGGCCAGACGCCAGCGATAGGCCTCGTAGCCGAGCATCCGGTTGGCCGAGCGAAGCGGATCAAGCGCGGTCGCAAAGGCGATCATGGTGAAATCGGGGACGAGGAAGAATACAAACGATCGCTTGATCGGATGCTTGACGGCGTTCAAGGGAACCTCATCTGGCCATGACGCGAACAGGATGTCGCGAATAGCATAGCGACATCAGGAAAAACCATTCCTGTCAATTGGCTAGGCGGCAAGGAGAACATTAAATTTGCGACATGGGTCGCAAATGGGCAATCACTGTGCGGTGACGCCTAAACGGTTACCATCGTCAGGTTGTGGGATGGCATGGGAGGGCAATCCGCAAACAAAAACGCCGCCTCGGCAAACCGAAGCGGCGGCAGTCAATTCCCAGGCCGCGGCAGGGAAGCGCGGCGCTGGAGGTCAGCTGTGGGTCCAGAAGACCCGCAGCTTCTGGTATCAGGCGACGAAGCCGAGGCGCGCCGCATTCATCGCACCGGTCTGGCCGGGCATGGTGTTGGCAAGGCGCTGACGCTCAAGAGCGGTCGTCAGGTTCATTTCGCGGCGGGCAAAGAGGCGGGCAAAAAGCTTCATGATTCATCTCCATTCGGTTGCTCAGACGGGTCGCCTTCGCTTTATGGAGTGGGGCAGCTCGTTTGCTGACGGTGATATAGGCTTGTGTAAGCAAAAACTAAATCGCAAATGCGAAGCGCTTGATATGAAAAGCGACACCGGATGCGACATGTTTGGGCACCGTGCCTGAAATTTATGATTTCTTACAAGGCATTAGCTGGAAAATGGGCTGCTATGCGGCTTGCTCATATGCGCCATGCGCTGGCGACATGGCTCTAAAACTCATTTGAATACAAATAAAACGGAGAAGGCCTGCCGGCGAGTGCGCGGCAGGCCTTCAGCATTTGATACACACGATTTACTTTGCTCCAGCCCAGGACCCGACGCCATTGCGAATGCCGGTCTTGGTGTCGGCGGCTTCAGGCCAGCCAATGTCCTTCTGAAGTTCGATAGGCAGCGAGCGGATGGCCCGTTCCGTCTGGTAACGGGCGCGTGCCGCGTTGAATTCGGTCGCAATGCGACCGATGGACGACAGGATAGACATTACCTTCTCCTTTTGTGCCCGGTTGGGAGTGCCAGGACAGTGGCTGATTACGTCAGTTGTGTTTCAGCTTCATTTCATGTCGATTGCAGGTCTGTATCGCGGTCGTTTCATGACTGCATATGGCAGCATCCTGCTTCGACAAGATTGACTATCCTCCCAAACTGATGTTCAATCAAACGAAATGGAATGATGCTTTGTATCAGAAAAATTGAAGGCTGGTTCCCATGAACGCCCCGCTCAATCATCCGCTGCCGCTGCTCGACCTCGACGTTTTGCGCACTTTCGTGGCGATTGCCGAAACCGGCAGCTTCACCACCGCGGCCAATGCGGTGTTCCGCACGCCCTCGGCCGTCTCCATGCAGATCAAGAAGCTGGAGGACATTCTCGGCCGCTCCGTCTTCGCGCGCGACGCGCGTTCGGTGACGCTGACCACCGATGGCGAGGTGCTGCTGGGCTACGCGCGCCGGCTGTTGTCGATCAATCGCGAGGTCGTGTCGAAGTTCATCATTCCCGATATTGTCGGTGTTGTGCGGCTGGGATCGCCGGATGATTACGGCGAGCGCGTGCTGCCGCATGTGCTGAAGCGCTTCGCGCAGTCGCATCCCTCGATCGCCGTCGACGTCACCATCGACCAGAGCATCAATCTGCGCCGGCGGATGGACGACAGGGCGCTCGACATCACGCTTCTGACCAATTCCTACAAGACCAGCGCGCTCGGCGCTGAGGTGCTGCTCACCGAACCGATCGTCTGGGCCGGCGCCAAGGGTGGCTGCGCGCATCTGCGCGAACCGCTGCCGGTTTCATTGTGGGAAGAAGGCTGCGCCTGGCGGGCAGGGGCGCTCGATGCGCTTGGCCGCGAAGGCCGCAACTATCGCGTTGCCTACATGAGCGCGCATACGGCCGGCCAGCGCGCCGCCATCATGGCCGACCTCGCGGTCGCACCGCTGCCGAGATCGTTCCTCGGCAATGAGATGGTCGAGCTCAGCCCGAAGGACGGCATGCCCGACATCGGCACCTACAACCTCGCCATGGTCGTGGCGCCGGACGCCAGCGCGCCGGTCAATGCGGTCGCCGATCACATCCGCGACACGTTCGAAGTGTTCAGGGAAACCGGCAAGTTCTGATCCGCCAATCGCGTCGGAAAGCAGGAGGAGCGCTACTCCGCCGCTTGGGCGGAGGGCGCTTCGAATTGTGCTCTCGCACTTTGCCTGACCGGTGCCTGGCTCTCGCTCAGAAATTCAACGATGTGTTGGCGTGCGCGGCGTGATTCCGGCATGTCGATCAGTGGCCAGACATGGAACATGCCTTCTTCATGGATGACATCGACCTCGACGCCGGCGGCGCGCGCCTTTTCGGCGAAGATCAGATTGTCGGGCGTCAGGAGATCGCGTGAGCCGATCAACAGCAGCGTTCTCGGCAGCACCGAGAGGTCGCCGTAGAGCGGGCTGATGTGCCAGTCGTTGCGGTCGATGCCCGCACTGTACATCCGGATCGCTTCCAGGCCGCCTGGAATGCCAAGCCACGGATCGTTGCGTTCCGCCTCGAACAGTTCTGGATTGGAAAGCGACATGTCGAGGCCCGGCGAAATCAGCACATGGCGCGATGGCAGGGGCAGGCCCTCCTCGGCAGCCATCATGGTCAGCACGACAGCCATGTTGCCACCGGCCGAGTCGCCCATGAAGATGATGTCTTCAGCCGCGGTCTCTTCGAGCATCTGGCTGTAGACCTCGCCGACCATTCCGAACATGTCATGGAAATCATGCTCGGGCGCGATGGGATAGATCGGCACGGTGATGCCGAAGCCTAGCCGATCGGCCATCTCGGCGATCAGATTCCAATGATAGGACGTGATTTCAAAGACATAGGCGCCACCGTGCAAGTAGAGAATCCGCCTCTGTTCGCCGCCTCTGGGTGCGATTTCGTAGACCGGAAAGTTGTTCACAGTGCGCGTCGTTATGTCGAGGCGCGAACGCAACGATGCGGGTGGCTGATGGTCCTCCGTCTTGCGCGCGTTGGCGATCCATCGCTGCAGGCTTTCCGGGCTCGAAAAGGCCTGCTTGCGGCTGTGCCTGAGGACGAAGGACACGAAGTGGCTTTTGAAACTTGGCATGCGGATACACGAACTTCGGCAGAGCCGACTAAGAGAATTCCCCCTCTTTTCCGAAGATCGTGCCTTCGCCAGGAATGTCAAGATTTATGCCGCCCACGATTGTGTGACAGCGCTGGGGACCAGCCTCACTTCCGCCGGGGACGGAGGCGCAGCAGTGCTGCGCGAATTCGGTTGTCGGTGGGAGCCGAGGCCGGATGACGGCCCCGGCGTGCGCCGAGCAGTTTGCACTTGTCGGCGAATGTCATCAGCGCGCGGCGCTCCAGATCGCGCCGGTCAGGCTCGCTCTCTCGCTCGATCGCGGCGACACCGGCCAGCCAATGTCCTTCTGGATTTCCGGCGGCAGGCTGTTCAGGATGCGCCTTGCCTTGTTGCGGTCATGCGCTTTCTTGATGGCCGCGCCATAGCGACCGAGGCTTTCAAACATCGACATCTTCATCTCCCTTGGAGTCTTGCGGCGGCCGAAGACATTTCGTGCCTGCCGTTCGATGCCGGTTAAATGCCCCGCCTATGTATCCAGTGGATTTCGCGAAAGCGCGTTTGAGTTTCGAGATCGGTTCGATCTTGAAACATTTGCATGCAAATGAAATTGACTGGCGGCAGCGCTGCCCCTCATCCGCCTGCCGGCACCTTCTCCCCGTATAGTGACGGGGAGAAGGGAACTGCGGCGCGCCCCTGCGCCTTCCGCAACGCTGGAGATTGGCGAAATCCTTGGCGATGGCGTCCTTCTCCCCGTCACTATACGGGGAGAAGTGCCCGGCAGGGCGATGAGGGGCGGCGCCGAGATTGGAGGAAAACAGAACGTCAGATGACGCGCATCATTCTTCCAACATGCCCTTACTATTCCCGGCTGCGTCTCGCTGCGTGACCTTCGCGCGAACGCCGCCGCGGCGCGGCATCTCCGGCGACACCGTCTTCACTCACGGTCTTGCGCGGCGGCAGTTTCACCGCCGCCGACAGTTTCGGGAACGGATCGACTTTGTTCGGCAGCGCCATGGCGTAGACGAAATGCTCTTGGAACTTAGGCTCCAGCGCGGTCTCGATCTTCTCGATCTGGCTGACGGTTTCCTCGATTTCGCGACGATAGCCGCGATTGAGCAAGGCCATGCGCGCGCCGGCACCGGCGGCGTTGCCGACGGCCATGACCTTGTCGAGGTCGCAGTCGGGGATCAGGCCCAGCACCATGGCGTATTTCGGATCGATGAAGGAGCCGAAGGCACCGGCGAAATGGATGCGGTCGACATGCTCGGTGTGCTGTTTCTCCATCAGCAGCTTGGTTCCGGCATAAAGGGCCGCCTTGGCAAGCTGGATGGCGCGCACGTCGGTCTGCGTGATGGTGATCTTCGGCTCGCCTTCCTTCAGCACATAGGAGAAGGTGCGGCCGTTGGCGACAACGCGCGGCGATCGTGCCGCAAGGGAGCCGTCCACGACGCCATCCTCGGAGATGACGCCGGCGAGATACATTTCCGCGACGACTTCGATGATGCCGGAGCCGCAGATGCCGGTGACGCCGGTTGCCTGCACGCTGTCGAGGAAGCCAGGCTCGTCGGACCACAGTTCCGAACCGATGACGCGGTATTTTGGCTCCAGCGTGTCTGGATCGATGCGCACGCGCTCGATGGCGCCTGGGGCCGCGCGCTGGCCGCCGGAGATTTCAGCACCTTCGAAGGCCGGACCGGTGGGCGACGAGGCCGCCACGACGCGGGCACGATTGCCGAGCACGATCTCGGCATTGGTACCGACGTCGACGATCAGCATCATCTCGTCCTGGCGGTGCGGGCCTTCCGACAAGGTGACGGCCGCCGCATCGGCGCCGACATGGCCGGCGATGCAAGGCAGCATGTAGAGTCGGGCACCCTGGTTGAGCTTCAGGCCGATATCGGAGGCCTTGATGTGCACGGCGCCGGAGACAGCCAGCGCAAAGGGCGCGCCGCCGAGCTCGGTCGGATCGATGCCGAGGAACAGATGATGCATGATCGGATTGCCGACGAAGACGGAATCCAGAATGTCGTTGCGCTGGACATTGCCTTCGGCGCAAACCTTGTCGACGAGGCTGGAGATCGCCTCGCGCACGGCAACCGTCATGCCTTCGCGGCCATCCGGGTTCATCATCACATAGGAGACGCGGCTCATCAGATCCTCGCCGAAGCGGATCTGCGGGTTGGACGTGCCCGAGGACGCGGCGACGCGGCCCGACAGCAGCGACACCAGATGCATGGCGATGGTGGTCGAGCCGATATCGCAGGCGAGCCCATAGGCTTCGTTCTTGAGGCCGGGCCACAGGGCGATGACCCTTGCGGTCTCGCTATCGGCATCCTTGTAGATGGCGGCGGTGGCGGTCCAGTTGCCCTTGCGCAAAATGCCCTGAACCTGCGGCAGCAGATAGAAGTCGAAGTCCAGGCTCTTGAGGTTCCAGTCCTTCATCAAGGCGATCTTCAGGCGGTCGAGATCGCCCAGCGGCTTGTGCATGTCGGGCTCTTCGATCTCGACGTAGCACATACGGATGGCCGCATCGCGCGCGATCACCCTGGTGTCGGCATCCTTGCGGATGGTCTGCGCGTTGATGACGGTGTCCTGCGGCACGTCGATGACGAGGTCGCCGAGGATCTGCGCCGAGCAGGACAGGCGGCGCCGCTCGGGCAGGCCGCGCACGCGCTCGTAGCGCTCTTCCTTCGGGCCCTTGGGCGAAATGTGCTCGTTGGAGGAGACAATCTTGTGTTTGGCGAAATTGCCTTCCTGCACCTCGATCTGGCAGCGTCCGCAGGTGGCGCGTCCGCCGCACACGCTCTCGACATAGACGCCAAGCTGGCGCGCGGCATCCAGCACCGGCGTGCCGACCGGGAACCGCCCGCGCTTGCCCGACGGCATGAACAGCACGAGCGGATCGGTGATGTTGGCGGGAGAATTCATGCTGCAGGTCTCGATAACAATTGTCGATGCCGTTTAACGGATCGTTTCACTATTGGGCGGAGTGTCTTCTGGTCCAGAGGCCAATCATGTCCGATCTCCTCCTGTCCGCCATACTCACGACTTTCACCATGGTACGCCTGCTGAGGGGCCCATGGCTGCGAAATCCGCAATATCTGGCGTCCGGCATCGTCGGAGCAATTGCCGGCATCTTGCTGCTGCACGGGTTCTGGCCGGCGGCCGACGACGACTTCATCGTCGGCGGCGTGACCGGCATTTTCGGCTCGTGGGCGGGAATGGCTGTCTTCGACACCATTCTGGGCATGGCCTGACCGCACAGCATGCCGACCTGACCGCAACACACACCGGTCCGACGGCATCAACAGCACGATCGGACCAGTGAGGTTGGCGGAAGATTTCACGATTGCGCGCTTACCCCCGACCCATCCGTGCTTCACGTCCACCACGGCGGCGGCCGCCATTGTTGGCGCCTTCGCCCGGTGCGTTGACCGCGGTCGGAGCCGCGACCGCCTGGCCGCCTTCGGCCGGCTTGTAGTCCTTGTAGGTCCTGATCCAGTTGGTGCAGTTCTCATCGGTGCCGTTGAGCACATTGGCGCCGCGCACGGCTTCCATCTCCTGCGGACGTACCGGGTTCATGATCGCCGAGGTCATGCCGGCGCCGATCACCATCGGGATGAAGGCGGCGTTGATGCCATGGCGGTGCGGCAGGCCGAACGAGATGTTGGAGAGGCCGCAGGTGGTGTTGACCTTCAGCTCTTCGCGCAGCCGGCGCAGCAGCGCGAACACCTGGCGGCCGGCATCGCCCAGCGCGCCGATCGGCATGACCAGCGGATCGACGACGACGTCATGCGCGGGGATGCCGAAATCGGCGCAGCGCTGCACGATCTTCTTGGCGACGGCGAAGCGCACGTCCGGATCCATCGAAATGCCGGTCTCGTCGTTGGAAATGGCGACGACCGGAACATTGTATTTCTTGACCAGCGGCAGGATGGCTTCGAGCTTTTCTTCCTCGCCGGTGACGGAGTTGACCAGCGGGCGGCCCTTGGCGACCTTCAGCGCCGCTTCGATCGCGGCCGTCACGGACGAGTCGATCGACAGCGGCAGGTCGACCAGTCCCTGCACGATTTCCAATGTCTGAACCAGCAGGCCCGGCTCGGTCTCATTCGGGTTGACCGAGGTGACGCCGGCGTTGACGTCGAGCATGGTCGCGCCGCAGGCGGCCTGTTCCAGCGCGTCCCTGATCACTGTGTCGAAATTGCCGGCGATCATCTCGGCGGCCAACTTCTTGCGGCCGGTCGGGTTGATGCGCTCGCCGATCACGCAGAAGGGCTGGTCGAAGCCGATGATGATTTCTCGTGTCGCCGAGGCAACGATGGTCCGGGTCATGAAATTTCTCCGTCGGGATATAAAGATTTCTTTATATCGTTGTCTGTTCTCATTCAAGCGAATGGGTGGTCGTCCGCGCCGTCAATGCGCGGTCTTCACCATGTCCACCTGCGTTTCTGTAATCTCGTCGTGCAGTATGCGGTCGAGCCGGTCGGCAACCATCTGGTCGTCGCGGCGGATTTCGCGCTTCCACGGCTGGCGGCCCCTCAGCACGCCCGATTCATCGACGATCTCGGCGACGAATTCTTCCTGGCGGTAGGCCATCACATGGATGCCTGAAACGCCGGCGATTTCCTTCACCTCGTTGATGATGTCGATGCAGAGCTGCTTGCCTTCCTTCTTCTGGTCCTGGGCGCCTTCCAGCCGCTTGATGACAGCGTCGGGGATATGGATGCCCGGCACGTTGGAGCGGATCCATTTGGCCGTCTTGGCGGAGGCGAGTGGCCCGACGCCAACGAGGATGAACACCTTTTCGGTGTGGCCGAGGTCACGCGCCTTCTGCATGAAGGTTTTGAACATGGGCACGTCGAAACAGTACTGCGTCTGCACGAACTGGGCGCCGGCGGCGATCTTCTTGCCGAGATGGATCGGGCGAAAATCGAAGGGCGGCGCGAACGGGTTGACGGCCGCACCCAGGAACAGTTGCGGCGGCGTGGTGAGCTTGCGGCCGGACAGGAACTTGCCGTTGTCACGCATGATGCGGCAGGTTTCGAGCAGCGACATGGAATCGAGGTCGAACACCGGCTTGGCGCCGGGCTGGTCGCCGGCTTGCACGCCATCGCCGGTCAGGCACAGCATGTTGGCAACGCCCATCGCAGCCCCTCCCAGAACGTCGCCCTGGATGGCGATGCGGTTCTTGTCGCGGCAGGCGATCTGCATGATCGGCGCATAACCCATGCGAGTCAGAAGCGCACAGATGCCGACCGACGACATGTGGCAGTTGGCGCCGGAGGCATCGACCGCGTTGATGGCGTCGACCCAGCCGTCAAAGATTTTTGCACGGTTGTAGACATCTTCGGGATCAGCGCTGTCGGGCGGATTAAGCTCGGTGGTGACAGCGAATTCGCCGCGCCGCAGCACGCGCTCGAGCCGGCCGCGCGAGGTATGGCCGGGCAGGGGATCGAGCGGCAGATGGATGCCGGCCGGGTTCTCGTCGCGTTGGTGGCCGATCATGCCGATGCTCCGGTCTTGGGAGCCTGGGCCGCCTCGCGGGCGGCTGCAGACTGAGCGGTCACCCGCAGCCAGGCCGAGGTTTCGCGCAGCGACTGGTCGACCGGCTTCTGCACGGTCAGGATCTTGTCGCTGTTGACCATGTTCTGCGAACCTTCCCAGGCCTTGACCCAGACGCAGGGCATATCAGGCTCGACTTCGCAATTGCCGTTGGCGCGCACGCCGCCGCAAGGGCCGTTGCGCAACTGCTTGGGGCAGTTCATCGGGCACGACATGCCGGTCGAGGACAGGATGCACTGGCCGCACATGCGGCAGTCGAACATGAAGCCCTTGACGCGCTTCTCGACGAACTTCACCGGAGCTTCGACACGGCCATAGCCGATGCCTTTCCACAGGGGGTGGAGCAACAGGAACATGTCGGCGAATTTGGCATAGAACCATTCCAGCAGACGCGAATGCCTGATCGACCACAGCCGGATCGCGAAAGAGCGCTGCACGCGCCGCTGCGGCGACACGTCGGCCGGCTTGTAGTCGGATTTCGGCGCTGCCTTCTTGACCAGAGTGGCCTGGGTAACCGCCGGCTGAGTCTCAGACATTTTCTTTGCCGCCCGCCTTCACCAGAGCGACCAGCCGCTCACGGTCGTATTTCGTGTCGAGATCCTGAAAGGCCTTCTCGACCTCGGCTTCGAGATCATCGCCGACCGGGATGGGATCGGCCTTGCGCCACTCGGCCAGATAGTCGTCCGTGCCGCCCGCGCCGGTACGCATGGCGCACATGTCGATGGCCTCGGTGAAGCGCAGCGGCAGTTCGCGCTTGGCGTTCTGCCGGCCCTTCTTGACGATGACCTGGGCGGGAATGTCGCGCCAGTAGACGACGATCAGATCGGCCATGAATTCTTACTCCTCGTGGTTTCGAGCATTGCCGTATGCGCCGATGGCCCGCTTGTTATGGGACGACGCCCGCGCATTCAAAAGCGACGCATTTGGATGTCGCAAAATGAAAGCGCGGAATCTTCGGTCCTGACAGTGCGAACAGGCCCGTCAGCCGGCAGGTCGAGCTCGGCGAAAAGCTTGCAACGGAGGCGGAGTATCGACCGGTCGCCTGGGCAAATCCTGTGCTACCAGACGCCGCGTTTGATCCCGGTCCAGAGGTAGAACCAGACCGTCGGATGATACCATTGCTTTGAGGGCAGGCGGGGATCGATTGTGGTGAGACGGCCTGCCAGCGCGTCGGTGACGGCATCGATACAGATGTCGCGCGAAAACGCCGCCTGCCGCAGCGCATGGCTGGAAATTGTATCACCGGGTTGCGGCTTGCCGCGCGCCTGCCGCAGCACGCCACCTGTGTCGACGCCAGCATCGACCAGATGCACGGTTGAGCCGAAATTCTCAGCGTCTCCGCTCGCCAGCGCCCAATAGCCGCCATTCATGCCGCGATATTTCGGAGCGATGCCGGCATGGTAGTTGAGAACCGGGCAGGGCATTTTCGCCAGGATTTCCCTGGACAGCAGCCGGCAACCGGCGAGCAGCACGACGCCCGGGCCGATGCCGTCGATCGCCTGCAGGCATTCCGCGGAATTGGCCGAGGCAATTTGGATGATCGATTGCCCGGTTTGCGGCTCGGTCCGCAGCTTCTGTTCGGCGATCATGCGTGCCGCGTGCCCGGCAAGGAAGCGCTTGCCGAGCCGGGTCAGCACCATCGTTCCAAGCTGCCCGATCACTGACACCCAGCCCTGACGGCGGGCGCGCCTGACCAGCAATTGCTTTTTAGATTCAGGCGTTTCGAGGATGACGCTGACGGGCCCCAGCCGATCGGCTATGGCGTTGACGATGGCCCAGATATGCGGGCCGCCTTCGGTGACCACAACGATCGCGGCTCTCTTCTCAATCGCTGAAGCCATGGCGCGCTTTCTTGCCCGGCGCGCCACCTGTCCGCGCACTCCCGGCTCAATTCTCTGTCGACTCGGTTAAATGTTGATGACCAGAAGTGCGGCCCTTCAGCGCTTGAACTCGACGATGTCGAGCTTCGATTCGTAATAGGGCGCGGGGAATTCGATGCGCCATTCGCTGGCGCCGCTGCGGAAGGCGTAGCCGACCTGATCGCTTTGCGGGCCGCTGCCATAGGGCTTTGCCGGGTCGTTGTTGACATAGGCGGAGCCAAGATAGATCGCCCGCTTTTCGCCGTCGTCGAAGAAGCGGCCCTTGGTGCGCTGCGAGCCGCTGACCTTTTCCAGCCTCCAGCCCGAACCGTCGTCGGTGACCTTGCATTTGAACCAGCCGTAGATGACGAGCGGGGACAGTCCGCCGGCCTTGATGGTGCGGCACTTCCAGTTGCCGGTCAGGTCCTTGTCGGAGAAGGACATCAGCGGCTTCGCCAGCAAGGCGTCGAGTTGCTTGACGTCCACGGGATTGCCGGCCTTCGCCTCGGCAAGAGCCGCCTTGCGCGTCTCGTCATATTTGTCGAGCCGCGCCTTGTCGGCGGGCGTGATCAGCTTCTGGATTTCGCCATCGGCAAGTGCGGGGAGCGCCGCACAGATGCCGAGGCACAGGGATAGAAGCAACGGACGAACAAACATCGGGATATTTCTCCTGCGTGACTTGTTTTGGACTGTCAGCACGTGGCTGGAGCAGCGTGTTTGCCGGCCTGGCGCACAATTTACCGGTTCGCGGCGGCCCATCATCCGTGCTTAACAGCCCACGGGTCAAAAATCATGGTGTAGACGATGCGAATCTTGCTCACGGGATCGTCGGGCTGGTTGGGCAGCGCGCTCGAGCCGCGGCTGCGCGGCCTTGGTCACGAGGTGATCGGCATCGATCCTGTCCCATCGACCGCGACCCATATTGTCGGCTCGATCGCGGATCGTGAACTTGTCGTGCAGACCGTGCGCGACAAGCGGATCGAGGCGATCATCCACAGTGGCGCGCTGCACAAACCGAACATCGAACATTGTGAGAATACGGATTTCGTCGCGACGAACGTTCAGGGGACACTGAACCTGCTCGACGCCGCGGTGGCATGTGGTGTCGATCGTTTCGTCTTCACCTCGACAACGTCGCTGATGATATCCCAGGCTATTCGCGCCGGCTTTCAGGGCGGCGCGCGTAAAGCCGCCTGGCTAACCGAGGACATGTCGCCCGAGCCGCGCAATATCTATGGCGTCACCAAGCTTTCAGCCGAACATCTCTGCCGCCTGTATCATATCCAGCATCGCCTGCCGGTGGTGGTGCTGCGCACGGCCCGCTTCTTTCCCGAAGCCGATGACATGGCTGATACAATCGAACAGTCGGATGCCAACACCAAGGCGAACGAATTGCTGTTCCGAAGATTGACTGTGGAGGATGCGGCTGAGGCTCATGCCGCCGCATTGGAGAAGGCGCCGCAGCTCGGCTTCGACATTTTCATTGTCTGCGCGCCGACGCCGTTCCGGCCTGACGATTGCGCGGCGCTGATAGCCGACGCGCCATCCGTCGTCACACGCTATTTTCCTGAATTCCCCGCCCTGTATGCCCAAAGGGGCTGGACGATGTTTTCCTCGATTGATCGGGTCTACGACGCGTCGCGGGCGAGGAAGAGGCTGGGTTTCGTCTGCAAGACGAGCTTCGCCGATGTGCTTGCCGGACTTGCGGTGGAACAGCGCTGACTGATTCTGCGCTCAGGCGCGAGCCGCTGCTTGCGCCAGCCCCGGCGTCAGGTCGCCAAAGCCGGTCGCGCGGCGCTCGTAGGCGAGGCCGAGCATTTTCGCCGCGCTTTCGGCGACCTTGTCGAGCTCAGGATCGTTGGTCTGGGCCAGATAGATCAGCTTCTCGTAGTTGCCGAAATAGTCCTTGATCAGCTCGGGGTGCTTGTCGAGGCCGAGCGGCTTCATGAAGAAAGCGTCGAACTGGCGGCACAGGAAGTCTGTCATGTAGAACGACATCATGTCGTCGTCGGCGACCTTCGCGTATTCATCCATGCCTTGGTAGAAGGCAAAGCAATGCGGACCCGCCATGCGCTCGACGCCGTGCTTCTCGCAGATCCGGTCGAGCCGGCCGCCGGTGCCGCAATCGGCATAGCCGACGAAGATGTGCTCGTAACCCTCCGCCTTGGCCTTCTCGATCGCCTTGTCCATGGCGGGGGCGATGCGGTCGGGATAGAAATGAAACTCTGCCGGCAAACAGGTCAGTTCGAGGTGATTCAGCCCGAGCTGTTCCTTGACGGCCAATACCTCGCGCGCAATCATCCCGCAGGCGATGATGAGCAACCTGTCTGTTTGATTCGGTTTCGTTTTTTGCGTCTTGACCAAGTCGAGCCGGCTTTCATTGCGGGGCCAATTTACCTGTCGAGGGAGACACCGTCCATGAAACTGCTACGCATTGCGCCGATGGCCATCCTTGCCTGCGCGCTTGCACTCACGGCCTGCGCCAACACCATTCGGGGTGTCGGCAAGGATGTCAAATCAACGGCAAGGGCGGTCAAAGACACTGTCGCCAACTGATCGGCAGCCTCGTCCTTCATCTGGGAACAAAAAAGCCGCGCTGCAAGGCGCGGCTTTTCTTGTCGGTCCATCCTGATGCCTTGGTTCAGGCGGAAGCGCGCACGTTGTGCTTGCGCTTCATGAAGTCCTTGGCGGTTTCCACCGCCACCGCGGCATCGCGGCAATAGGCGTCGGCGCCAACGGCCTTGCCGAATTCCTCGTTCAGCGGCGCGCCGCCGACCAGAACGACATAGTCGTCGCGGATGCCCTTTTCCTTCATCGTGTCGATGACGACCTTCATGTAGGGCATGGTCGTGGTCAGCAGTGCCGACATGCCGATGATGTCGGGCTGATGCTGCTCGATCGCATCGAGATATTTTTCGACCGCATTGTTGATGCCGAGATCGATGACGTCGAAGCCGGCGCCTTCCATCATCATGCCGACGAGGTTCTTGCCGATGTCGTGGATGTCGCCCTTGACAGTGCCGATGACCATCTTGCCCTGCTTCGGCGCGCCGGTGGCGGCAAGCAGCGGACGCAGGATGAACATGCCGGCCTTCATCGCGTTGGCGGACAGCAGCACTTCGGGGACGAACAGGATGCCGTCGCGAAAATCCTCGCCGACGATGCGCATGCCTTCGACCAGCGCTTCGGTCAGTACCTTGTAAGGTACCCAGCCGCGCTCGAGGAGTATGTTGGTGCCTTCCTCGATCTCTTCCTTCAGCCCGTCATAGAGATCGTCGTGCATCTGCTGCACCAACTCGTCGTCGGAGAGTTCGGAAAGGATGATCTCGTCGTCGGCCATTTGTATCAAGCTCCTGCCGGCATCGCGACTGTGTCGCAAGGCACAAAATATTCGCGTTCATACCTAACCCGCTGGGGGCGTGTATCCATAGCTGATTTGCGACTTCCCGCAAAAGGAAAGCGACTGGAAAATCTATTGCTTTTCTTGTCGATTTTGCGACAGCCGTTGGCGCTGGCGGGCCGTTTCGAATAGGGTGCATGGCTACGATCCGGGGAGGAGCGGCGATCGGCGGCCGCGGCGGATTTCAGACAAGAACAGATTCAGGGAAGAACCACCATGAGCGATCACGCGGCAATCGACCAGGAAGCGTCAAACGCGCGGCGAGGGCGCGCTGCCAGCGGCGGTGCGGCTGCTCGCAGGGCCGCGCGCTCCGGCGGCGGTCCCGGCACACAGCTCACCTACATCAAGCGCAAGATCAACGTCTACGAGGTGCTGGACGAGGAAGGCCTGGCGCTGATCGAGAAGAACACGGACACGGTGCTCGAGGAGACCGGCATCATCTTCCGCGACGATGCGGAAGCGCTGCAGCTGTGGAAAGAGGCAGGCGCCGACGTCAAGGGCGAGCGCGTGCACTTCCCCAAGGGGCTCTGCCGCTCGCTGCTCAAGACGGCGCCGTCCGTCTACACCCAGCATGCCCGCAATTCCGAACGCTCGGTGCAGATCGGCGGCAACGCCACGGTGTTCGCGCCGGTCTATGGTCCTCCCTTCGTGCGCGACCTCGACGGCAACCGCCGTTACGCGACGATCGAGGATTTCCAGAATTTCGTGAAGCTCGCCTATATGGCGCCGTCGATCCATCATTCGGGTGGCACGGTGTGCGAGCCGGTCGACGTGCCGGTCAACAAGCGCCATCTCGACATGATCTACAGCCACATAAAATATTCGGACAAGCCGTTCATGGGTTCGGTGACCGCGCCGGAGCGCGCCGAGGACACGGTCGCCATGGCCAAGATCCTGTTCGGCGATGATTTCGTCGAAAACAACACGGTGCTGACCAGCCTGATCAACGCCAATTCGCCGATGGTGTTCGACGAGACCATGCTCGGCGCGCTGAAAGTCTATGCGCGCCACAACCAGGCCTGCATCGTCACGCCGTTCATCCTGGCCGGCGCGATGAGCCCGGTGACGGTCGCCGGCACGCTGACGCAGGTCCTGGCCGAAGTGCTGGCCGGCGCGTCGTTCACGCAGTTGATCCGGCCGGGCGCGCCGGTGCTGTTCGGCACCTTTGCCTCGTCGATCTCGATGCAGTCGGGCGCGCCGACCTTCGGCACGCCCGAGCCTTCGCTGGTCTCCTACGGCGCCGCCCAGCTTGCGCGCCGTCTCGGCCTGCCGTTCCGTACCGGTGGCTCGCTCTGCGCTTCGAAGGTCCCTGATGCACAGGCCGCTTATGAAAGCGCCAACACGCTGAACTCGACCATCCTCGCCGGCACCAATTTCGTGCTGCATTCGGCCGGTTGGCTGGAGGGTGGGCTGGCGTCCTGCTATGAGAAATTCATGATGGATATCGACCAGCTCGGCATGCAGCAGAAATTCTGCGAGGGCGTCGACCTGTCGGAAAATGGCCAGGCCATGGATGCCATCCGCCAGGTTGGTCCGGGCAGCCACTATCTTGGTTGCGACCACACCCAGGCCAATTTCCAGACGGCGTTCTACCGCTCCAACATCGCCGACAACAATTCCTACGAGCAGTGGCTGGCCGAAGGCGAGAAGACCGCACCGCAGCGCGCCAACGACCTCGCCCGCCGCTGGCTGGAAAGCTATGAGGCACCGCATCTCGATCCGAGCATCGACGAAGCCCTGAAAGAGTTCATCGCCAAGAAGAAGGGATCGATGCCCGACGCCTTCACTTGAAAGGAGCCCGAGTCAGGCGGGGCTAAAGTCGCCAACATCATCCACAAGGAAGTCTGGCGGAGTGCTTTCTCCGATCCGGTCAAGAAGGAATGACGTCCGGCAGCGTTGAAGCCATCGCCGCGGCGCTTTCCGCTGACGGGCTCATTGTTCGCGGCGGCTTCAATTTCACCGCAGGCGATGCGTCGCCAATCGGCCTGTCGGGCGCTTTGGCCAAATCCGCCCTGCTCGTGGGGCAGGCGGGGGCGGCGCCATGGCCGCATTTCCTGCGTTGGCGCGAAAAGCAGCCACAGGCAGTAGCCAATCCACTCGATACGTGGTCGCGGCAGGTTATCGGCGCCGTGGCCGATGCGTTTGGCGCGCGTGCGGTGTCTCCGTCCGACAAGCCATATCTGCCGTTCCAGCAATGGGCGATGCGGGCGGAGGGTCTGAAACCGTCGCCGTTGGGCATCCTCATGCATCCGCGCTATGGGCTCTGGCATGCCTATCGTGGCGCGTTGCTGTTCGAGGACGAGTTGCCGATCGAGGTGCCTCAGGCAGCGATTCATCTTTGCGACGCATGTGTTGGAAAACCCTGCATGAAAGCCTGTCCGGTCGATGCCTATTCGGCGGAAGGATTCGCCTATCAGTCGTGCCTGGCGCATGTGCGTGGGGCCACTGGCGAACCGTGCCGCAGCGGTGGCTGCCTCGATCGCAACGCCTGTCCGTACGGCACTGCCTACCGCTATCCGGCCGAGGTGCAGGCCTTTCACATGGCAAGCTTTGCGCCGATGGTCGGCTGATCGAATCTCCTTGTCCCCGATAGTTTTGCGGGGTCGAGTCTGCCGCGTTCCTGACCGGCAGCTTGACTGCAAGCAGAAGCGGGCTTATTCAAAGTCATCAGATGACTTGATGAGTTTGTCGATGCAGCCAGCCCTCAGAACCAATCTCACCGACAGCGCCGCCGACAGCCTGCGTGCCGAAATCATCGGTGGGCGCTGGGGCGTGGGCGAGCGTATTCCCAATGAGGCAGGACTTGCCGAGCTTTTGTCGGTCAGTCGCGGCACGGTGCGTGAAGCGGTACGGGTGCTGGTCTCGCAAGGGTTTCTGGACACGCGCCAGGGCTCGGGCACTTACGTGCGCTCCACCGTCGATTCGTCGGCCGCGCTCGACCGCGTCAAACGCACCGGGCTGCGCGATCAATGGGAGGCGCGGGCAGCGCTGGATCTGGAGGCTGCTCGGCTGGCCGCCTTGCGCCACACGTCTGCCGACCTCGACCTTATGAGGCAGTTGCTTGCCGTGCGCGGCTCAATAGCGGACGACGGAAGCGAAGCCTTCATCCGTCGCGACCTCGCCTTCCACAAGTCGGTTGTCGCGGCCTCCGGCAACAAGGCGATGATGGAACTCTACGACTTCTTCACTGCCGCGATCACCGAAACCATCCATGCCACCCTCGATGGCGATTTGCCCGAACCCGATCAGTTGGCGCATGCCGCGATCGTCGACGCCATCGCCTCGCGCGATCCCGATCGTGCGGTTGGCGCCGTGCGCGCTTTCATGGCGCCGGTGCTTGCCCAACTCGAAAGACTGCTTTCCCCATGAACCAGCCGTTTCACCAGCCCGTCCCAAAGGCGTCATCCAAGGCCACCACAGGTCTGGAACTCATCGATGCGGAGGCCGACAGCCTGCCTGCGCCGCGGCCACCTGAACTGCGCAGCCGCGCCGCGCGCATCGTGCTTGGTGCCAGCCTTGTGTTGATCGCCTTCAATTTGCGGTCGCTGTTCTCCAGTCTGTCGGTGCTGCTGCCCGAGGTGATGCAGGCAACCGGGCTTTCGGCGACGGGCGCCAGCCTGCTGACGACGCTGCCGGTTTTGTGCCTGGGTCTGTTTGCGCCGTTTGCGCCCGGGCTTGCCCAGCGTTTTGGCGCCGAACGCACCTTGCTTGGGGCACTCGTGCTGCTGGCACTGGGGACAGGATTGCGGTTGTTCGAATCGGTTCCGCTGCTGTTTGTGGCCACTTTCCTTGCCGGCGCCGCCATCGCCATCGGCAATGTGCTGCTGCCGGGCCTGGTGAAGCGCGATTTCGCCGACAAGGTCGCCTTGATGACCGGGCTGTACACGATGGCCCTGTGCGCCGGTTCTGCCGCCGCCGCCGGCCTCACGCTGCCGATCGAGCATCTTGTCACGGGTTCATGGTCGGGGGCGCTGGCGGCCTGGGCGGTTCCGGTACTGGTCGTATTGCTGATCTGGATACCGCAGGCGCTGGGCAGCCGACAGCAGGTGAGCCATCGCGGCTTCCGCGTCGTCGGCCTCTGGCGCGATCGCCTGGCCTGGCAGGTGACGCTGTTCATGGGGCTGCAGTCAGCACTTGCCTATTGCATCTTCGGCTGGCTGGCGCCGATCCTGCGCGAGCGCGGCTTCGATGGCGCCACCGCCGGCGCCATCGTTTCGGTCTCGGTGATGACGCAGGTCGTCACTTGCCTTGCGGTGCCAGCCTTCGCGGTGCGCCTCAAGGATCAGCGCGTCATCAACGTGGCGCTCGTCATCGTGGCGGTGATCGCGCTGCTCGGCATTCTGTTCGCACCGACCTCGACCGTGCTTTTCTGGGCCGTCCTGCAAGGCATCGGGCAAGGCGGTCTGATCGCGGCCGCGATGACCTTGATCGTGCTGCGTTCGCCGGATTCGCATGTCGCGGCGCATCTCTCGGGCATGGCGCAGGGCGTGGGCTATGTGCTGGCGGCATTCGGCCCGCTGCTGGTCGGGCTGATCCGTGGCTGGACCGGCAGCTTTTCGGGGACAGCCTTCCTGTTTGTCGCGCTCGGAGTTGGCGTGGCCATCATGGGATTTGGCGCCGGCCGTGCATTGCATGTCGGCGCGCGGACCGTGCGCACTGATGGCCAGGGCTGAGGCGACCTTCTTGGGTCCCTGGTCGTCGAACAAACGCCGCACGAAATGTTGACCATGGCGTTCCGGTAACGCCTTGCCCAACCTGCCGACGCGGATATGTATCGCACGACAAATTAACGGAGCGGACTATGGCCAAGCAGGACATTCAGATCAAAACCAAGGATGGCGTGGCAAAGGCGGGGCTATTCCGCCCGGCTGCCGCCTCCTCGGCCAAGGCCGGTGTCATTCTCTACATGGACGCCTTTGGCCCGCGACCCGCGCTCGATGCCATGGCGGAACGGCTGGCCGGCGACGGCTACGCGGTGCTGGTTCCCGATCTTTTCTATCGATTTGGCGCCTACGGCCCGTTCGACGCCAAGACGGCATTCACCGAGGAAAAGAGCAAGGCGGCGCTCATGGCCATGGTAGGCGGCACGACGCAGGAGATGACCATCAGCGACAGCGGCGCTTTCCTCGATGCGCTGGCCGCTGAAGGTGTTACCGGACCGATCGGCACCGTCGGCTACTGCATGGGCGGCGCACGGGCTCTCAACGCCGCCGCTGTATATCCCGACAGGATAAAGGCAGCCGCCAGCTTCCATGGCGGCAATCTCGCCAGCGATGCCGCCGACAGCCCACATCACAAGGCTGCTGCCATCAAGGCGCGCGTCTATATCGGCATGGCGGGTGTCGACAGGAGCTTCCCGCCGGAACAGTCGACGCGGCTGGCCGAGGCATTGCGCGTTGCGGAGATCGACCACGCCATCGAGAACTATGTCGGCATGGCGCATGGCTGGTGCGTGTCCGATCACGGTGTCTATGACGCTGCTGGCGCCGAGCGCCACTGGGAACGGCTGACGACGCTTTTCGCCGAGACGCTCGCCTGAGCCTTCGTCAGGCTATTCTTGCCTGTTGGCTGTCTGGTCCGTTCGCGGTATCAGGCAGCCAAGTGGCGCGGCCCCAAGGTGAGCGGGTCGAGCGGGAACGAATAGCCTGATGCAATCCTATGATGTCGTGATCATCGGCGCCGGCGCCGCTGGAATGATGTGCGCCGTGGAGGCCGCCAAGCGCGCCCGCTCGGTGCTGATCCTCGATCACGCGGCGATGCCCGGCGAAAAAATCCGCATCTCCGGCGGCGGCCGCTGCAACTTCACCAACACCCATGCGAGCCCGAAGAACTTTCTTTCAGGGAATCCGCATTTCTGCATCTCGGCGCTCAGCCGTTACACGCAGCGCGATTTCATCGCGCTCGTCGAACGTCACCGCATCGCCTATCACGAGAAGACGCTGGGGCAGCTGTTCTGCGATGGCTCGGCGCGCCAGATCATCGACATGCTGGTCGGCGAAATGCAGGGCAGGGGCGTGCAACTGGCACTGTCGACCAGCGTCGAGGACATCAGCAGGAGCGCGGACGGGTTCGTCGTGACGCTGTCGACCGGCACGGTCTCCTGCCAATCCGTGGTCGTGGCTTGCGGCGGCAAGTCCATTCCCAAGATGGGGGCGACAGGTTTCGGCTATGAGATTGCCGACCGGTTTGGCGTTGCCGTTGTCGAAACGCGCCCTGCGCTGGTGCCGCTGACATTCGACGCAAGGACGCTGGAACGGCTTGCGCCGCTGGCCGGCAATGCCGTCGACGCCGAAGTTTCCTGCGGCAAGACGCGGTTTTCGGAAGCGATGCTGTTCACGCATCGCGGCGTCAGCGGGCCCGCCATCCTGCAGATATCGTCCTACTGGCGCGAGGGCGACGAGATCCGCATCGCCATGCTGCCGGGAACGGATGTGGCCGAGCTGCTTCGCGACGCCAGGCGTCTCAACGGACGGCAAGCAGTTCAGACGGTGCTGGCAAACCACCTGCCGAAGCGTCTTGCGCAGGCTGTGGCCGAGCGCACCGGAATCAATGGCAATCTCGCTGATATGACCGACGCTCAGATGAAAACCGTCGATGCCGCCGTCAATGACTGGCGCATCAAGCCTGCCGGATCGGAGGGCTACCGCACCGCCGAGGTGACGCTTGGCGGGGTCGATACGAACGCGCTCGACCAGAAGACGATGCAGGCGAAATCCGTGCCCGGCCTGTTCTTCATCGGCGAGGTCGTTGATGTCACCGGCTGGCTCGGCGGCTATAATTTCCAGTGGGCATGGTCATCTGGCTGGGTGGCCGGGCAGGCCGTCTAGGACGATTGCCTAGACAAGGCTCATTGCATGAAGCCCGACGAAAATAGCCACGCCTGCGCCGATCAAAAGAAGCGGATTCACCTTGGTGAAAAGAAGTGTTGCTGTCGATGCAAATGCCACGGCGCGTGCGAACCAGCCGCCGTCGATGGCCTGCAGCAGCACGTAGGTCGCCGCAAGGATCATGCCGGCAGCGACTGGCCGGAGCCCTGTCTCTAGCGCTCGCTTCCAGCGCGCGCCGCCATTGCGGGACCACATGTGGGCAACCGCGTAGATCAGAAAGGTCGTCGGGCCAAAAATTGCCAGGGTTGAAACGATGGCGCCCCAGAAGCCCGCGACTTGCCATCCAATCAACGTGACCAACAGGGATCCCGGCCCTGGGGCCATGCGCGAGATGGCGAAGGCGTCGACAAATTGTGACTGGCTCATCCATTGATGGACGTCGACAACCTGCCGGTTGATATCGGCAATGGCGCTCTGTCCGCCACCAATGGTGACGAGGGAGAGCGGAGCAAATACCGCCAGCAAGCCCAGCAGCAACGAGGTGTGCGGGGTTTCACTCATCGACTCGCCCCTTAACATAGGCATAGGCCACGCTCACGAACCCAGCGACGAGAACGACCCAGAAAAGCGGCCAGTGCAGGATTGCGACGGCAACGAATGTGCCGGCCATGATTATCATGGGAATGGCGTTTCGAGGCACCGCTCGCGCGGCCGTGATGCCCATCGACAGCGAAAGGCCAACAGCGGCCGCTGCGGCTCCGGTCAATGCCACATGCGTCAGCGGATACCCCGACAACGAGGAGAATACCGCTTCCAGCAGAACAATGACGATGGCGGGCGGGACGATGATGCCGACAAAGCCAATAATGGCGCCACGCCAGCCAAGAAGCCGGTAGCCGATCCAGACAGCCATGTTCTTGACGTTCACACCAGGGAGCGCCTGGGAAATGGAAAGCCCGTTGAGGAATTCTTCCTGCGTCATCCATTTGCGGTTTTGAACAAACTCCCGCAACAGCCAGCCGCTCAATCCGCCGCCGAAACTCGTCAGGGCGATGCGTGTGAAAACCCAGAACAGCTGTGAGCAGCTAGGGGCGGATGGTGTTTCCGGTGTCGACATGTTCAACGTTCTGGCCGCGGCCATCTCTTTGTTGGAGCGTGATCCCTGGACAAATGAAAACCGTTTGTCCGAGAAAACCGGTTCCCACCTTTCGGGATCATGCCCTAGCAAGAGAACCAGAGACCCGACTCGAGCCGGAATTGCCAGGGCCATGCTTGCCGGCAACAGGTCCTCTTTTTGGCGCCTGCCGTGAAGGCCCCTCGTTTTTCGACACCCAACTCGACAGGCGTGGCCGTTCGACTGGGTGGCGGGACAGTCAACTTAATGCGTCCGCCATGCCGCGGCGGACAACATTCCCTTCCAGCAAGACGCCGACCCGCGCTGTATCCGGAACGACGCCTTGCTGTGCGGCCAGGCGACACAATCTCGAAACACACCTCCTGAATATCGGCGACGTCGATGCAATCAGGAGGCGAGATGCGGTTTTTCACCACTGGCAGGGCTTTGGCCCTTGCACTGTTGACGGGTTGCCCGGCGATGCCAGCCATTGCCGAGCAAAAGCAATGTTCCTGCCAGGATTTGCAGAGCATTCAAGAGGAACTGAAGAATGCGGAATATGAAGCTCAATTCTTCTCGGATATGGCAAAAAAGCTGAAGGCGGTGGAGGATCCGCTGATCGAGGCGCACAAGAACCCGATCGATCCCGATTCGGACGTCAATATCGGCCATCGCTCGTCCTTGAAACGCACCGAAATCATGATCAAATTCAAGCTGCCTTACAGCCCGGCGCATGGCTACACCGGCCCGGCGACCGTCGACATGCGGTTTGGCAGCTGTGAGCAGAAGCCCGAGGAACTGGAGAAATTGCGGGCCGGCTCGCCATGCAAGGACATAGCGGACATCACGCTTGCCCATGAAGCGGCGCATCGCGAGCGCTGTTCGAGAGAAACGGCATCCGTTTATTGGGACAGGCTGCCAAGCCTTATCGCCGCCGAGGAGGCGGAACGCTACGCAGAGCAGGCCAAGGCCATGCGGGCAGTGCTGAAGCGCGTCGTCGATGAGGGCACCATGACTGTCGAGGCGAAGATGGAACCTCGCTTTACCGGTCCGCAATTCGATGTCACCTATTCCTATGTCACGCCGTCGGTGAAGATGGAGGGCAAGAGCTCGCCGGGATCCGACAGCTGGACGTTGAACGGAAAAGGCAAGCGGTCCGGCAAGATCAAGAACATGAAAGTCGGCGGCATGACCTGCAAATCGAGCGGCCAGCTGAACGACGATATCGACATGGTTCTGGACACGGATGGTTTCCCCATGAGCCTCCGAAACAGGTCCACGGGTAAGCCTGGCGATGTCAAGGTTCGATGCATGGGTGGGCACGGCATGTCGATGCGCCCGAAGGGTGAGGTCGGCAGCGGCGAAGTCTTTGCCGAGGAACGCCTGGCCAACGATTCGGATGTGTCGCAGGACGTCAGAACCATGCCCTTCGCCAAAATTGTCGCTCAGGGCGGCATGTCTCTCAGTGGCAAGAACACGGTCACGGTGCGTCTTGTCTGTCCAGGCCAATGAGGCCCCATTGGCCGCTATCGCGGATCAGTTCGAACTTTTTCTTTCCATCGCCCCAAGGAATCGCCACTAGCCTTCGTCAAAGAGACAATGATGGCGATGATGCTGGATGAAAGCGCAGCCTCCGACGCCGAACTGATCGGGCGGGCGAAGGGCGGAGACAGGGGGGCCTTCGGCATATTGCTGGAGCGTCACTACGACTTCGTCTATCGCGCCGCCTACCGCTGGTGCGGAAGGAAGGCCGACGCGGAAGACGTTGCCCAGGACGTCTGCGTCCGGCTTGGCCGTGCGATCCGCGACTATCATGGCGGCGGCGCGTTCACGACATGGCTCTACGCCATGACGCTGAATGCCGTGCGCGACAGAATGCGCAAGACCGCCCGTGAGGCGGTCAAGACCGAGGCCTATGGCGTTCATGCGCTGATCTCGGGCGAAGCTTCGATCGAGGTGGAAGATCCGGCCGAGGCGCTTTGGGCGGCGGTGCGGATGCTGCCGGACAAGCAGCGCGATGCGGTGCTGCTTGTCTACGGCGAAGGGCTCAGTCACGCGGCGGCGGCCGAGGTGATGACAATCTCGGAGGCGACGGTTTCCTGGCACATCCATGAAGCGAAGAAACGGTTGAAGACGCTCATGCGCTCAACCGGGGAAGTGTGACCATGGTCGACGACAACGAACTCGGAAAACTGCGTGATATCGCGGCGCCCGCGCCGGGCGAGAGCGCGAAGGCACGCGCCTTCGAGGCTGCCTTGCGCGCCTACGACCTAAATGAAAAAACTTCCACCGCGCCCCAAGGATCGATCTCGGGACTTCGTCTCACAGAGCGAGCACAAAAGCTCTGGAGCGAAATCATGCAAAAGAAATTGATTGCCACGCCGGCCATTGCCGGGCTCGTCGCCTTGCCTATCGCCGGATACGCCACTTTTCACCTGCTGCGGGAACAGCCACCAATATTGGGCGGGAGCGAGAAGATCACGGAAACACTTGCCGACAAGCCGGCTACGTTGAGGCCGCTGGCCAAGCAGGCGCCTGAGGCCCCGGCGATCAATGAGCCGCTTGCGGCCAACGCCCCGACGAAGGACAAGAAGGTGGACATGGAAAGCCGCGATGCAGCCGAGGCGCCGGCCGTGCCGCCGAAGTCCGAAGCGCCCGTTGCTGTTGGTGCAGCGCAGGAATCGGCGGCGAGCGTTCCCAACCAGGATGCCGCCAACGCTGGAAGGACAACGTTGAATGTTGCACCTCCTGCGCCAGCCCCAGCGGATGAATTCGCGCTGGATGGCGCCAGGAGCATGCCCGGAATGTCGCCAGTCGCCCGCATGTCCGCCGAGTCGAAGCTGATGATGCGGCAGCCCGCGCCAGCTCTGGTCGATCAAGTGCCGCCCCAAGCGGAAAACCGCAATCGCGTCGAGGATTTCAAGACCAATCCGGTGCATGCGGCACTCGAGGATCCGGTCTCGACCTTCTCGATCGACGTCGACACCGCCTCCTATTCCTTCGTGCGGCGTTCGCTGAAGGAAGGGTCCGTACCGCAGGCCGATACGGTCCGCGTCGAGGAGATGATCAATTATTTCCCCTATGACTGGAAGGGACCGGAGTCCGCGTTGACGCCGTTCAACTCGACCGTCAGCGTCATGCCGACGCCGTGGAACGAACACACCAAGCTGATGCATGTCGCCATCAAGGGATTCGACATCAAGCCGGCCGAGCAGCCCAAGGCCAATCTGGTCTTCCTGATCGACGTTTCGGGCTCGATGGATGAGCCGGACAAGCTGCCGCTGCTGCGGTCGGCCTTCCGCCTGCTGGTCAACAGGCTGCAGCCCGATGACACGGTTTCCATCGTCACTTATGCCGGAGAGGCCGGTACGGTGCTGATGCCGACCAAGGTTGCCGAGAAGGACAAGATCCTGGCGGCGATCGGCAGCCTGCAGCCGGGCGGATCGACGGCCGGCGAAGCCGGCATCAGGCAAGCCTACAAGCTTGCCCAGCAATCCTTCATCAAGGATGGCGTCAATCGCGTGATGCTGGCTACCGATGGCGATTTCAATGTCGGCCAGTCGGACGATGACGATCTGAGGCGCCTGATCGAAAAGGAGCGCCAGACCGGCGTGTTCCTGTCGGTGTTCGGCTTCGGCCACGACAATCTGAACGACCAGATGATGCAGACCATCGCCCAGAACGGCAATGGCACCGCCGCCTATATCGACACGCTGGCCGAGGCCGAGAAGGTGCTGGTCGAGGATGCGTCCTCGACGCTGTTTCCCATCGCCAAGGATGTGAAGATCCAGGTCGAGTTCAACCCGCAAAAGGTCTCGGAATACCGGCTGATCGGCTACGAGACGCGCGCGTTGAAGCGCGAGGATTTCAACAACGATCGTGTCGATGCCGGCGATATCGGCTCCGGTCATTCGGTCACCGCCATCTACGAGATCACGCCCAAGGGCAGCGGCGGCGAGCAGGTCGATCCGCTACGCTATGGCCAGGCGTCGGTGGACAATGGCGGCGTGGCCAATGCCGACGAATATGCCTTCGTCAAGATCCGCTACAAGCTGCCCAATGAAGACGTCTCGAAGCTGATCACCACGCCGGTGACATCAGCCAATGAGGTATCGTCCTTCGACCAGGCCAGCACCGACCAGCGTTTCTCGGTCGCGGTCGCGGCCTTTGGCCAGAAACTGCGCGACGAGGATGCGACCGCGAAGTTCGGCTACGACAAGATCATGCAGATCGCCAATGCCGCCCGGGGCGCCGACCCGTTCGGGTACAGGTCCGAGTTCCTGTCGCTTGTACGGCTGGCCTCGGCGCTGGGCGACAACAAGTAACGGTGATGACGGGCGGCTTCTTTCAGGCGGGATCGTTCTGACAGGGGAAGCCGACCAGCGGGCGGATGAGGCAGGCCGGCGAGGGATCTTTTCCTTGCCGGCCTTTTTTCGTTGCGCCGCGATCTTGCGCCAACCATTCTGCCGGGAAAGGGCAGAGCCATGAAGAAACGTATTGTTCTGCTGCGCCACAGCGACGAGCCTGCTGACGACCGCGTGTTCACCTATCTCCGGCAAAACGGCTACGAGCCGGTCTTGCGTCGAGCCTATGCCGGAGAGGCGCTGGATGCGGATGACGGTGTCGCGGGCGGCGTCGTCTATGGCGGCATGTACAACGTCTACGATACGTTGCGGCATCCATTCTTGCTGGATGAGTACCGATTTATCGACTTCTGCATGAATTCGGATATCCCGTTGCTCGGTATCTGCCAGGGCGCCCAGCAGATCGCCTGGCATCGCGGTGCGCATGTCGGTCCGCCGGCGAGCGGCATGCATGAATTTGGCTATTATCCACTCTATCCGACCGTGGGAGCGGCAGATTTCCTGTCCGTGCCGATCCATGTGACGCAGTCACACTGGCATGGCTTCGAATTGCCGGAAGGCGCCCAGCACCTTGCCTCGAGCGACCTGTTTCCCAACCAGGCTTTCCGTATCGGCGACAAGGTCTACGGCCTGCAGTTCCACGCGGAAGCCACGCCGATCGGTTTCAGGCGCGTGCAGACCCGCCCTGGCGCGAACTATGACAAGCCGGGCGCACAGACGCGCGAGGAGCAGGACCGTCTCATGAGTCTGCATGATGCCGGGCAAGCCGCCTGGTTCAACGGATTCCTGCGGAAACTGTTTCCGCCTTTGATTTAGCCGCCTCCGACAAAGGTGGTAGCGTAGGTTTAGACCTATGTGCGGGGATCGTTAAATTGCGAGAGATTTGCGGTACCGGATCGCAACTCCCACTTGTTACACCGGCCATGTCTACGGGGCTTGAGGGAGCCGGAATTGCGGATCAGTACTATCGCCAACTCGACACCGTCGGCGCGGGACGCTTCGAGGGTTCCATCAGCCGAATCCAGGCGCATCAGCGACGACGTCCAGCAGGCGCGGCACACCGCCATGTCGGCGCTGACCAACGACCGCTTCCGCATCATGCTGGAGCAGATAAGCGATCCGGTTTCATCAGGCGCGCTGATGACGATGCGCGGCGACAACGTCGTCGATTTCAGGTCGGCGCAGTCAAGCTACGCCGACAACAACGGTTGACCGGAAAAGATATCGCTTCAGGCGCGGCTGCGACGACGCTCGCGACGGGCTTCGCTGGTCTCGGCCGTGTTTTCCGTCGCCACCTTGTTGCGCATCGGGCCGATGCGCTCGACGATCGCGGCAACCGTCGGGCGCTGAGACTTCTTGTGCGCGTCAAGCGCCTTGCGCATGGCGGCAAGGTGCTGGAACGAGGTGCCGCAGCAGCCACCGACGATTTTCGCGCCGGCATCGACCGCGAGCCGCACATAATCAGCCATCAGTTCCGGCGTGCCGGAATAGTGGATCTCGGTGCCGCGGAATTCGGGAATGCCGCAATTGCCCTTGACGATCACGGTTGCCTGCGGCTTCGCCTCGGTCATGTCGAGCAGCGATGCCAGGATGTCGGAGGCACCGACGCCGCAATTGGCGCCGACGCCGAGCGGGGCCTCTGACAGGCCATCAACGACGCCGTGGATATCCTTGGGCAGCAACCCCATCATGGTGCGGCCGGCGGTGTCGAAGGAACCGGTATAGGTGTAGGGCAGGCCGACGCGGATGGCGGCTTCGGCCGCAGCACGAATTTCGTCCGGCGCCGACATGGTCTCGATCCAGGCGACTTCGGCGCCACCTTCCTTGAGACCCTCGATCTGCTCCGCAAAGGCGTCGACCGCCTCGTCATAGGTCATGGCGCCGAGCGGCACCAGAAGTTCACCCGTCGGGCCGACCGAGCCGGCGACGATCACCTTGCGGCCGGCCTTGTCGGCGACAGCCCGCGCGATCTCGGCGGCGCGCTTGTTCAGCGCATGCACGCGGTCCTGCGCATGGTGCAGTTTCAGCCGGTGGCGGGTGCCACCGAAGGAGTTGGTCAGGATGATGTCGGCGCCGGCATCGACGAAATTCTGGTGCAGGCTGGAGATCGTGTCGGGCGCCGTCTCGTTCAGCAGTTCGGGCGCCTCGCCGGCTTCCAGCCCCATGGCGAACAGGTTGGTGCCGGTGGCGCCATCGGCCAGCAGCACGCCCTTTTCAGCCAGCAGCGCGTCAATGGGGTTGGTCGTCGTCATCGAATTGGCTTTCATGTTTCGGAGTTAGATAAGGATATAAAGAAGTCTTTATGTGCAGTCAATGAAATTGCGGCCTTTCAAGTATGGGTGCGACCGCCGTTCCTCACGATCCGGCGGTGATCTCGACCTCGATCTCGGTGCAGACTCCACCATTGGTCGGGTAGTAATCGACCGAGCAGGCGGTAACCACCAACAGCAGGTCCTGTTCGGCGCGCAACGTCACGGAGCCGCCGGGCGGATTGATCGACGCCTCGACCACCAGCCTGCCGTCCGGCTGCGGCAGGGAGTTCTGGAAGAGATCGACCGGATCGGGAGCGAAGGGCAGCGATATGCCCTCGGCGGCCAGCGCCTGCATCAGATTGTCCCGGCAGTTCGGGTGGTTGGGAAAGCCGGCCCGCTCGTAGAGCGCGCTGTCGCAAGCGGGGTAAAGCATGTCATGCGGGCCCGGTGAGGCATCCTCGACCAGTGTCAGCATCGGCTTGGCGGCGGCGCTGTAGAAATGGTCGCCGGTGCCAGGAAACAGCCGCTCGGTGATGTCGCGGGTCTGCGAGGTGCTGAGCCAGTCCAGCGTCGGTTCGGTGGTGAAGGCCCAGAGATCCGAAACCTGCTGTCCCTTGGGGTCGACGATGCGAACGAGGTCTCCGCGCGAGACGCGGAAGGAGCGGCCCGATTGTGGAGGAACGACGATGCGGCGCGGGTCTGGCATGGGCTGTCCTTGGAAATGAAATTGGCTGGACCTCGACCCATGTCGATGGCCAAGGGCGGTTGAATGAGCACGACCGCCGTCGATCAGACAGAGCCTGATGGGAACGACATGCCAGCCAGATTGCGCGCGAAGGCGGCGGCCTCGTGCGGGTTGACATCGGCGACGCGGATCAGATTGTCGAAATGGCGGGTCAGGGCCTGGATCGGCTGGGTGGCGTTCAGCACCACATACATGTCGCCGACATAGATGGCTGCCCGATAAGGGCCGAAGATGGTGAGCGGGATCGAATATCGCATGCGGCCGTCATAGAGAAACAGTCGGAAGGTCGGGTAGAGGTCGTCGAGCAGTGTCGCCATATGGGCGAGTTGCTGCTTGCGGTCGGCCTCGGGAAAACGATCCCAGACGCCGAGGCCACGGGCAAAGATCTCCAGCGTATGGCGCGGCATGCAGACTTCCATGTCGGTTTCCGGGCGCCGGTTGTATTCGATGCGGTATTGGGTCTCGATGGCCTGCGCCTGGCGGCTCCTGTTGGTGATGTTGGCTTCGTAGTCGACGAGCGCGTGCGTTCGCAGAAGGTCGGGAATGCCGGCCGGGACATAGCGGATCTTGGTGCCCGCGGCTTCAGCGAACCATTTGGCCAGCAACGTGCGGTCGAAGCCGTCCGGCGCTTCCTCGATCTCCAGGCTCTCGCGGATTTCACCGGTCAGGCCTTCGTCCTGGCTGAGACCAAGCAGCCAGTCCAGCGACACCTTGAACTCGGCGGCGATATTGAGCAGCGTTTCGGCGCGCGGCAAGCGTGTCGAGGCGCCGGAGAGCAGTTGCGACAGTGCCGACCGATCGATGCCGACAGCAGTGGCGAATGCCGACTGGTTGAGGTCGGAGCGTGTCAGGAGCAGCTTCAGACGCTCCCGGAAGATTGCTGACAGATCCCGTTTGTCCATCGCTGTTCTCCGCGAATCCTGAGGAAAAACTTGCGCCAGAGCCAGTCGACAGGGCGGCTTAGGCGTAAATGAATCTCTAAGGCTGTTTACAATGTGTAACATGTGCGGTCAAAAATGCGCAATCGCAACATTTTGTACACTTTGTCTCGTTGAGTGGAATCACTTCTCCTGACACAATGCTGTCAGGAACCAATTGGGGTTCCGGCGACTGAGGACAGTGGTCGATAGCATGGCAGGCAAGAGTATCAGACGAAGCAGCACACCAGCCATCGAGTGGCCGACCGTATTCCTCGCTTTCTTCTGTTACGGAACATGGCTCGCCACCGGCTTCCTGCTCTGGCCGTCCTATCCCATCCTGGCTCTCGCCATCCTCGGCTTCATCCTGGCGTTGCAGTCATCGATCATGCACGAAGTGCTGCATGGCCATCCGACACGCAATGCGGTGATCAATGAGACTTTCGTGTTCCTGCCGACCGGTCTGGTCTGGCCGTTCCGCCGCTTCAAGACGCTGCACTTGCGCCACCATGCCGACGAGCGGCTGACCGATCCGCTGGATGATCCCGAAAGCTATTATCAGGCGCTGTGGCAGCATGAAGACCTGCCGCCGACGATGAAGTTCCTGCTGAAGATCAACAACACGATGGCAGGCCGTTTCTTCCTTGGTCCCTGGCTATCGTGCATCGGCTTCTTCATCGACGAAGCCAAGCATGCGATGGCCGGCGACAAGGTTATTCGCAAAGCCTGGCTGCTGCATGCGATCGGCCTTGCGGTCGTTGTCCCGATCGTGCAGTTCGGCTTCGGCATCCCGCTGTGGCTCTACATTCTGGTGCCGGTGTGGCTCGGTCAGTCGCTGATTGCGATCCGCACTTTCGCCGAGCATCAGTGGTCGGAACATCCGGAAGGCCGCACGGTGATCATCGAGCGCTCGCCGCTGTCCTTCCTGTTCCTCAACAACAATCTGCATTTCGTCCACCACAAGAGCCCGACCGTGGCTTGGTACAATCTGCCGAAGCTGTTCCGCGACCGTCGTGAGGAGTGGTTGCGGATGAACAATGGCTATGCCTATCCGAACTATTTCGCGCTGATCAAATCCTATGCCTTCAGGGCAAAAGAGCCGCTCGTCCACCCGGTGCTGCGGCGTGCGCCGGAGCCGGGCAGGGCATTCAAGCCGCGCATCAGGGCGCGCAACGTCAATGGGCTGGGTACCGCGCCGGTTCCCGCTGAGCCGCCCAAGGAATAAGCTTTTGCGGCAGGCAGGCCCGGCCTGCTAGGCTGGCCTTGGTCGGTGACTCCCTTCAACTCTTCCATGTAACGGTCTGGGATTGGCATGAGCGAATTGGTTGCGGCGTTGCCGATGTATGACTGGCCTGAGGTGCACGATGAAGTCGACGCCCAATGGGTGCGGCTGCGCGACGCCTTTAGGCAACGGGGCATCAATGCGCCGGAAACCATTGTGCGGCGCAATGGCGACCTGCCACCGGTGCCCGGTGGTATCCACGATACCAATGGCAAGCTGATCGCGCCCGATCCGGCGACGTTGCCGCCCGACGAACTCGATTATCACAAGCTTTGGCTGCACCCGGCGCTGTTGTTTGCGCAGACCTGCTGGGGGCCGATGGAACTCGGCTTGTCCAAACACGTCCAGGTCGTGGGTCAACCAAGCTATGACGCCTACGAGGGCGGGCAAGGCGAACTCTATTCCAGCGCGCTGGTGATGCGCACAGGCGAGGGTCCGGAGGCTCGATCGCCCGCCGACGGCAAGGCCTTCCTCCCGCTTGATCTGATCCGTGGCAAGCGCTTCACCTTCAACAGCCTCGATTCGATGTCGGGCACCATTGGGCTGACGCGCGACCTTGAAGCGCAAGGCGAAAGCCTGGACATCTTTGCGTCACGCAGCCAGAGCGGAGGCCATCGCGGCTCGATCGTCGCTGTCGCCGAGGGCAAGGCGGATATAGCCGCGATCGACTGCGAAAGCTGGGCGCTTGCGCAGCGTTTCGAACCGGCGGCGCGCAAGGTAGCGATCGTCGGCTGGACGGCACGGCGCAAGGGCCTGCCATTCATCACCGCCAGGACGACGCCTGAAAAGACGGTCCTCGCGATGCGCGAAGCACTCGCCGGATTAGCCGAGCAGCCGCGCATCCAACGGGTAGGTTGAAAGCTGCTCGTTGCCGGCTTCGGTGATGAGGATCTGCTCCTCGATCTTGACGCCTTCGCGCCCGCCAAGCCGTCCGATATAGCTTTCCACGCATAGCACCATGCCGGGTTCGATTACCCCGTCCGGCGTGTCTGATGTCCAGTCGCTGGCATGTGGCAGGGTCGGGTACTCGTCGGCCAGCCCAACGCCGTGATAGAGCACGCCGTAGCGCGTCGGGAAACAGTCTCCCGGCGGCACCGCGGAGCGTTCGACAAGGTCGCGAAACGAGATGCCCGGCTGCATCAATTCAGTGTTGTTGATGATCTGGTCGGCCGCGATCCGGAACAGGTCGCGCTGTTCGTTGGTCGGCTTTGTATCGCCGCACAGCCATGTGCGCGACAGGTCGGCGCAGAATCCGTAGGGGCCGATCAGGTCGGTGTCGAAGGCGACGAGGTCGCCGGCTTCGATGACGCGCGACGAACATTCCTGGAACCACGGATTGGTGCGTGGTCCCGACGCCAGCAGCCGCGTCTCGATCCATTCGCCGCCGCGCGCAATGTTGCCGCGATGCAGTTCGGCCCACAATTCGTTCTCGGAGATGCCAGGCTTCAACGCCTGTTCCATCTCGCCCATCGCCGCCTCGCAGGCGACGATGGACCGGCGCATGGCAAGGATCTCGTCTGGTGACTTGATCAGTCGGGCGCTTTCCATCACCGCTTCGCCATTGCCGATGGAAACACCCAGGCGCGCCAGTTCCTCGACGCCTTCCGGATTGATGTGGTCGACGGCGATGCGGTTGTTGCCGCCGCCATGTTCCCTGACCAGGTCGGCGATGCCGGCGGCCCAGCGACGGACTTTCTGGTCGGTCAGTTCGCCGCCATAGAGGTACATCCACGATATGGCCGGACGCACCTCGTCGACGACGCCGGAATGATCGGACAGGTGCTCGCAGGAAAAATAGTCGAACAGCACCACCGGGCCTTCGGTGGCGACGAAACAATGCCGCGTCGGGTTGTGCGCCACCCACAGCTGCATGTTGGTGCTGTCGGTCGCGTAGCGGATGTTGACGGGATCGTAGAGCAGGGCGCCGGCATAGCCGCGGCGCTTCAACTCGGCGCGGATGCGGTCGAGCCGATATTTGCGCATCGCCGGCAGATCGGGGGCGGCAATGCCTGCCGCCGCCCATTCGGTTTCAGCCTGGGCGCCATAGCCCAGCACATGCTGGTTGATTGAAGCCGCCTTCTCACGGGAGGCTTCGCGCAGCGCCTCGGTCGAGCCTGGCTCGAACGGCATGATCTTGCGGTGGCGGCCGAAGCTGCCCTTGGGCGCCGCGCTGTCCATCGTCGAACCTCAGGTCCGCATTTTCTCGCCGCTCGGGTCGAACGGCGCCTCGACATTGATGCGGGCTGGACGGCGATGCCCGAGGATCTCGATCTCGAACAAGCCAGCGCTTTCGTCCTCGGCCAGCGCTGCCGGCACGTAGCCCTGCGCCATCGACTTCTGCACATAGTGGGCATAGCCGCCCGATGTGACCCAGCCGACCACGCGCCAGTCGCCGTCGACGATGCCGCGTACGGCGGAAGCGCCTTCAGCAGCCTTGGAACCGCGTATCTCCTTGCCGGCCTTGTCGAAGCGCGGGGCGCCGTAGCCATGCGGCTTTTCCACCGTGCCGTAGTCCTTGCTGACCTTGGCCCAGATCGGCTCGTCGCCCATCACGTCGGCGCCGTCCGCGTCGACGATGAAGGAGACGCGGCGCAGCTTTGGCCCTTCGGCCTGTTCCTTGGCGGCTGCTTCACGACCGATGAAGTCGTTCTTCTCGAGCTTGATGAAGCGGTCCATCGCGCCTTCGAACGGCCCGTAGATCGGCCGCAATTCGCGGAACCAGGTCGGGAAGTTCTTTTCCAGGCGCATCGACAGCAGCGCGCGCATGCCGAAATCGACGAGGCCGAATTCCCCGCCGGCGTCCTTTATCGCCTTGTAGACGAGGCGCTGGTAGGCCGGCGCCATCCAGATCTCGTAGCCGAGATCGCCGGTATAGGTGATGCGATTGACCAAGCAGGGCGCGCCGCCGACCGCCATCTCGCGGAAGTCCATGAAACGGAACGCCTTGGTCGAGATGTCGACGTCGACCAGCTTCTGCAAGAGGTCACGCGATTTCGGCCCAGCGATCGAGAGACCGACCAGGGTCTGGTCGAAGCGATGGATGCGCACCGAACCGTCCTTGGGCAGGTGCTTCTCGAACCAGCGCATGTGGTATTTCTGCGCGGCGGAAGAGCCCCAGATCATGAAGCGGTCCTCGCCGGCCTTGGCGATGGTGAAGTCGCCGATCAGCTTGCCGAATTCGTTGAGCATCGGGGTCAGTACGATGCGGCCGGTCTTCGGCATGCGGTTGGTCATCAGCCGGTTGAGGAAATCCTCCGCTGCCGGTCCCGACACTTCGTATTTGGCGAAGTTGGCGATCTCGGTGACGCCGACGCGCTCGCGCGTGGCGCGTACTTCCTCGCCGATCGGACCGAAGTCGTTGGAGCGGTGGAAGGAGACGATATCCTTCGGCTCCGTGCCCTTCGGAGCGAACCACAGCGGGGTTTCAAGACCCCACGAGTCGCCCATGACGGCATTGTTGGCGAGCATCGTGTCGTAGAGCGGCGTCGTCTGCGCCGGGCGAGCGGCCGGCAGTTCCTCATTGGGGAAGCGGATCGAGAAGCGGCGCGAGTAGTTTTCGCGCACCTTGGCGTTGGTGTAGCGCAGGCCGGCATATTCGCCAAAGCGGGTGACATCCATGCCCCAGACGTCGAAGCCCGGATCGCCGTGAACCATCCAGTTGGACAGAGCGAGGCCGACGCCGCCGCCCTGGCTGAAGCCGGCCATGACGGCGCAGGCGCACCAGAAATTCGTCAGGCCCTGCACCGGGCCGACCAGCGGATTGCCGTCGAGCGCGAAGGTGAAGGGGCCGTTGATGATCTGCTTGATGCCGGCCTTCTCGATGCCGGGGAAATGCTTGAAGCCGATTTCCAGCGACGGCGCGATGCGGTCAAGGTCCGGCGGCAGCAACTCATGGCCGAAATCCCACGGCGTGTTGACCGGCGACCACGGCTTGCAGGCCTTTTCATAGGTGCCGAGCAGGATGCCGTTGCGCTCCTGGCGGGTGTAGATCTCGCCCTTGAAATCGAGCACGCCGATCATCTCGCGGCCGGTCGACTTGTTGAATTCCTCGACCTCCGGCATCGGCTCGGTGAGCAGATACATGTGCTCCATGGCCAGCACCGGCAGTTCGACGCCGACCATGCGACCGATCTCGCGCGCCCACAGACCACCGCAGTTGACGACATGCTCGGCTTTCACCGTGCCTTGTTCGGTGACGACGTTCCAGGTGCCGTCGACTTCCTGCGTCAGTTCGACGACGCGGTTGCGCAGCACGATCTCGGCGCCGAGCTTTTTCGCCGCCTTGGAATAGGCGATGGTGGTGCCGGACGGATCAAGATGGCCCTCGACCGGATCCCACATGGCGCCGACGAAATTGGTTTCGTCCATCAGCGGGAACATCGCCTTGGCTTCGGACGGCGTGATCAACTCGGTGTCCATGCCAAGATAGCGACCCTTGGCGTGGGCAAGGCGCAGGAAGTCCATACGCTCCGGCGTATCGGCCATCATCACGCCGCCGGTCAGGTGCAGCGAGCAGGACTGGCCGGAAATCTCCTCGATCTCCTTGTAGAGCTGCACCGTGTAGGCCTGCAGCTTGGCGACGTTGGGGTCGCCGTTCAGCGTATGGAAGCCGCCGGCAGCATGCCAGGACGAGCCGGATGTGAGCTCCGAGCGCTCGATCAGCATGATGTCGGTCCAGCCGGCCTTGGCCAGGTGGTAGAGAACCGAGCAGCCAACGACGCCGCCGCCGATAACAACCGCTTTTACGTGGGATTTCATGAAGATAGGTCCGTTTTTGAAGGGATTGAATCGAGAGAGCGCGGTGTGAAAACAAAGCGGAGGTCGGATACGGCGATGTTTTCGGTCAGCCTGCCATCAAGCGCGGCAAGGATGGTTTCACAGACGGAACTACGATGTTCCAGGACGTCATGGCTCCAGAGACGCAGGATCGAATAGCCCTGGGCGTGCATGAAATCATCGCGGCGGCGATCATGGGAACTGTTGGCGTGTTGTGAGCCGTCGACTTCAACGACAACCCAATTTTCGCGGCAAGCGAAGTCCGCGAAAAATGGGCCGATCGAAAGCTGACGTGTGAAGCTATGGCCGCCAAGCTTGCGTGCCTTCAGTTCAAGCCAAAGCAATGCTTCCGCCTGATTGCCCGCTTGCCTAAGGTTTCGCGCGCGCTGGGTCGTGCCTGTTTTGCGGCGACTGCGGGTTTGATGAGCGGCTTCCCTCACTCCGTCGCTGCTTCGCGGCGCCACCTCTCCCCCCTCCGGAGGGAGAGGAAGGGCGCCAGCCGGGATAGGCTCGCGCGCTTCCTCTACCCCGTCGACCGGGGGAGAGGTGTCGAGCGAAGCTCGACGGAGTGGGGGTCGACCGTTCATCGCCAACACGGACGATCAAAAATCGGTCGGCGCGCCGCCTTCGGCCGTGCGCTTTTGGACAAAGGCGTTGAGTTCTTCGCGGATGGCCGGGTCCATGTAGGGCTCTTCGTAGGAGGCCAGCCGTTCCTTCCAAATCTTGTTGGCCTTTTCCATCGCCGTCGGCGATCCGGCTTCCGCCCAGGTCTCGAAATTGCGCCAGTCGGAGAGGATCGGCGAATAGAAGGCGGTCTTGTAGCGGTCCTGCGTGTGCTGGGTGCCGAAGAAATGTCCGCCGGGGCCGACCGACTGGATGGCGTCGAAACCGAGCGCCTCCTCGGACAGGTCCAGCGGGGTGAGGAACTCCGCCACCATCTGCAGCAGGTCGATGTCCAGGATGGTCTTTTCGTAGGAGCAGCGCAGGCCACCTTCGAGCCAGCCGGCGGCGTGCATCATCAGATTGCCGCCGCCTTGCACGGCGCCCCATAGCGAGAACACGCTCTCATAAGCCGCCTGCGCGTCGACCGTGTTGGCGGCGCAGGTGTTGGAGGTGCGGTAGGGGATGTTGTAACGGCGGGCGAGCTGGCCGCCGACGAGCTGCGCCTTCATATACTCGGGCGTGCCGAAGGCCGGGGAACCAGATTTCATGTCGACATTGGAGGTGAAGCCGCCATAGCCGACCGGCGCGCCTTTCCTGACCATCTGGGCAAAGGCGATGCCGGACAGCGCCTCGGCATTCTGCTGCACCAGCGCGCCGGCGATGGTGACAGGCGCCATGGCGCCCGACAGGGTGAAGGGCGTGACGATGACGACCTGGCCCTTGCTCGACATCTGGATGATGCCTTCCATCATCGGCACGTCGAGCTTGAGCGGCGAGTTGGTGTTGATGATGGTGAAGACGGACGGCTCTTCCAGCAGCTGCTCGTGGCTGATGCCGCGCGCGATGCGGGTGATCTCGATGCCGTCGACGTTGCGCTCTTTGCCCAGCGAATAAATGTGGAACACCTTGTCGGTCAGCGTCGCCAGGTCACGGATGCATTCGAGGTGGCGGACGGACGGGTGGATGTCGGTCGGCTCGACCGGATAGCCGCCGGTGCAGTTCAGGATGTTGTGCATCTGCGCCAGGCGCAGGAAGTTGCGGTAGTCCGCTTGGTTGCCCGGCCGGCGGCCGCGATCGATGTCGGAGCAGTTGGGCGCCGAAGCCATCATCGAGATGATCAGGTTGTTGCCGCCGAAGCGCACATTGTGCGCGGGGTTGCGGGCATGCATGGTGAATTCGGACGGGCAGTGCGAGACCAGTTCGAGGATCATGTCGCTGTCGAAGCGCACGCGTTCGCTGCCCTCGCGCACATCGGCGCCATGCGCCTTCATGATGCGGCGAGCCTCGTCATGCAGCACGTCGACGCCGATTTCGCGCAGCACGCGCAAGGAGGCGAGGTGGATCGATTCCAACTCGTCTTCCGAGACCAGCTTGGTCGGCGCGAGCGGGTTTTTCAGCTGGCGGAAAGCCGGCTGTTCGAATGCGGACGAGCCGCCGGCGCGCTTTCCGGCGCGGCCGCCACGGCGGGCGCGGTCGGGTGCCAGTGCCGGTTCTGCAGGTTGTAGGGCGGCGGTCATGATGGTCCTCGTACGATGCGATAGTGGGCGGCATAATGGACCGGCGGCTGTCCGGCCATTGCGGAGGCGGCGACCACTAGGGCGAGGGAAGCGACATGCCCGTGGGGCAGGTGGCTGGATCGCCGATTTGACGGTGCTGAAACTTACGCAGGCAGCTTTCGATCTGTAGGTTGTTGCGATCTCCAACCGCGAGCAGCAATGACCTCTTCCACCGACACAGCCGAACCACCCTTGCAATGGGCGGCCCTTGCCGGCGTTACAGCGGCGCTGGCCATGTTCGGCGCGGCACAAGGCCTGAGCTCGCCGCTGTTCACGCTGCTGATGCAGAAGCAGGGCATGTCGCCGGCACTGATCGGTCTTTCCGCCGCGATGATGCCGCTCGGCCTGGTTCTTTCGGCGTCATTGGTGCCGGCCGCGGTCCGGCTCGTCGGCGCCCGCACGCTGGCCGTCAGCTGCTCGCTGATCGGCGCGCTCTGTTTCTTCGCCATCGGCTATCTGCAGGACTGGGTCGCGTGGTTCGTCATCCGCTTCATTGTCGGCGTCATCATCAATCCGCTCTATATCCTTGGCGAGGTCTGGGCGTTGTCACTGGCGCCGCCCTCGCGGCGCGGCAGGGTCATGGGCATCTTCAATTCCGTGCTGGGGGTCGGATACGCGACAGGGCCGCTGGTCTTGACCGCGGTCGGGACGTCGGGATGGGTTCCCTTCATCGTCGGGATCGCCGGGTTCGTGCTCTGCGCGGTGATCCTGCGCGCTGTCTCGGCGAGCCTTGCCGGCTTCGAGGACGATGGCCAGCCCTCCGGCGGCATTGTCGGCTTCGCCAGGCTGGCGCCGGCGCTGCTGTTCGCGGTGCTGGTTTCAGCCGCAGTCCAGCAGAGCACCTATGCGCTGATCCCGGTCTTCGGCTCCGGCTATGGTCTGCCTGAAGCGGTACTCGCCGCGCTGGTCATGGTGCTGTCGCTGGGCAACATCTTCCTGCAGATCCCGCTCGGCCTGCTGGCGGAGCGTTTTGGCGGCCGGGCGATGATCATCGCCTGCGCGGTCGCGACAGCCGTCTGCGCAGTCCTGCTGCCCTTGCTGATCACGACGCCGTTGATATGGGTCGTGCTGCTGGTCATGGGCGCGGTCGGCTACGGCGTCTACACGATGGCGCTGGTCGAGCTGGGCAGCCGGTTCAAGGGATCGGCACTTGTCTCCGGCAATGCGGCGTTCGCCCTGATGTGGGGCGCCGGCGGCATTGTCGGACCGCCAACCGCCGGCGCGCTCATGCAGGCGATCGGCCCGCTCGGCCTGCCCGCGGTGATCGTCGGGCTCGATGTGCTCCTGGTGGTCTTCGCGCTTTACCGGTCTTCGGTGCGACGCAAGTCCTGAGCCCGTGGCGCAAGCGGATTTCGCCGCGCGGCCCTTTCGTTCTCTAAATCCTAGAGATAGCTGGATGATTCGCCGAGGGAGAGCGGCAATTCACAGTGGATGACGAGATGGTAGCGGCCGGTTCGAGCGACAGCGAGGCGGGAATGCAATGGGCCGCGATCACCGGCGTGATCGCGACGGTGTCGGTGTTCGCCATCGCACAGGGGCTCTCCTATCCGCTGTTGAGCTTCATCCTGCAGCGCCAGGGCGAATCGCCCGCCATGATCGGACTGTCGGCGGCGATGACGCCGATCGGCTTCATCGTCTCGTCGCCGCTGATCCCGGCATTGGCGCGGCGGTTCGGGGCAGGGCGAACGGCGCTCACCTGTGCGGTGCTTTCGGCAATCGTGCTGGCGCTGATCGGCTGGACGCAGAATGTCTATCTGTGGTTTCCCCTGCGCTTCCTGATCGGGATGGTGACCAATCCGCTCTACGTGCTCAGCGAAATATGGGTGATCGCGCTGGCGCCGCCGGCGCGGCGCGGTCGCCTGATGGGCGTCTATTCGACGATCATTTCAGCCGGTTTCGCGGCAGGACCGCTTTGCCTGCTCGCCGTCGGCACCGAGGGCTGGCCGCCATTTCTTGTCGGCATTTCCGCCTTCGTGCTCTGCGGCATCTGCCTGGTCTCGGTGCTGCCGCGCTTGCCCAAGGTGGGCGAGGCAGGACACCGGGTTTCCGTCCTGGGGTTCGTTCCGCTGGCCTGGCTTTTATTGTTTTCGGTCGTGGTTGCCGCCGGTTTCGAACAAGGGGTGCTGGCACTGTTGCCGGTCTATGGCACGCATTACGGCATCACCGAGACCCGTATGTCGGCACTGCTTTCGGTGATGATTGCCGGCAATATCGCCATGCAGGTGCCGCTCGGTTTGTTGGCGGAAAGGCTGACGGCGCGGCTTGTACGGCTGATCTGCATAGCAATTACGGTGCTCGGATGCGCTCTCCTGCCGGTTCTGATCGAAACACCGCTGATCTGGCCGATGGTCTTTGTCTGGGGAGCGGTATCCTACGGCATCTACACGATGTCGATCATCGAGCTCGGCGACCGTTTCACCGGTTCGACATTGATCGCAGGCAACGCCGCCTTCGCGCTGATGTGGGGCGTCGGCGGCATTTCTGTGCCGCCACTGACGGGAAGCACGATGGATGTGCTGGGCGCCGGTGGCCTGCCGCTCACGCTTGGCCTGCTGTGCCTGGCGCTGGCGGTTGCGAGTGTGGTTGGTCGCAGGAAAGCCTGATTCCTCGGCCGAGGTGCCGCGGCTATTGAATATCGGACCGGGCATGTCGATGTTGCATGCCGAAGCCTTGCCTATCGGAGATTCCATGACCAAGCCCATCGCCAAGCCAGAATCCAGCATTGAAGACCCGTTCCTCTGGCTGGAGGACAGGACAGCCACGCCGTCGCTCGACTGGGTGCATCGCCAGAACGAGGTCACGGTCGGTCAGTTGCAGGGCGATCCGTCCTATCAGGCGTCGTTCGAGACGGCGCTGGACCTGATGACGGCCGAAGACAACATCGCCGTCGGAGCCGCGCTCAAGGGCCATGTCTATAATTTCTGGCAGGACAAGACCAATGCGCTTGGCCTGTGGCGCCGCACGACGGTTGCTTCCTACAAGACCGAAAAGCCCGATTGGGAAACGATCATCGACTTCGACCAGCTTGCGTCGAAGGAGGGGATAAAGTGGGTGTTCAGCGGTGCCAGCCGGCTCTATCCGGACTTCAACCGGTGCCTGCTGTCGATGTCGCCGGACGGCGGCGATGCCAGCGAGATGCGCGAATTCGACATCGAGACAAAGGCGTTTGTCGAGAATGGGTTTCGCGCTCCTGCCTCGAAGTCGGGTTTTGGCTGGCTGGACGAGGACACGGTCATCGTCTCGGCGGCCTTCGAGGAGGATGACAAGACGCAGTCCGGTTATCCGCGCGTCATCAAGCTGTGGAAGCGTGGCACGAAGCTGGAAGACGCCACGTCGATCTTCGAGGCACAGAAAGAGGATCTTGCCGTCGGTGCCGGGGTCGAGTTCGATGGCGACAGGCGCCATGTGTTCCTGGCGCGAACGCTCGATTTCTTCGCGTCGCACAGTTTCCTGCATCTCCCGTCAGGCGAAAACAGGCGCATTCCACTGCCCGACGACGTCACCGACACGGCGCTGTTCAAGGACCAGCTGGTGTTTGGGGTGCGCACTCCATGGACGGCGCCGGATGGCACGGCGTGCCAGCCCGACGGGCTTTATTCGCTCGATTTCGTGAATTGGATCGAAACCGGTGAGCTAGGCGCCATCGAAACCCTGTTCGCGCCGGCATATCGCGTCTCGATCGCCGGCCTTGCGCGAACCCAGGACCGGCTGTTCATCAACATGATGGACAATGTGCGCGGCAAGGTCATCGTCTGCGAGCGCAAGGACGACGCCTGGTCGCTGCGGCCGGTCGCGTTGCCCGAAAACGGCAATGTCGGCATCAGCCATGCCGAACATTTCGGCTCCAGCGTTTCGTTCTCGTTCACCGATTTCCTGACGCCAAGCTCGATCATCTGGTCGGATGACAATGGCGAGACGCTGGCCACCGTAAAGTCGCAGCCGGCGCGTTTCGATGCCTCGCCGCTGATCTCCGAGCAGTTCGAGGCGCGCTCGAAGGACGGCACGATGATCCCGTACTTCGTCGTCCGGCGGCGCGACCAGAAAGGCCCGGTGCCGACGCTGCTCTATGGTTATGGCGGCTTCGAAGTGCCGCTGCTGCCCGGCTATGCCGGTGTGCGCGGCAGGCTGTGGCTGGAGAAGGGCAATGCCTATGTGCAGGCCTGCATTCGCGGCGGCGGCGAGTTCGGCCCGGCCTGGCATCAGGCCGCGCTCAAGGGCAAGCGCCAGAACGCGTTCGACGATTTCGCGGCGGTCGCGCAGGATGTCGTGAAACGCGGCATTGCCACGGCGGCTTCGCTTGGCATCCAGGGTGGTTCGAATGGCGGTCTGCTGACCGGTGCTTCGCTGACGCAGCATCCCGAGCTTTTCGGCGCTGTTATCATCGAGGTGCCGCTGCTCGACATGCTGCGCTACACCGAATTGCCGCCAGGGGCCTCCTGGATGGCTGAGTATGGCGATCCTTCAAAACCGGAAGACGCGAAGTGGCTTTCCGCCTATTCGCCCTACCAGCATGTCAATGCCGATGCCGACTATCCGCCGGTTCTGCTGACGACATCGACCGCTGATGACCGGGTGCATCCCGGTCATGCGCGCAAGATGGCCGCCCGCCTGCAGGAAGCCGGGCATGACAAGACGCTGTTCTTCGAGGAGACCGAGGGCGGACATGGCGGACGCGGCGACCGCCGACCGCAGGCGGCGCAGACCGCGATGAAGTATGTATTCCTGCAGAGGGCGCTGACCGCAAAAACTTGAGCTCGTGACGCAGACGATTCGAGCAAAGGATGTTCACCTCGAGCGTCCTTTGCTCTAAGGTGGTCCTCATGGCTCCTGTCGTGGTATTGGCCAGCCTCATTGGGGCTCGGACGTTTAGGGTCGCGGTGACACCGTCACCGCGGACGCTGCGCGCCGAGCTTCTGCGGCTGTGCGCCCGCATCGGCTATTCGCCTCCCGCCTGCCTCTGACGAATCCGCCCCGGCTCAGCCGGATTGATTCCAAGAGGAAAGATTTCCATGACCTATCAGAACTATTCGCTGAAGCAGCTTCAGCAGATCGACGCCGCGCACCATCTCCACCCGTTCACCGACCACAAGGAACTGCGTGAAGCCGGCTCGCGCATCATCACCCACGCCAACGGCCCGTTCATCTACGATTCCGAAGGGGCTGAAATCCTCGACGGCATGGCCGGCCTGTGGTGCGTCAACATCGGCTATGGCCGCGACGAACTGGCCGACGCCGCCTACGCGCAGATGAAGGAGCTGCCCTACTACAACTCCTTCTTCAAATGCTCGACCCCGACACCGGTACTGTTGTCCAAGAAACTGGCCGAGATCGCGCCGAAGAACATCAACCAGGTGTTTTATGGTTCCTCCGGCTCAGAGGCGAACGACACGGCGCTGCGTCTGGTCCGCCACTACTGGGCACTGGAAGGCAAGGCGGAAAAGAACCGCATCATCTCGCGCAAGATGGGCTATCACGGCTCGACGGTTGCTGGCACTTCCCTCGGCGGCATGGATTCCATGCACAAGCAGCTCGGCGGCGAGGTCCCCAACATCGTCCATGTGATGATGCCCTACGCCTATGAGCTGGCTCTACCGGGCGAGAGCGATCATGATTTCGGCCTGCGCGCGGCAAAGGCCGTCGAGGATGCTATCCTGGAAGCCGGCGCCGACAAGGTTGCCGCCTTCATCGGCGAGCCGGTGATGGGGGCAGGCGGGGTGAAGATACCGCCGTTGAGCTACTGGCCGGAAGTGCAGCGCATCTGCCGCAAATATGATGTCCTGCTGATGCTGGACGAAGTCATCACCGGTTACGGCCGCACCGGCGAATGGTTCGCGGCGCAGACCTTCGGCGTCGAGGCGGACACCATCACCACGGCCAAGGCGCTGACCTCCGGCTACCAGCCGCTGTCGGCGCTGCTGGTCGGTGACCGCATCGCTCGGACGCTGGTCGAGAAGGGCGGCGAGTTCAACCACGGCTACACCTATTCCGGACACCCGGTGGCCTGTGCCGTGGCGCTGAAGAACCTCGAGATCATCGAGCGGGAAGGGCTGGTCGACCGCGTCCGGGACGACACCGGTCCGTATTTCGCCCATGCATTGCAGGAGCGTATCGCCGGGCATGACTTGGTCGGCGAGGTCCGTTCGATCGGTCTGATGGGGGCGATCGAGATCGTCAAGGACAAGGCGACGAAAGAGCGTTTCCTGCCGTCGGGCAGCGCGGCGGTCGTCGTGCGTGATCATGCGATCGCGCAGGGCATGATGCTGCGCGCCACCGGCGACACGATGATCCTGTCGCCGCCGCTGATCTGGACCCGCGACACGATCGACATGGCCTGCGATCGCATCTCCAAGGCGCTCGACCTGGCGCAGGCGGATCTGCGCAAGCGCTAGACAGTGAACCTCGACCGGGCGTTCTCCGTCAGGACGCCCGGTCTTGAGTCCCATACTGTCGCAACTGGGAACGATGCTGTCTTCCGCGCGTAGTGTGATACGCAGTGGCCATATCGGCTGCGACAAGGGGTTCGTTTCCATGAGAAAGACCGGCAAGAGCCGACGCGTGCAAGAAGCAGCCAGCATCGGCGGTGACCTGATGCTGGCGCCGCTGGTGGCGATGATGCGCCTGCCGATGATGGCCATGGATGCAGGCAGTAGCCGGCCGTGGGGCACGGAGACCGCCCGCGCGGTGAACGAGAAGACCGTCGCGATGGCCGAAGGCGCATTCGCGGCGCAGATGTCGCTGCTTCATTCGGCATCGCGCTTCTGGCCGGAAGTGTTTTCCGGACGCACGCCGTCGCTGTTCAACGGTATTGCGGCGGAGCGATCCTTCAACGCCGCGCTGAAGCCGGCAAGCGTTGCCGTGAAAGCGAATTTTCGCCGGCTGTCGACAAAGACCTGAAAACCAAGGTCGATAGAATAAAAACCGATTCCAGTTTTTCGTGGTCATGCGCTAGAACCCCGCCAAGGCACATTCGCCGCTGGGGGACATCATGGCCGGACAACCGCTCAACGAGCCCGCCGAAATTCCGGCCGAGCTTGACCGCTGAAACTGGGGCGCTTTCTTCCTCAACTGGATCTGGGGTGTCGGCAACAGCACCTTCATCGCGCTGCTCGCGTTGATACCCGTCGTCAACATCATCATGATCATCGTGCTGGGCTCACGCGGGAGCCGCTGGGCCTGGCGGAACCGTGCGTGGCGCGATGCCGAGCAGTTCCGCAAGACGCAACGCAATTGGGCAATTGCCGGACTGGTCGTCTGGGTGGTCGGGATCGGGGGCTGCGCGGCCACGGTCGGCAGCGTTCCCTACATCCTGAAAGGCAGCGACGCCTATCACATGACCATGGACGCCGTCCGGGCCGACGATCGGGTCAAGGCCGCCATAGGTGATGATCTGGCAGATAATTTCTGGGTCGGCGGCCATATCAACGTCAACGTGAACGGCTCCGGTGACGCTCAGTTCAGCATTCCGATCCATGGCAGCAAAGGCAAAGGCACCGTATTCTCAAACGCCGTCCGCACCGCTGGCAAATGGAGCACGCGCCTGCTTGTTGTCAGGGTGGACGGCGTCGATGCCCCGATCGTCCTGATCAACGAAGATCATGTGCCGGTTCCGAATGCGGCAATCGGGATATAGGCCAGGCGCGGCAGTATAGGTGGCGGAAATGCAAAAACCGCGCTCCAGCGGGAACGCGGCTTTGCCAGATACGCATGGCGCTTCGCTACTCGAACACTTGGCGAAACTTACGGGCTCCGGTACGCGAGACCTGATCCGGAGCGCCGGGCGGATGCGATATGTCCGCCTCGCCATCCGTTTTATAGGGACATCGTTACCGGGGGGTTATCGAGAGCTTAAGCAAATCTAAATTTGCGGTCTTTCTGCCGGAAGGACCCGGAAAAAGTCCGTCAAATCCGTTGGTTACGCTGGGTTCCCGCGCAGAAAATTAATTATCCCGGAGAAATCGGCGCCGCCATGTCCCTGGGCGTTGAACAGGGCATAGAGCTGCGCCGCCTCGGCCCCAAGTGGCGTCACCGCGCCCGCGCCTTGCGCCGCTTCCTGCGCCAGCTTCAAATCCTTCAGCATCAAGGCCGCTGCAAAGCCCGGTCTGTAGTCCTTGTTGGCGGGCGAGGTCGGCACCGGGCCGGGCACCGGGCAATAGGTGGTCAGCGACCAGCATTGGCCCGACGAGGTCGAAGCGACATCGAACAGCGCCTGATGCGAGAGGCCGAGCTTTTCCGCCAGCACGAAGGCTTCGGCGACGCCGATCATCGAAATGCCGAGGATCATGTTGTTGCAGATTTTCGCAGCCTGGCCGGCGCCGTCGTCGCCGCAATGCACGATGCGGCCGGCCATCGGCTTGAGGATCGGCTCGGCCCTGGCGAAAGCATCCTTCGAGCCGCCGGCCATGAAGGTCAGCGTGCCGGCGGTCGCGCCGCCGGTGCCGCCCGAAACCGGCGCGTCGATCGACAGCAACCCATGCTTGCTGGCGACGGCGTGCGCCTTGCGCGCCGATTCGACGTCGATTGTCGACGAGTCGATGAACAGCGCGCCTTTTTTCGCCTTGGGCGCGATATCCTCATAGACAGAGAGCACGTGCTTGCCGGCCGGCAGCATGGTGATGACGACATCGGCGTCCTTCACGGCTGCAAGTGCGTTGGCCATGACGACGACGCCTTGGTCGCGCGCGACCGCCAGATTCTCAGGCATAAGGTCGAAGCCGTGCACCGTATGGCCCGCCTTGACGAGGTTGGCGGCCATTGGATTGCCCATATTGCCGAGGCCGATGAAGGCGATCGTCGTCATTGTCTCTCTCCCGGAATTTCTGGCTTCAGCGGCCGATCAGGGCGCGTGCGATGATGACGCGCATGATCTCGTTGGTGCCTTCGAGAATCTGGTGGACGCGCAAATCCCGGACCAGTTTCTCGATGCCGTAGTCGTGCAGGTAGCCATAACCGCCGAGCAGTTGCAGCGCGTCATTGGCGACGTTGAAGCCGGTGTCGGTGACAAAGCGCTTGGCCATGGCCGACCATTTGCCGGCATCCGGCGCCTTGCGGTCAAGTTTTGAGGCGGCAGCATAGAGGAAGATGCGCGCCGCCTGCAGCTCTGTCTCCATGTCGGCGAGCCTGAACTGCAGCGCCTGGAACTGGTTGATCTTCGAGCCGAAAGCCTTGCGCTCGGCCGTGTAGGACAGCGCCTTGTCGAGCGCCGATTGCGCGCCGCCCAGCGAACAGGCAGCGATGTTCAGCCGGCCGCCGTCCAGCCCCGCCATGGCGATGCCGAAGCCGGCGCCCTCGGTCGAGAGCAGGTTTTCAGCGGGCACCTTGCAGTCCTCGAAGATGACCTGGCGGGTCGACTGCATGTGCCAGCCCATCTTGTGTTCATTGGCGCCGAAGGAAAGGCCGGGCGCGTCCTTCGGCACGACGATGGTGGAAATGCCCTTCGGTCCGTCGGCGCCGGTGCGCACCATGACGGCGTAGACATCGCTGTCGCCGGCGCCGGAGATGAACTGCTTGGTGCCGTTCAGCACATAGTCGCCGCCGCTCTTCACAGCGCGCGTCTTCAATGCGGCGGCGTCGGAGCCCGAACCCGGCTCGGTCAGGCAATAGCTGGCCAGCCATTCCATCGAGGTCAGTTTCGGCAGGAAGCGTCGGCGCTGCTCGTCATTGCCAAAACGATCGATCATCGACGCCACCATGTTGTGGATCGAGATGAAGGACGAAAAGGCCGGGTCGGCGCGGGAAAGCGCCTCGAAGATCAACACGGCGTCCAGCCGGCCGAGCGCCGAGCCGCCGACATCGTCGCGGACATAGATGCCGCCGAGGCCGAGCGGCCCGGTTTCGCGGATTACATCGGCAGGAAAGTGTTTCCTGCGATCCCAGTCGAGCGCATTCGGCGCGACACGGTCGGCGGCGAACGCTTCGGCCATTTCCTGTATGGCGCGCTGCTCCTCATTGAGTTCGAACTGGCTGGTGCTCGCATCGACCGCGGCGTCCATGGCGTGCTCCCTGATGTCTGAGGCCAGCCAGTCTGCTGGCCCGTCGTTTTTGGCTTTGCGCGGGCACCAATCTAGACCAATGATGCCGCCGCGCAACCCGACCTTCCGCGGAGCGGCTGTGCGCGGATGGATGCCCGGAAGAGACCATGACGACAAATTTCAACGAACTGCTCGAGACGTTCCACGACTATCTCGCTGGTGTCGACAGCGCGTTGGTGCGCGATGCCGTGGCGCGAATCGCCTGGGATATGCCGGCTCGCGCGCTTGAGCCGCATCCGCTTGCCTGCGTCAGCCATCTCGATCGCGTTGTCGACCTGGCGCCGGAGGATGCGAAGCCGCTGGTGCGATTTGTAGCGGACCACCGTGGCGATCTCCGCTGGGGCCAGACCTACAGCGAAGCGGATTTCGGCAAGGCGTTCATCGACAATTATGGCTGGCTGGAAGTGATGGGCATGCGCGGTCACTTTGCCAATGCCGAAGTCGCCGCCGGTCTGCTCATCCTTGGACCTGACATCGTCTATCCCGACCATCATCACGTCGCCGAGGAAATCTACATTCCACTGACCGGCGGCACCGAGTGGCGCATGGGCGAGGGCGATTTCCGCGTTCGCGAGGCCGGAGAGGTCGTCCACCACGCCTCGAACGTCAACCACGCCATGCGCACCGGACGGGAGCCGCTGCTGGCTGTCTATATCTGGCGCGGTGGGCCGCTTGCCGCGAAATCGACGATCACCGGAACCGTCGCGCAGGGCAGGGCATAATGGCCAGGGCCATCATGCTACAGGGCACCGGTTCCGATGTCGGCAAGACGGTGCTGGTCGCGGGCCTGTGTCGCGCCGCGAAAAAGCGCGGGCTCAAGGTACGGCCGTTCAAGCCGCAGAACATGTCGAACAACGCCGCAGTCGCCGACATCCCCGGCGACAACAACCATGGCGGCGGCGAGATCGGCCGCGCGCAATGGCTGCAGGCGATCGCCTGCGGCGTGGCGCCGACCGTCCACATGAACCCGGTGCTGCTCAAGCCGCAAACGGATGTCGGCGCGCAGGTCATCGTACAGGGCAAGGTGTTTGGCGAGGCGCGTGCGCGCGACTATCAGGCGCTGAAGGGGCGGCTGATGGATGCCGTGCTGGATTCTTGGGCGAAGGTCGGCGAGGGTGCCGACCTCGTCATCGTCGAGGGCGCCGGCTCGCCAGCCGAGATCAACCTGCGCAGCCACGACATCGCCAATATGGGCTTTGCGACGCGGGCCAATGTGCCGGTGGTGCTGGTCGGCGACATAGATCGCGGCGGCGTCATCGCCTCGGTCGCCGGCACGTATCTGATCCTCCCGGAGGAGGACCGGCGTATGATCGTGGGCTATCTCATCAACAAGTTCCGGGGCGACGTCTCGCTGTTCGATGACGGCATCAAAGCGATCGAGCGTTTCACCGCCTGGCGCTGTTTTGGCGTCGTGCCTTGGCTGAAGGCGGCGGCACGGCTGCCTTCGGAGGATTCCGTGGTGCTCGAACGGTTGGCGTCCGGCGAGAAGCGAGCACTTAAGGTGGCGGTGCCGATGCTCGGCCGCATCGCCAATTTCGACGATCTCGACCCGCTCAAGGCCGAGCCGCAAGTCGAGGTGGTGTTCGTGCCGCCCGGGAAGCCGCTGCCGGGAGATGCCGGACTGGTGGTCATTCCCGGCTCCAAGTCGACGATCGGCGACCTCATAAAGTTTCGAGAGAACGGCTGGGATCGAGACTTGCTGGCACACCGCAAGCGCGGCGGCCATGTCGTCGGTATCTGCGGCGGCTTCCAGATGCTGGGCCGGATCGTGCGCGATCCGCAGGGCATCGAGGGCAGCGTTACCGAAGCCGAGGGGCTCGGCCTGCTCGACATCGAAACGGTGATGGAGCCGGAGAAGACCGTGCGCAACGTCACAGCGCGCTCAGTGCCATTCGACCTGCCGCTGGAAGGCTACGAGATCCACCTCGGCCGCACCACCGGCCCGGACACGCTTCGGCCTTCCGCTGTCATCAACGGCGCCGATGACGGCGCGACCTCCGCCGATGGCAAGGTGCTGGGCACCTATATGCACGGCCTGTTTTCCGCCGACGCCTTTCGCGGCAAATTCCTCGAAAGCCTGGGCGTCAAAGGCGGTGGCCTCGACTACCGCGCCGAGGTCGAACGGGCGCTGGACGACGTCGCCGCCGAGCTGGAGGTTCATCTCGACTGCGACGCGATATTTGGCCTGGCCAGGTAGCGTCGGTATAGAAGTTTTGACGGCTGGATACTTGCGTCGACGAACTACATACGTTTGCGCTTAGCAAGATCGCCCACCGCTTCGTCATCCCAGGGTCTCCGCGACGGAGCTTCGCTCCTGCTTCGCCCAGGGATGACGAAGTTGGGGATGCTTCAGCCAATCCTAGCCCCTTGTGCCGTGCGGTCGGTTCAGGCGTTCTCACTCGCCTTCGGCCAATAAGTGCCGAAGGACCAGACATTGCCTTCAGGGTCGCGGCAGATGAACTCGCGGCTGCCATAGTCGCGGTCGACCAGTTCCTGGATGATCACGGCGCCGGCTTTCTTGGCGCGGGCATAGGCGGCGTCGGCGTCCTCGACGGCAATGTAGATCGACTTGCCGCCGCCTGTGCCGGGCTCGCCGACCATCTTGCCGTAGTCGTCGTCGCGCATCGTGCCCAGCATGATCATCGATGAGCCGAGGACCAGTTCGGCGTGATGAACGACGTTGCCTTCGCCATAATTGGCGCGCACGCTGAAACCAAAGGCTTCGCCGAGCCAGTCGATCATTTTTGCCGCGTTCCGGTAGCGCAGCGCAGGGTAGAGCCGGGGCGGTTCGGTGGTTGTGGGCATGACTGCCTCCTTCATCTGGTTGGTCGATGACCCACTCTGAGCGACGGCCGTTCCGGCGTCTTGAAGAAATGTTACCTGGCGATCTATGCCCGGACCGTGAGCGCGGTTGGCGTCTCGCCAGCGAGGTCGCGGAATTCGCGCACCAGATGCGCCTGGTCGGCATAGCCGCAATCGGCGGCGATATCCGCCCAGTCACTTGACTGCTGCCTCGACAGGCCAAGCGCACGGTTGAAGCGGACGATGCGTGACAGCGTCTTGGGGCCGACACCGATCGCATCGGAAAAGCTGACGGCGAGATGTTTGCGGCTCCAGCCCAGATTGTCGGCAATCGATGAAATGCGCGTGCGGCCACCAGACGCGATGATGCTGTCATAGGCCCAGGCAATTTCGGCCGGCATTTCCTTGGCTTTGGCTAGCCGACTGGTGACGAAGGCTTCGGCCAGATCGAAACGCGCCGTCCAGTCCGGCGTATTGCCAAGCCTTTCGCGCAGCGCCATCCCCTCAGTGCCGAGTACGTCATCCAGCACAACCATGCTGTCGGTCAGTTCGCTCATTGGCCGGCTGAAGAAACGGCGTGCGCCTAGCGGCGTGAAATTGACCTGGACGCAGCAGGCGCCGCCGAAGGATTCGATCACAACCGGTCCGGCATAGAGGCCGGCGGCAAAACTGGCAAAGCGATCATTGTCACCGGGGTTCTTGCCGAGCCCGATGGCGAAGGGCTCCGCAAAGCTGATCACCAGCGGCACCGTCAGCGATGCGTATTCGGTGTTGCGGAAATGGCCGGGCGCCGTTTCGCGATAGAAGCAGATGTCGGTAACAACGCCCGCAAGCCTCGAGTCAGGAACCCGCCGCAGCATCTCGAAGCGACCGGCGATGGACCGGTCCTGTTCCTTCTGGCGTTGCATCTCGCTTGGCATGATCTGGAATCTAGCAGACCATCGACCAGAATCAAAAGCGCCCGGCTTTTGGCCGGGCGCTCCGAGTTGCCTGAGATTGGAGTGCTCGGCGGTGAAGCCGGCACAATGCAATAGATGAAACTGATCCCCATCAGCTCATGTCAGACCGCCGACTGACATGATTCGTACGCTCACATTCTATCAGGGGCGCATTCACATACCAGCAATCAGAGCGCGCAATGGGTTGGTCGGATCGGCCAGCAGCTTGACCGCCAATGCCAGGCAGACGATTACCAGCAGCGGCTTGATCAGTTTCGCGCCAATGCGCATGGCAAGGCTCGCGCCGAGACGGGCGCCGAGGAATTGGGCGACACCCATCATCAGGCCGATCTTCCAGTAGACAACGCCAAAGGCCGCGAAGACGATGAAGCCGCCGATGTTGGAGGCGAAGTTGAGCAGCTTGGTGTGCGCCGTTGCCTTCAGCACGCCGTAGCCGGCCAGCGCAACGAATGCGAGCATGTAGAAGGAGCCGGCCCCCGGTCCGAACAGCCCGTCGTAGAAACCCACAACCGGTACAATGGTCAACCCGAACAGGAACGGCGAGAGCCGCTCGGCGCGGTCGACGTCGTTCATGTTGGGCTTGACGGCGAAGTAGATGGCGATGGCGATCAGGACGATGGGCAGGAGAGCCCGCAGGAGATCGCCGGGCACGATCGTTGCCAGCAAGGCTCCGATCGCGCTTCCTATGAGGGCCAGCAGCGCCGAGGGAAGTTGGCGGCGCAGGTCGACGTGACCCTTCGAAGCATAGTGGACTGTCGCCGAGCCGGAACCGAACATGCCCTGCAGCTTGTTGGTGGCCAGCGCCTGGACTGGGGTGAAGCCGGCCAGCAGCAGCGCCGGCACTGTGATCAAGCCACCGCCACCGGCGATCGAATCGACAAAGCCGGCGGTAAAGGCCGCGAAGGCGAGCATGACGACGGTCTGGGAGGCGAGATCGAACATGGGATCGATGGGAGCGTTCGGACGTTGAGGGCAGAAGGCGTTCGACCACGCCGACCCCGTTTGCGCAAGGCCGATTCCGCGCTACCTATTCCAAGCGCGTCGCGTCTGAACGGAATCAGGCGGCGCGCTTGGATTCTTTGCTTTTATGCATGTCGTTGTCTCAAAACCGCTACGCACTTTTGAGCGACATGCATCAGACGAATCGAAAGGGACCTTTATGGCGATCGCATTGCTGGACCAGATACGCTCGATCTTCGACGGCGACGCCGGCGTGCGCAAGGTGGCTGACGATCCGGTGCTGTCGGCGGAATTGCTGATGCTGTTTCGCATGATCCTTGCCGACGGTTCCGTCAGTGAAAGCGAAATGGATGTCTTCAGGCGCATCTGCAAGGACGCCTTCGACATTCCCGAATCCAGCATCGACGCGGTCATCGAGTATCTCAACGACTTCGGCTACGAGACCAATGCTTCGCAGGCCATCGCGCTGTTTCGCGAGCTCGATATCGAGCGGCGCAAGCTGCTCGCCCGCCACATGGTGGAAATCGCCAAGGCGGATTCGCAGCTTGCCGAAAGCGAGGTGCGTCTCCTGCGCCGCACGCTCGACCTGCTGGAGATCAGCCCGGTCGATGTCGTGAAGCCTAACGAGTAGCCCTGCTCAGCCCTGTTCCTGCATTCGGCGCGCAACAGCCCGGCGCAAATCGGGGGCGGCGGCGACCAGCGCCTTGGCCGCCTCGGATTGCGGGTGGTCGAGCACCTCGTTGGTCTTGCCGCGCTCGACGATCTTGCCGTCATGCATGACCAGCACCTCGTCGGTGATGGCGCGCGCGACCGTCAGGTCATGGGTGATGAACAGATAGGCGATGCCGAGCTTCTGGTTGAGCTCGGCGAACAGGTCGAGGATCTGGGCGCGGATCGAGACGTCGAGCGCGGAGACCGGCTCGTCGGCGACGACAAGTTTCGGGCGCGTGATGATGGCGCGGGCGATCGACAGGCGCTGGCGCTGGCCGCCTGAGAATTCATGCGGATATTTGTCCATGTCGGAGACGTCGAGGCCGACCTCGTGGAGGGCATGCGCCACCATTTCGCAGCGTTCGGCCTTTGTCGGCTTCCTGTCCAGGACGTGCAGTGGCTCGGAGACCAGTTTCTCGACTTTCTGGCGTGGGTCGAAGGAGCCGTAAGGATCCTGGAACACCACCTGCATGTCGCGCCGCGCCGGCTTGAGTTCGGCCTCGTTCTTGCCGGTGATGCCCTGGCCTTTGAAGTGGATCGCTCCGGACGTCGGCCGGTCCAGCGCCAGGATGATGCGGGCAAGCGTTGACTTGCCGCAACCGGAACGTCCGACCAGCGCCACCGATTGGCCCGGCGCTATCGACAGGGAAACGTCGTCGACAGCGCGGATCGGCACCGCGCGCCTGAACAGGGATGTGCGTCGGCCAGGATAATCCCGCGTGACGCCTTCGACGTCCAGCAAAGGCGTTGTCGATCCGGCATTGTGCGGCCGGGCGCGCGCCGGCACATGCATCGAGGCCTGCGCCAGCTGGCGCGTATAGGGATGAAGTTGTTCCGACAGGGTACGCGCCGTGTCGCCTGCCTCCATCACTTCGCCGCGACGCAGGATGGTGATGCGATCCGCCATTTCAGTCACGACCGCCAGGTCATGCGAGATCAGCAGCAGCCCCATATGGTTTTCGGCGACAAGGTCGCGCAGGAGGTCGAGGATCTGCGCCTGCAGCACCACGTCCAGCGCCGTGGTCGGCTCATCGGCGATCAGCAGCTTCGGCTTCAACGCACAGGCGATGGCGATGACGACGCGCTGGCGCTGGCCGCCGGACAGTTCATGCGGGTAGCGCGACAGCGGGAATTGCGCTTCGGGCAGGCCGACGCGGTCGAGCATTTTTCGCGCGCGGTCCTCGGCGCTGGCGCGGCTTGCCTTGGTGTGCCAGCGTATGCCTTCGGCAACCTGCTCTCCGATGGTCTTGACCGGATTGAGCGCCGTCATCGGCTCCTGGAAGATCATGCCGATGTCGTCGCCGCGCAGCGCGCACATCTGGTCCTCGGTCGCGGCAAGTATGTCGATCCCGTCGAATGTAACGCGCCCGCTAGCGCGCGCGGCATGGGGCAGAAGCCGCATCAGCGTCAGCGCGGTCATCGATTTTCCGGAACCGGATTCGCCGACCAGCCCCATCACTTCGCCGGGCGCCACGGAAAGTTCGATCCCCTTCAGGATCGGCGTGTCGCCGATGGTGAGCGACAGGTCCTGGATTTCCAGCAGGCTCATCGCTGCCGCCGCGATTTCGGATCGATGATATCGGCGATGCCGTCGCCCAGCAGATTCAGCCCGAGAACGGTGATGACGATCGCCATGCCGGGAAAGATCGCCATCCACGGCGCCATGACCATGCGTGTCTGCGCGTCGAACAGCATGCGGCCCCAACTCGGCATCGGCGGCTGGGCACCTAGGCCCACATAAGAAAGCCCGGCCTCGGCCAGAATGCCCAGCGCGAACTGGATGGTTCCCTGTACCAGCAACAGCGTGGCGATGTTGGGCAGCACATGATCGATGGTGATGAGCGTCCTGCCCTTGCCGGCGGCTCGCGCGGCAAGGATGAATTCGCGTGGCCAGATCGCCAGTGCGCCCGCGCGGGCGACACGCGCGAACACCGGTATGTTGAAGATGCCGATGGCAATGATCGCATTGACCGCGCCCGGCCCGAAGATGGCGGTGATCATGATGGCCGAGAGCAGGGCAGGGAAGGCGAAGACGAGATCGTTGATGCGCATCAGCGCTTCGTCGACAAGACCGCCACGCGCGGCGGCAAAGGCGCCGAGAGGCACGCCGACGCCCATGCCGATGCCGACGGCGACCAACGCCACGGCGATCGAGTTGCGGGCGCCGACCATGATCATCGACAGGATGTCACGACCGAAATGGTCGGTGCCGAACCAGTGCGCGAGCGAAGGCGCCTGCGTCTTGTCGGCGATGATCAGCCTGGTGACGTCGTATGGCGTCCAGACATACGAGACCACAGCCATTGCCAGGACCAGCAGGGTGATGACGAAGCCGGCAACGAACGCGGTATTCTTGAATGCCTTGGCCAGGATGCCGCTGAAGGTCTCCTCGGGGATGTCGATGTGCAGTGTCATTGGCGGCTTCTCAGTCGCGGATCAACGACCGCGTAGGAAAGGTCGACGAGCAGGTTGACGGCGATGACCGCGGCAACCAGCAGCATGACGACGCTTTCGACCACGATCAGGTCACGCTGGGTGATCGCCTGGAACACCAGCCGGCCGAGCCCGGGCAGGTAGAAGACATTTTCGATGATGATGGTGCCGGCAAGCAGGAAGGCGAACTGCAGGCCAAGAATGGTCAGCACGGGGATCATCGCGTTGCGCAGCGCATGGCTCCAAAGAACGGCGCGGTAGGGCAGGCCCTTGGCGCGGGCGGTGCGGATATAATCCTCGTTCAGCACCTCGATCAGCGCCGAGCGGGTCACTCGGGCAAGAATCGCGGCCTGCGGCAGTGCAAGCGCGACCGCCGGCAGCAGCAGTGCCTTCAGCGCCGGCCATGCCCCGGCGCTCCAGCCGGGAAAGCCACCCGCCGGCACCAGCCGCAGCCAGACAGCGAAAAGATAGATCAGCATCAGCGCGAACCAGAAGTTCGGCACGGCGACGCCAAGTTGCGCGGCGCCCATCGTCATCGTGTCGCCGATCCGGCCACGCCGGCCGGCGGAGAACAGGCCGACGGGAATGGCGATGATGGTGGAGAGCGCGAGCGCGATCAGCGCCAGCGGCAGCGAGACGACGAGCCGTTCGCGCACGAGATCGATGACCGGCACCGAATAGGTGTAGGAGCGGCCGAAATCCAGGCTCAGCAAACCGCCGGCCCAGTGCAGGTAACGGTGGATGAGGGGCGCGTTGAGGCCCATCTGGTCGCGCAGCAGCTCGACCTGGTCGGCGCTGGCATTCATGCCCAGCATCAGCCGCGCCGGATCTCCCGGAAGGATCTCCAGCACGGCGAACACCACCATGGAGGCCAGCACCAGGGTGAGCGCGGCGATAACGAGGCGCTTGAGGAGATAGGCGGTCATCGCGGAAGGACCGCTGCTTTGCCAAGTGCGATGACCGGGCAAAGGCAGCGTTCTGTCACGCCCCCCTCTGTCCTGCCGGACATCTCCCCCTCAAGGGGGGAGATTGCGCTCTCGCCGCTGCTTTCGCCAATTGTCGAAGCTGTGTCGCAAGCGCTGAAACTGCCGATCTCCCCCCTCATGGGGGAGATGTCCGGCAGGACAGAGGGGGGCGCGAAGGAGCGCAAGCGTCGCCTTTGGGCCAACTGCCTCAATCCGCCCACTTCACCTTCGTCAAATCATTGGCCTGGATCGGCGCGTTTTCCCACAGTCCCTGCAGCTTGGCATCCCAGACGCCGACCTTCGGCAGTTCGTAGAGGAAGCCGACCACGGCATCATCGGCCAGGATCTTCTGCGCCTGCGCGTAAAGCTCCTTGCGCTTGGCCTCGTCGGAGCTGAGGTCCAGGTCGGCGATGACTTTGTTGAAGGCCGGGTTCTGGTAATTGAAATAGTAGTCCTTGCGCGAATAGATATCGATGTCGTTGGGCTCTGTGTGCGAGACGATGGTCAGGTCGTAGTCCTTCTTGGTGAACACCTGATCCAGCCACTGCGCCCATTCGACCGGGATGATCTCCAGGTTGATGCCGACGTCACGAAGCTCCGAGGCGATGATCTCGCCGCCAAGCCGTGCGTAGGAGGGAGGTGGCAGTTTCAGCGTCGCGCTGAAGCCGTTTTCCAGGCCTGCCTCCTTCAACAGTGCCTTGGCCTTGGCGACATCGTGCGGATACCGGCCCGTGAGGTCGACATAATATTTGTTGGTCGGCGACATGTGCGAGCCGATCGGCAGACCGAGCCCAGCCGAGGCGCCGTCAATGATCGCCTTGCGATCGAGCGCGTAGGAAATCGCCTGCCGAACCTGCAGCTTGTCGAATGGCGGCTTCTTGTTGTTGATCGACAGGATGGTTTCGCCTTCGGTCGCGCCGACCACCACCTTGAAGCGCGGATCGTCCTTGATCTGCGCGACGCTGTCGGGATCGAAGAAGGGGAAGGCCTGGATGTCGCCGGAAAGCAGGGCCGGCACGTAGGCGGCGGCATCGGGCACAATGCGGAACTCGACCTTGTCGAGGAACACCGGAGCACCCCAGTAATGGTCGGACTTCACCAGCGTGATCGACGACCCCTTGACCCAGTTCTGGAACTTGAACGGGCCGGTACCGATCGGTTTCTCCTTGTTGGTGTCCGCCGATTTGGGCGATACCATCACCGCGTCGCCCCAGCCCATATTGTAGAGGAAGGAGCCTTGCGGGTGCTTGAGCGTGACCTTCACAGTCGCGGGATCAATCACCTCGACGGTGTCGATGGCGGCGAACAGGCCCTTTTGCGCATTGACCGAGTTGTCGGCGCGGGCGCGGTCGAGCGAGAATTTCACGTCGTCGGCGCTGAAGTCGGCGCCGTCATGGAATTTCACGCCGGTGTGCAGCTTGAAGGTGTAGACCTTGCCGTCGTCGGAAATGGTCCAGCTTTCCGCCAGGTCCGGCAGCACTTCGCTGTTCGGTCCGATCCGGGTCAGGCCCTCGAACACATTGGCATAGAGAACCTCCTTGATCGCCGCGGCTGCACCCGCGGTCGGGTCGAGATGCGGGGGTTCGAGCGGAATGCCGATGACCAGGTCGGCTCGCGTGGCGAACGCCGAGGTTCCGGCGGCCAGTGACAAGGCGGCGGCGGCCAGAATGATCTTCCACAATTTCATCGTGCAACTCCCCATAGGCTCGAACCCGGCGGATAGAAGCGTGATTTTTCAGCGGAGTAAATCGCGTTTCGTGCTGTCCGGCATCGCAAGGAGGAATGTTTTTTCCGCCAGCGGTTGTCGTCGTCGCCCGTATCACCCGGCGATCTTGCCTCGCAGCAGCACGTTGAGCCCGATCGCCATCACCTTCGCCGATTCCACCATGTCGGTGATGCCTACCCACTCGTCGGGCCTGTGGGCGAGGTCGAGAATGCCCGGACCGTAGGCGATGCAGTCATAGATGTGGCCGATGCGGGCGATGTGCTTCTGGTCGTAGGTGCCGGGCGAAATCACATAATCGGGTTCGCGATCGAATATCTCCATGATGCCCTTGGCCACCGCCTTCACCACCGGCGCATCGCGCTCCGTCATCAGCGGCAGCACTTCCATGATGTCGCGGATCTCGTAGTCGAACTTTTTGCGCTCGCGCTTCAGCCGATCGAGTATGTCAGTCACCTCGCTCTTGACGGTGCCGAGGTCCTCCTCGAGGAGGAAGCGGCGGTCGATGGTCAGCCGGCAGGCATCGGGCACGTTGGGCGAGGGCAGGCCGGGCCGGAAATCCTCCGTTTGGCCGCCATGGATGGAATTGATGTTCATGGTCGAACGCCTGGCGCCTTCCGGCACGACGGGCATGCGCGTCATCTTGCGATCGAGCGCCGGGAATAACTCATCCTCGAAAGCCTGCAGCACCGCGCCCATATGGCGCACCGCATTGTCGCCGAGGAACGGCATGGAGCCATGCGCGATCTCGCCCTTGGTCTCGATCTCCGCCCACCAGACGCCGCGATGGCCAAGGCAGATCCGGTCCTTATTGAGTGGTTCGGGAATGATGACATGATCGATCCTGGGGGCGGAGAAATAGCCGAGTTTCGCCAGATGGGCGACACCGCCGAAGCCGCCGGACTCCTCGTCGACCGTGCCGGAAATCTCGATGGCGCCGGGAAAATCGGGATAGGCCTCCATGAAGGCTTCGGCGGCGATGATCGAGGCGGCGAGGCCGCCCTTCATGTCGCAGGCGCCGCGGCCATAGACCCTGCCGTCCTTCACGACGCCGGCAAAGGGGTCGACGGTCCAGCCTTCGCCGGCTTCGACCACGTCGATATGCGAGTTGAAATGCACGCAGGCGCCGGGCGAGCGGCCGTCGAAGCGGGCGACGACGTTGACGCGCGGATAGCGGTCGGTATCGCCGGGCGTGCCTTCGGCGCGGATGAATTCGATTTCGAAACCCTGCTTCTTCAGGCGCGCGCCGATGTACTCAGCGCATAGGCGATAGGCTTCGCCGGGCGGATTGATGGTCGGAAAGCGGATCAGGTCGGCGGTCAGTGCGACGAGGTCATCGACCCGGTCGTCCACTGCCTTGAGGAGTCGTTCGTTCATCTGGAGGATTGAGCAGTGATCGCCCTGGTTTGGCAAGCCCGCTCCCGACAACGCCCGTGCGGCGTGTCGTTGCGGCAACTATCGCGGGAAATCGTTCAAATTCGCCGCTTTGGATTGCCCAATTCGTCAAGAACTGTGTGCTATTTCACGTATCTGCCTCTTAAAAAATGAAAAACGACGTGAAAACATGCAGGCAGGGGCAATCAAAGGGGTTTGATCGCATGAAGAAGACAGTTCTCATGGCGGCAATGCTTGTCGCGATGCTGTTCGGCTCGTCAGTTCAAGGCTGGGCCGCCAGCCTGGTTGCAAACATCGATGTGTCATCACAGACGATGACTGTGAGCAGGTACGGCGAAGTGCTTTACCGCTGGAACGTATCCACCGCCCGCAAGGGGTATTTCACGCCGCGCGGCACGTATCGGCCGCAACGGACGGAGCGGATGTGGTACTCGCGCAAATACGAGATGTCGCCGATGCCTTACTCCGTGTTCTTCCACGGCGGTTACGCCATCCACGGCACCGGCGCGGTCAGGCAGTTGGGGCGCCCGGCTTCGCATGGCTGCGTGCGACTGCAGACGGCCAATGCCGCGACCTTCTATTCGATGGTGCGGGAAGCCGGCTTCGGCAATACGCGGATCCTCATCACAAACTAAGACGGTCAAAAACTGCCGTCCCAATCGGGGCTGTGGGCACTGTTGCTGTGCCCTTCCGGCTGTATCGAGGGTCGAAATGTTGCAGGAATAGCGCAATGGTACCGAAAACAAGGGCCCTGCGCCTGGTTTGAAGCTGTTGATGCTTGCTTTGGCGCGCATGTATCGGCCAGACTTCATTCTAACATTTGCCGGGGGACGACGGCCTTAGCCGGGGGATGCAAAACGCCGCGAAGGGGGGTCTTCGCGGCGTTTTGATTTGATGGCCGTTTCGGCAATACGCTGATCCTCATTACGAACCAAGACAGCCAGCGACTTGGGCTCTGCCAGGAGCTCAGGCGCTCATCGGCGTCGCTGTATCCTTCGGGGTCTGCCGATACCCGAAATGTTGCAGGAATATCCCAATGGTACCGAAAACCACAGCGCTGCGCCTGGCCTGATCCCGCCGGTGGCTTGCTTGAACACTTATTGGTGGTACATCCCGGATAGGCAACCTGAGGGGATTCTAATGTACAGACTGCTTATGGGCGCGGCGATCGCGGCAACAGCCACCTCGGCCTTCGCTGCGGACGCGGTATCTCCGATCGTCATGGACCAGCCCATCGCCGCCCCGCACATTTCCGGCTATGTCGAGGCTTACCTTGGTGGATTGTATCTGACTGTCCCTGGCGACCATGCAACGGCGACCACCGCAGGCGGCGCGGGCCGCGTGAATTTCCCTATAGATCCCCGCTGGAACATCCAGACCGACGCAATGGTCGATTCTCTCTGGCTTCAGGGTCAGAATCTTTACGGCTATGGCGGCGCCGTCCATGCCTATTGGCGTGATCCGAGCGCCTATGCGCTGGGCGGCTTCGCGACGATCACCGGCTATGGCGGCGACGGGATCGGCGGCGAAAGCATCTATAACTTTACGGCCGGCCCCGAAGCCCAAGTCTACCTGGGCAATGTGACCCTTTATGGCCAAGTGTATTACGGGCAGTTGCGCGCTAACGGCTCCTCCGACCATTTTGACGACTGGGGCGGTCGTGGCGTCGTTCGCTACTTTGCCCGGGACAACCTTCGTTTCGATGCGGAACTGGGCTTTTCGAACCTGTCCATATCCGGCGAGCATCTCAACACCGTCAGCGGCGCGCTCCAGGCCATGTACCGGTTTTCCGGGACGCCGCTTTCAGTGTTTGGACGCTACCAGTTGGATCATGAGACCTTTAGCGGCAGCAGCGGAAGCATTAACATCCACAAATACGTGATTGGGCTGCGGGCAAGCTTCGGTTCGGACACGTTGATTGATGAAGATCGCAACGGCGCCACGATGGACACGTATCGGCCAAACTTTATTCTGCCATTTGCTGGGTGATGAAGGCTTAGGCGGGGATGCAAAACGCCGCGAAGAGGGATCTTCGCGGCGTTTTGATTTGATGCATGGGTTATTGCGTGAGTGGCAGGAAAAGATGGCTGCCAAGACGACGCGGCTGACTTAGCCTGCTTCGGTTGCCTCGGCCCGCCGCTTGCGCCGGCCGCCAGTAATTTCCCACCTCTTGTGGAACCACATCCACTGGCCTGGATCCTCGCGCACCCAGCGCTCGACGACGTCGTTGAGAAGCTGGGTGGTGGCGTGGACGTCGACGCTGCCGCTGCTTGTGCGCGGCAATGACAGCTTGTCTTCGATCTCGAGCCGAAAACGGTTGCCTGGAAGCCTCACGCAGCGCGCCGGGTAGACGTCGCACTCGTAGTGACGGGCAAGGGTGGCCAGCACCCGGTTGCTCTGGCAGGGACGGCCGAAGAATGTCGTATCGAGACCGTTCGAGAATTTCTGGTCGACGAGGACGCCGATATTGCCGCCGTTTTCCAACACACCCGCCAGCGCGAAGGAGGCGCCGGTCGAAGATGGCAGCAGCGATCCCATTGTCGAGCGCCGCGTCGAGAGGATGTAGTCGGCGAGGTAGGGGTTGTTGGGTGGGCGAAACAGCGCCGTGATGTTCATGCCGAAGGTGGCGGCAGCCACCGGCAGCAGTTCGAAATTGCCGAGATGCCCGGTGAAGACGATATGCGGCTTCTGCTCGCCGGCGATCTCGACGAAATGCTCGATACCCTTGACCTCGACACGGCCCGGCTTCGTCGCGGCCGGGTCATAGTCGAACAGGGCGTCGAGAAAGATGTATTCAGCGGCAAGGCGGGCCATGTTGCCCCACATGTCCGATGCGATCGCCTGGATCTCGCCGTCGCTCTTTTCAGGATAAGCCTTGCGCAGATTGTCGAGGGCGACGTCATGGCGGCCCACCCATGGGCCAATGCGCCGGGCGATCCGGTCGGCAAAATTGAGCGCGCTGTCGGCGGGCAGCAGGCGCAGCACCGAGATAATCAGCATCGCAGCCCGCGCCACCAGCCAGTAGTTGAGCTGGCGAAGCTGCCTGCCGTAGCGAAACGCCAGGTCGCGGCGGGCCTTCTTGAACATGTTGGTCAAGGCCGGTCCTAGACGCGCAGGATGATCTTGCCGAACACGTCGCGGCCTTCCATGCGCTTCAGCGCCGTGTCGATGTCGTCAAAGCCGACTTCGGTATCGATAACGGGAGCAACGATGCCGGCCGCCATCTTCTGCATGGCATTGGCCATGTTCTCCATGCGGCAGCCGAAGGATCCCAGCAGCTTCAACTGCTGCTGGAACAGCTGCATCAGGTTGATCTGCGTCGACACGCCCGAGGTCGAACCGCAGGTGACCAGGCGTCCGCCACGCTTCAGGCACAGCATCGAGGCGGCAAAGGTGTCGGTGCCAACATGCTCGAACACCACGTCGACCCCTTTCTTCTTCGTCAGCTTGCGCACGATGCCTTCGAAGCGGTCATCGCGGTAGTTGATGACATGGTCGGCGCCTAGCGCCTTGGCCTTGTCGATCTTGTCGTTCGAACCAACCGTGGTGATGATGGCGCAGCCCATCCGCTTCGCCAATTGAATCGCGGCGGAGCCGATGCCGGAGCCGCCGGCATGGATGAGGATCGTTTCGCCCGGTTGAAGCTTGGCATTGTCGAAGAGCATGTGCTCCACCGTGCCGAAGGTCACGGGTGCCACGGCCGCGCCGATATCCGTTACACCGGGCGGAGCGGGCACCAGCAGGCGCGCCGGCAGGTTGATCTTTTCCTGGGCAAAGCCGTCGAGATGGAAGCCGTGCACGCCAGAAACATGCTCGCAGAGATTGTCACGGCCTTCACGGCAGGCGCGGCAGAGCCCGCAGGTGCGCGCTCCGTAAATCGACACAAGCTGCCCGGGGACGAGATTGGAAACGCCGGGGCCGACCGCTTCGACTTCGCCGGAGGCTTCCGCGCCGACAACGAGCGGCAGCTTGCGTTTGGCGAAGGCCATGCCGCGCCAGCCCCACACGTCGATGTGGTTGAGCGCCACGGCCTTGATGCGCAGGGTCACTTCGCCGAGCGACGGCGGCGGGGGAGGCGGCAGGTCCACCGTCGCTAAACGGCGATCCTCGATAAGTTGCAATGCGCGCATGGAGCCTGTCGGTTCTGTTGAGCGGAAGGGGCTCGCTTAGACCGGTTCCCGCGCCATGACAAGGCAAGTGTTCTGGCCGCCAAAGCCGAAGGAGTTCGAAAGCACGCTGCGAACCTCGGCATTGCGCTTCTTGTTGGGCACCACGTCAAGCACGATCGCGGGATCGGGATTGTCGTAGTTGATGGTCGGCGGAATAACGCTTTCGCGCATCGTCATCAGCGAGAACGCGGCCTCGACAGCGCCGGCAGCCGACAGTGTGTGGCCGATCATCGACTTGTTCGACGAGATCGGCATCGAGCCGATGCGGTCGCCGAACACGGTCGACAGCGACAGATGCTCCATCTTGTCGTTTTCAGGCGTCGAGGTGCCGTGGGCATTGACGTAGTCGATCTCGACCTCGCTCAGGCCAGCATCGGCAAGGGCGGCCCGAACCGCGGCGATCGCCGGCGAACCGTCCGGCTTCGACCGGGTGCGATGGAAATCGTCGGCTTTCTCACCGCAGCCGCTGAGGATGCCGAGAACGGTCGCGCCGCGTGCAAGGGCAGCCTCGAGCGATTCCAGCACAAGCGCGCCGGAGCCTTCGGCCAGCACGAAGCCGTCGCGGTCCTTGGAGAACGGTTTTGACGCCTTCTCGGGATTGTCATTGTGGGTCGACAGCGCCGACAACAGCGAGAAACGGATCAGCGCCTCGGCGGTTGCAGAGCCGTCGGCGCCGATCGACAGCGCCCGGTCGCATTCGCCGCGCCGGATCGCCTCGACGCCGAGCTGGATCGCGGTGGCGCCGGAGGCGCAGGCGGTCGACAGCGTGATCGGCAGGCCGCGCGTGCCGAAAAGGTCGGCGAGGCGGTCGGCGATCGTGCCGAACTGAGTGGTTTCGAAGATGTCGAGTTCCTTCAGCCCGCGCGCCACCCGCAGCAGCCTTTCGGCGCCGGAGTCCTGGCTGTCGGAATTGTAGAGCGAGAAGCGTTCGTGCCAGTCGAGCTCGACCGGTGGCGAGGCAAGGAAGAGCGGGCCACCGAAATCACCGGAGTCGAGACCGGATTCCGCTACGGCTTCACGCGCGGCGGTTTCGGCCAGCTCATAGGTGAGGGGGCTGGCGCCCTTCGAACTGGACGGCAGGAAGTCGACCATGCCGGAGATGCGGGTGTTCAGGTGGTCGACCGGAAAGCGGGTGATCGGATGGATGCCGGATTTGCCTGATGTCAGCGCCGCCCAATTGTCGGTCTTGCCGACGCCAAGCGAGGTCACAACGCCGATGCCGGTGACGGCGACGATCGGCCTGCCCATGTGATCATTCAGTTTGGCCATGCGGTAGCCCTCGACCGTTTATCGTTGCGGCACGGAAATTTCGACGCCGCCTTACGCGGCGTTGACGAGCGCCATGCCCTCGAATTGGTGATAGCCGATCGCCGTTGCAAGAACACTTTTCGGAATGCCTTCAAACGGCTTTTCGACTGCGGCGTCAAAAACTGGGTAGGCGGCCTTGCGGTCGACAGCGAGTGCCGCCAGCGCCACGGCGAATGGAAACTGCGCTTCCTTCATGTGTCCGGTCAGCGTCGAGAAGCCGCGCGTGGTGATCGCCGGATTGGCGTCGAGCGCTGCCTTCTCGGCGGTGGTTGCCGCGTGGGCGCCCGATGCACCTGATAGAGCCAGCAAATTGCCGTTCGGCAACGCGGCTTGGCTGAGCAGCGTGGCAATCTCCGCGTCGAGTTCGCCCCGCCGCCGTCTGGCGCGGCCAGAGACGACCGACCCCAGCTCGGCATAGATTTTCCGTCCACGGCTTGTCGCGTGTTCGCGCTGCTCCAGCACCAGGAACGCGCCGCCGGATCCCGACACCACGCCACCGCCTTCCGCGCCCTGTCTTTGCCAGACCGGCTTCCATGGGCCACGATGCAGATAGCCGGCCAGCTCATAGCCGAGCAGCATGTCGGAATGTTCAGTCTGGAAGGCACCGCCAACGAGGATATGCGTCGACTGGCCCGAGCGGATGCGCGCGGCAGCCGTCTCGACGGCAGAGACACCCGCACCTTCCTCTCCCATGAAGGTGCGCGACGATCCCGTCACCTTGTGGACGATGGAGATGTTGCCAGCGAGCAGATTGGAAAGCTGGGCCAGGAACAGGGTTGGCCGCAGTTCGGTGGTCAGCTTCTCGTTGAGCAGCACGTCGCGGTCGTTGCGGCTTTCCGAAGCGGCCAGAATATCGGCGTCGACCGTCTCGTCGCGCTCGCCGCCGCCGGCGGCCACGACCATATCCATGGTCGTGCAGAGCTCGTCATTGCCCTTGATGCCGGCATCGTCCAGCGCGAGCCCGGCGGCATAGGTGCCGAGCCGCTGCCAGGTTTCCATCTGCCGCTGATCGCCGCGCTTGGCGATCTGCAGGTTCCAGTCGATCTCCGGCAGCGGGTGGACGGTGTAAGGCGCGAACCGCCCGGATTCGAGCACGGGGCTCAGACCTGGCTGGGCGAGTTTCTGCCAGTGCGCATCCGGACCCTCTCCCAGCGAAGAGACAAGGCCAATGCCGGTGATGACGACGTCGTGAGGGCTCATGGGCGGCCGTTGTGGGTCAGGCTGCAGGGCGCGTCAAGGTTGCGCGGCTTGCACCACATCAGGCGGTCTTGGCCGCGACCAGCGCGTCGATCTTGGCGCACAGGTTCTTCATGACGAAATAGTCGTCGGTGGAGGCCTTGCCGTCATTGACTTCCTGCGTCCACTTTTCCAGCGGCACCTTGATGCCGAATTCCTTGTCGATGGCAAAGACGATGTCGAGGAAGTCGAGGCTGTCGATGCCCAGATCGTCGATCGTGTGGCTCTCGGGCGTGATGGTGTCGATATCGATCTCGCTGGTGTCGGCAATGATCTTGGCGACTTTGTCGAACGTGGTGGACAAGGGGCTTTTCCTTCATTTGCGGGCGGAATCTGTCCGCATGTGGTTGCGCGCTGTCTAATCGGTTTTTCCCGGCAGGAAAAGACCGAATGCGCCGCGCGGGAATGGGATACAGGGGTGCAATCGGCCAAAATGATGGCGTTGCCAGCGGAGGGGCGCTGCGGATGTCGTCAAAATGTCACGCGGCCGAGGACGCGCAAGCCCTCGCCCTGCGGCTCGACGACCACCGCTTCGCCTTCGCGCGGCGAGATGCCGGTGAGCGCGACGATGTCTTCCAGATGCGTGACCATGACCAGATTGTCGGAGCCGGAATAGGCGCGGATCTCCTTCATGATCGCCGCGATCTGTGCGGCCTTCTCCGTCTCGTCGGTCGACAGCAGGTCGAGCGGCGCAAAGAGTTCCGGCTCGGCCTCGAAGGCGGTGCGGGCGGTGTCCAGGCACCGGCAATAGCGGCTGGACAAGACGCGGGAGACGGGCGCCGCGCGGGCGGCGAACAGTGCGCCGATCTTGCTCGCCTGCTGCTTGCCGCGCGCCGACAGATTGATCTGGGTGGAACAGTTGGCGATGTCGAAATTCGCGGGATCGGTGGTGCCGGTGACCATCGCATGACGAAGCAGTACGACATGCCCGCCATCGCGCAGCAGCGCCCAGCCGGCGTCGGTCGCATGAGCAGAAGCGGGAATGACAAGCAGGAACAGCGCCAGGGCGAATCGAATCATCAAGTATCCTTTAAAGGTCGCCAGCAGGCGGTTGCTGAAGACCGGTATATAGGGACGGTAAAGTTTGCCGAAAGACAAGGCACGGCCGCGTGAGCTAGTGACCGGGGCACGTGCGACAAGCATGCTTCAAGGCCTGATCGCAGCGCGGGGCGATTGCGCTGCAATCAGGGCTCGCCTATCACCAGGGAAATGTCTCCGCTGACTGAAACAGTCCTTTTCGTCTTCAGCCTTGTCGCGCTTGGCTACCTCGCCGGGCTCACCGGCTATCTGAAGCCGGCGAGCGGAGAGGGAATATCCGACTTCGCGGTCAGCGTGGCGATGCCGCTGCTGCTGTTCCAGACCATGGTCGACGCCGATTTTCATGGCGTGGCGCCGTGGTCGTTGTGGTCAGCCTATTTCATCGCGGTGGCGCTCACATGGGCCGCCGGCCATCTGGTCACCACACGGATCTTTGGACGCGATGCGCGCGCCGGGATCGTTGGCGGCGTGTCCTCGTCCTATTCCAATATCGTCCTGCTCGGCGCCCCGTTCATCCTTGGCATATTCGGGCCGAACGGGTTCGAGGTGCTGTCGCTGCTGGTGTCCGTGCACCTGCCGATCATGATGATGGCCTCGATTGTCCTGTTCGAGATGTTTGGCCGTGGCGGCAATGAACCAATGCATCCCCTGCGCGTCGCCAGGAGTTTCCTGCGGAAACTGCTCGTCAATCCGCTGATCATCGGCATCCTGGCCGGCCTCGCATGGCGCATCAGCGGAACGCCGCTGCCGGGGCTTGTCTCTCGGCTGGTCGACGCGCTGGCCAGTACCGCTGGTCCGGTGGCGCTGTTCGCGATGGGGCTCAGCCTGCGCCGTTTCGGCATTTCCGGCAACATCCGGCCGGCGCTGGCGCTCTCAGTGCTGAAACTGTTCCTGATGCCGGCGCTGGTTCTCGTCCTTGTCTGGCTGTTCGGGCTGCCGCCTCTGACGGCCAAGGTGGCGGTTGTGGTGGCGGCGCTGCCGTCGGGCATCAATTCCTACCTCATTGCCGTGCAGTTCAACACAGGCCAGGCGCTGGCGTCGAACCAGATGACCATCGCCACCGCTTGCGCGGCCTTCACCACCGCCTTCTGGCTGGCCGTTGTCGGATACGTGTTCGGGTAGTTTTTCCCTGGCCCAAAGCCTATATGCCATCTTGCAATTGCTTGCCGGGCTTGCCCTCGGTAAAGAGCAGTGGCTCACGATCTGACGTACCGGCATCAGTACCGTCAGGACGTTCACAAGAAATCCACAGACCGGCCCGTAAGTGCGCCGAACGGAGGCTAGACCATGCTTCAGAAAACCAGCCATTTCATGCGGCAGGCCAATCTCATCAACGGCGAGTGGGTGCAGGCCGACAGCGGCCAGACCGTCGACGTCAACAACCCGGCCACTGGTCTCAAGATCGGCACAGTGCCGAGGTCGGGCAAGGCCGAGACCCGCCGCGCCATCGAAGCCGCCGACGCTGCCTTCAAGTCATGGCGCAAGACCACCGCGCTCGACCGTTCGAAGCTGCTGCGCAAGCTGCATGACGCGATCATGGACAACCAGGATGTGCTGGCCGAACTGCTCACCATCGAGCAGGGCAAGTCGCTGTTTGAATCGAAAGGCGAGATCGGCTCGGCCGCGGCCTACATCCTGTGGTTCGCCGAAGAGGGCCGCCGCACCTATGGCGACGTCGTTCCGTCGCCGTGGGCCGACCGCCGCATCCTGGTGACCAAGGAGCCGGTTGGCGTCATCGCTGCCATCACGCCGTGGAATTTCCCGTCCTCGATGCTGGCCCGCAAGCTCGGTCCGGCACTCGCCGCCGGTTGCACCGCAGTGGTCAAGCCGGCTTCGCAGACGCCTTATTCCGGCCTCGCCTGGGGCGCGCTTGCCGAGGAAGTCGGCTTCCCGAAGGGCGTCATCAACATCCTGACCGGTGCCGCCGGCGAGATCGGCGACGAGATCTGCTCCAATCCGCTGGTGTCGAAGATCACCTTCACCGGCTCGACCGAGGTCGGCAAGATCCTCATCCAGAAGTCGTCCGTCACCGTGAAGAAGGTCTCGATGGAACTTGGCGGCAACGCCCCGTTCATCGTCTTCGACGATGCTGATCTCGAGCGGGCCGTAGCCGGCGCCATCACCGCCAAGTACCGCAATTCCGGCCAGACCTGCGTCTGCACCAACCGCTTCCTGGTTCAGGCCGGCGTCTACGACAAGTTCGTCGAAAAGCTTGCCGCTGCCAGTAACGGGCTGAAGGTCGGTTCCGGCCTCGAGGACGGCGTGCAGCAGGGACCGCTGATCGACGAGAAGGCGGTCGAGAAGGTCGAGGAGCTGATCGCCGACGCCACCGCCAAGGGCGGCAAGGTCGTCGCTGGCGGCAAGCGTCATGCGCTGGGCGGCTCGTTCTTCCAGCCGACGGTCATTGCCAACGCGACGCCCAAGATGCGCTTCATGAAGGAAGAGATCTTTGGCCCAGTAGCCCCCGTGTTCAAGTTCGAGACCGAGGAAGAGGCCATCGCACTCGCCAACGACACCGAATTCGGTCTCGCCTGCTATTTCTACACCGGCGACCTCGGCCGCGCCTTCCGTGTGATGGAAGGGCTGAAATACGGTATGGTCGGCGTCAATGAAGGCCTCATCACCACGCCCGAGGCGCCGTTCGGCGGCGTCAAGGAATCGGGTCTCGGCAAGGAAGGCGGACATCAGGGTATCGAGGATTACCTCGACACCAAGTATGTTTGCATTGGCGGCCTCGGCCTCTGATTCTCCAGCCGGTCCGCAAGGTCAGGCAGGCATCCATCAACGACTGGCGTTTGCGGGCATGGCAATGAAGGACGGCGAGGTTTTCGGGACGACGCAGGCGGGCGAGGACGTCCGCCGCTTCACCATCAAGGGCGGCGGCCTCACCGCCAGCATCATCGGGCTGGGCGCGATTATCCAGGATCTGCGCCTGACTGGCCATGATGCGCCGCTGGTGCTCGGCTACGACCGTTTCCAGGCCTACGAAACGGACACGGCCTTCTTCGGAGCGGTTGTCGGGCGCTTCGCCAACCGCATCCGCGACGGCCGCTTCACGATTGCCGGCAATCGCTACCAGACCGAACGCAATTTCCTCGACAAGCATACGCTGCATGGCGGCTCGCAGGGCTATTCCCGCCGGGCTTGGGCGGTTTCTCTGCACGGCCGGGATTTTGTCACGCTGACGTTGCATGACCCTGACGGCTCGATGGGATTTCCGGGCGCGCTCGAGGTGACCTGCACCTATCGGTTGAAGATCCCGGGCACGCTCAGCGTCGAGCTGACGGCGACCTGCGAGGAGCCGACGCTGTGCAATCTCGCCCAGCACTCCTATTTCAACCTGGATGACGGTGGTGCGGGCGATATCCTCGACCATCGGCTGATGCTGAATGCCGGCGCCTATCTGCCGGTGGACGGCGACATGATCCCGACCGGCGTCGTGAAGCCCGTCGACGGTACGGCCTTCGATTTTCGCCAGGCTCGGCCGATACGCATGGAAAACGAGGGCGAACAGCTCCCTTACGACCAGAATTTCTGCCTGGCGCCAACGCGCGGCCCGCTCAGGCAGGCGGCGTGGGCGCAGGGCGCAAGCTCAGGCGTCGAGATGGAGGTCTGGACCACTGAGCCCGGTGTCCAGCTCTATACTGGCCAGTATGTGGCGCCGGTTTCCCTGGGGCTGGGTGGGCGCCGTTACGGGGCGTTCTCCGGCCTCTGCCTGGAAGCGCAGGTCTGGCCGGACGCACCCAACCGTCCGTATTTCCCACAGGCGACGCTATGGCCTGGCGCGATCTATCATCAGGTGACGGAATACCGGTTCAGGCTGCCTTAAGTCGGTCTTTCGACCTATCCCGCAAACGCGTTGCGCAAAACCTCGAACGGTGCCAACGCGCCGCGTACCTGCACGACAGCGGCAGCGACGCGATGCGCATGTGCAGCGGCTTCGGTCGGCGCGTGGCCGGCCAGCCGGGCAGCGAGATAGCCGCCATTGAAGGAATCGCCGGCGCCCGTCGTGTCGACTGGTGCGGCGACATGGACAGCCGGCACGCGCTTGGTCGCACCGTTTGAAACGACAAGCGCCGGTTCCTCGCCATTCTTGACGACGATCTCGCCAACGGTCCGTCCCAGCCGCTCCGCCGTCGCCTCCGGTGTCGTATCGCCAAACAGCATCTGCTCGTCGGGAAAGGTCGGCAGCGCGATGTCGGTGACGGCAAGCGCTTCGAGGATCGCGGCTTGCGCGTCTTCGCGATTGCGCCAGAGCCGTGGCCGGTAGTTGGGGTCGAATGCGATCCGACTGCCCGCGCCGCGCGCGATCGCGATAGCCGCAAGCAAGGTCTTGCGCGCGGTGTCGTCCAGAATTGCCAGGGTGATTCCGGAAAAGTAGACAACCGACTGGTTTTGCAGGCTTTTCGCCAGGGCGGCAGGGTCGGAGGCAAGCTGCCTGGCGGCCGCATCGCCGCGCCAGTAGGTGAAGGAGCGTTCGGCACCGGTCAGGGAGATGGCGTAAAGGCCGGGACGCGCGCCAGCGATGATCGGGCTGGCGCCGATGCCGATACCGTTCTGGGCGAAGAATCCGATCTGGTCATGCGAGAACGGGTCATCGCCGAAGGCCGATACGTAGGTCGCGGGCCGATCGCCGCTCAGCGCATGCAGCGCCCACAGCGTGTTGAACGTGTCTCCGGCAAAGCCCATGCGCCAGTTCGGGCCGGCCTGGCCCGAAAGTTCAAGCATGCATTCACCGACCGATGCGACGCCGTTTCCTGCCATGGATATCCCTTTGCGCAAGTCCCGCTGTAGCTTTTTGCTGTTCGCAGCGCCATGCTTGGCAAAGACGGATTTTTCCGCCAGATGCGTTTTCCCACAGGCTGGCGGGACGCTATGTGTCCGCCATAACGTTATCTGCGCAAGAGGAACCGGTTTGGCATCATTATGGCGTTATCTTCTGGCGGGTCTTGGTCTGGCTGCGCTGCTGGCCGGCATCCTTGCCGTGGTCTACCTGGCCACGCCGCAAACGGCGCAGCTTGCCGGTCCGGACATTTCCCGATCGAAGAAGACCGACAATGGGCTCTTCATGACGAGCTTCGAACCGGAGCGGGGCGTCGTGCGCCAGGGCGAGCTGGAATCCTGGCTGCTGACATTGAAGACAACCACAGGAGATCCGGTGGAGGGCGCGGCCATCGCAGTGTCGGGCGGCATGCCGCAGCACAATCATGGCTTGCCGACCAGCCCACAGGCGACCGACTATCTGGGCGAGGGGCGTTATCGCATCGAGGGCGTGAAGTTCACGATGGCTGGCTGGTGGCAGCTGCATTTCGCCGTTTCCGCCACCGCCGGTTCCGATACGGTCGTCTTCAACGTGGTCTTGTGAGCCGCCGATGAGGCGTCTTCTTCGCCTTTCCGGTTTTCTTGCGCTTTCGCTGGCCACCATCCTCGCCGGCTGCGGCAAGCCGGATTTCTCCGATGCCGAGAAGAAGACCATCGCCTCCCTGGCGCTCTCGACGCTGCCGTCGCTGAAGCCCGATACCACCAATCGCTTCGCCGATGTGCCCGCCGCCGCGGCCCTTGGATCGACGCTCTTTTTTGACAGCAAAATGAGCCGCGACGGGACGGTTTCGTGCTCGACCTGCCACAAGATCGACCGGCAGTTCCAGGACGACCTGCCGCAAGCGGTCGGTGTCGGGCGCACCAACCGGCGGACACCGGCTTTGGCCGGCATAGCCTATGATCCCTGGTTCTTCTGGGATGGGCGGCGCGACAGTCTTTGGGCGCAAGCGCTGACGCCGCTTGAAAATCCATTGGAGCAGGCGGGAAACCGCGCCGCCTACGCGCACTACATCAAGGCCCGCTTCGGGGAGCGCTATGAGCGTATCTTCGGGCCGTTGCCGGACCTCTCAGCCATTCCAGCCAACGCCAGCCCGCTCGGCAACGATGCCGAGAAAGCGGCATGGAACAGCATGAGCGACGAGCAACGCGATGCGGTCAATCGGGTGTTTTCCAATATAGGGAAGGCGATCGCGGCCTTCGAACGATCGATCATGCCGCCGCAGACACGCTTCGACCGGTTTACCGTGGATCTGGCGACAGGTGCCGAGCCGAAAGGCGACGCCGCCTTTTCCGCCCAGGAGATGCTGGGACTGAAACTGTTCATAGGCAAGGCCAATTGCGTGACATGCCACAACGGCCCACGCTTCACCGACAACAGCTTCCACAACACCGGTGTGCCGCCGGTTGCGGACCTGCCGCTGGATCGCGGCCGCATAGACGCGGTGGCGCAAGTCGAAGTCGATCCGTTCAACTGTTTCGGCGCCTTTCGCGATGGCGACGCCAGCGCCTGCGGCGAAGTGCGCTTCATGGTCAAGGACGCGCCGCAGTTGATCCGCGCCTACAAGACGCCGTCATTGCGCGGCGCCGCCACGCGGCCGCCCTACATGCATGCCGGGCAGTTTTCATCGCTGGACGAGGTCGTGGCGCATTACACCAAGGCAGCACCGAGCGTCGAAGGCGTATCCGAAATCCACCCGCTGGAACTATCGGACAGGGAGCGAGCGGCGCTGGTGGCGTTCCTGAAGACGCTGGCGGAGTAAAGTCACCTGTCCTTCACCGTCTCCATCGCCACGAAGGTCGAAGTCTGGGCGACATGGGGCAGGGCTGAGATGCGTTCGCCCAGCACGCGGCGATAGGCGGCGATGTCCCTGGTTCGCACCTTCAGCAGATAATCGAAGCTCGACGCCATCATGTGGCATTGCTCGATCTCCGGCACGGACTGGACGGCTCGGTTGAAGGCATCGAGCGCGGCGGAACGGGTGTCGGACAATTTCACTTGCACAAAGGCGACGTGGCCTTCGCCCATGCGCTCGCGATCGATGATCGCCTGGTAGCCGCGGATATAGCCATCCTTCTCCAGCCGCTTCAGGCGCGCCTGCACCGGCGTCTTCGATAGGCCGACCTTTGCCGCCAGTTCCGACATCGACAGCCGGCCGTCGCTGGCCAGTGCCGACAGGATGTTGCGGTCAATGCGGTCCAATTGGTCTTCTGTCATCGAAATTCTGGTCCAAACTTGGGTAAATTGGTCAAATGATAGATCGATTGATCTGCCTTGTCGATTTCTTTGGACCGACCTAAATCTACACCTGTGCTAGCGTGCGCTATTCGGTCCGGTGACCGCCGGCCCGCTTCCTGACGCTCGTTCCATAGGACCGCCATGCCAGCGCTCAACGCCATCCGCCAGCAGATCCGCGCCAACTATTTGCCAGATGAGGACGAGGCCGTGAAGCGGTTGGCGGAGGCGACCGGGCTTTCGGCGAAGGATCGACAAAGCATCTCGGCGCGCGCCGCTGATCTGGTGCGCGCGGTGCGCGGGTCGTCCGATCCACGGCTGATGGAGGTGTTCCTCTCGGCCTACGGTCTCTCCACCAAGGAAGGCGTGGCGCTGATGTGCCTTGCCGAGGCGCTGCTGCGGGTGCCCGACACCGAGACGATGGACGATCTCATCGCCGACAAGATCGCGCCGCATGACTGGTCGGCGCATTCGGGCGGCTCGAGTTCCATCTTCGTCAACGCCTCGACCTGGGCGCTGATGCTGACCGGCCGCGTGCTCGACGAGGGCGAGGGCGGCATCGAGGGCACGCTGCGTTCCATGGTGCGCCGGTTGGGCGAGCCGGTCATTCGCAAGGCGGTGGCAGCCGCCATGCGCGAGATGGGCGAGCAGTTCGTGTTGGGCCGCACCATTGCCGAAGCGATCAAGCGCGGCCGGTCGATGACCCAGAAGGGCTATCTCTATTCCTTCGACATGCTGGGCGAGGCCGCCCGCACCGAGGCGGACGCCTTGCGCTACCACAAGGCCTATGCCGACGCCATTTCCTCGCTCGATGCTGGCTCCAACGGTCCCGACATCCGCCAGAACCACGGCATCTCGGTCAAGCTTTCGGCGATCCATCCACGCTACGAGGTGGCGCAGAAGGAAGAGATGCTGCCGGTCATGACCGAGCGGCTTCTGTCGTTGGCGCTTGCGGCCCGGCATTCGCGCATGGGCCTCAACATCGACGCCGAGGAGGCAGACCGCCTCGACCTGTCGCTTGATGTGATCGAACGGGTGCTGGCCGACCCCGAGCTGGCCGGCTGGAACGGCTTTGGCGTCGTCGTCCAGGCCTATGGCCCGCGCGCGGCGTTCACCATCGACTGGCTCTATGCGCTGGCCAAGAAGTACGACCGCACCATCATGGTGCGGCTGGTCAAGGGCGCTTACTGGGACACGGAGATCAAGCGCGCGCAGACGCTTGGGCTCACCGGCTACCCGGTCTTCACCCGCAAGGCCAACACCGATGTGTCCTACATGGCCTGCGCGAAGAAGTTGCTTGGCATGACCGACCGCATCTATCCGCAGTTCGCCACCCACAACGCCCACACCGTCGCCGCCATCCTGTCGATGGCTGTTGACCGCGACTCCTTCGAATTCCAGCGGCTGCACGGCATGGGTGAGGCGCTGCACGAGACGGTGCGGCAGGCCGAGGGCACGCGCTGCCGCATCTATGCGCCCGTTGGGGCGCATTCCGACCTTTTGGCCTATCTGGTCCGCCGCCTGCTGGAGAACGGCGCCAACTCCTCCTTTGTCCACCAGCTCACCGACGAGGAAGTCGAACCGGAGGATATTGCCCGCGACCCGCTCGAAACGGTCGAGAGCCAAGGCCCGGCCGCCAACCCGGCAATCGCCCGTCCCTCGGCGATCTTCGGTGCCGGTCGCCGCAATTCCAAGGGATTCGACATCACCGACACGGTGACGCTGGCTGCCATCGACAAGGCGAAGGCAGGGTTTGCCGGGCCGGATCGCTGGCACGCTAAACCCATCACGCGCGCCGCCGGCTACGGCAAGCCGCGCCCGGTGCTCAATCCGGCCAAGCCTGCCGAAGTGGTCGGCACCGTCCACGAGGCCGTGGCCAAACAGGTCGCAACGGCCGTGCGCATTGCGGTGGAGGCGCAGCCGGCATGGGCAAAACGCCCGGTGTCCGAGCGATCAGCCATCCTCAATCGCGCCGCCGATCTCTATGAAGCCAACGCCGTCGAGTTCTTCGCGCTAGCCAGCCGAGAAGCCGGCAAATCGCTGGCCGACGGCGTCGCCGAAGTGCGCGAGGCCGTCGATTTCCTGCGCTACTACGCGGCCGAGGCGGCCAATGCCGAAGCGGGCACGCAGGCGCGCGGCGCCATTGTGTGCATCTCGCCCTGGAATTTCCCGCTGGCCATCTTCACCGGCCAGATCGCCGCGGCGCTGGTCACCGGCAATTCGGTGATAGCCAAGCCTGCCGAGCAGACGCCGCTGATCGCCTTCCGTGCCGTTGAACTGCTGCGCGAGGCGGGCGTGCCGGAGGACGTCATCCAGCTTCTGCCCGGCGATGGCCCCTCGGTCGGCGGTCCGTTGACCGCCGATCCGCGCATTGCCGGCGTCTGCTTTACGGGCTCGACCGAAGTCGCCAAGCTGATCGAAAAGCAGCTGGCCGAGACCGCTGCACCGGACGCCATGCTGATCGCCGAGACCGGCGGTCTCAACGCCATGATCGTCGATTCCACCGCGCTGCCCGAACAGGCGGTGCGCGACATCCTGGCCTCGGCCTTCCAGAGTGCCGGGCAGCGCTGCTCGGCGCTGCGTGTGCTCTACGTGCAGAAGGACGTCGAGAAGAAGATGCTGGAAATGCTGAAGGGCGCCATGGAAGCGCTTGATATCGGCGACCCCTGGCTGATTTCGACCGATGTCGGCCCGGTCATCGACGACGAGGCGCAGGCCTCGATCCGCGATTATTGCACCAGGATGGGCCTGCAAGGCCGGTTGATCGCCAAGCTCGAGGCTCCGAAGGATGGCCGCTTCGTCGCGCCGCACGTCTTCCGGGTCAAGGGCATCGAGGAGATGGAACGCGAGGTGTTCGGGCCGGTGCTGCACGTCGCGACGTTCGATTCCGACGAAATCGATGCTGTCATAGCCGCCATCAACCGCAAGGGCTACGGCCTGACCTTTGGCCTGCATACCCGCATCGAGGGCCGCGTCCAGCATTTCGTCGACGGCATCCATGCCGGCAACATCTATGTCAACCGCAACCAGATCGGCGCTGTCGTGGGATCGCAGCCTTTTGGCGGCGAGGGGCTTTCGGGCACCGGACCGAAGGCCGGCGGCCCGCACTACCTGCGCCGTTTCCGCAAGGGGCCGGAGGCCGGCACGCATCTGGCCGAGGGCCACAAGGTGACAGCGACCGAGCTCGCCGACAATCTGCCGGATCCGACGCTTGGCGGTTGGTCGACACGGCCCGATCGAGTGGCGATCCTGCGCAAGCATCTGCGCGGCAAGGGTTCGGCGGCCATCGCCGCTGCCGCCGGCATCGATTTCGGCCAGGTCGACCTGCCAGGGCCGACCGGCGAGGCGAACACGCTGTCACTATCGCCGCGCGGGCGGGTGCTCTGCCTTGGCCCCGATGGCGATACGATGCTTGCCCAGACCATCCAGGCGCTCGCGGCCGGCAATGCGGTTCTGGCCGTCGCGCCGGGCGCGCCGGCGGCGCTCTCGTCGCTGACCGGCAAGGGGCTGCCGCTTTCGGCCATCGACGGTCGTCCCGACCCTGTCGAGGCACGCTCGCTGCGCGTCGACGTCGTCGCCTTCTCCGGCACACCGGAAGCCGCGCGCATCGTACGCAAGGTCATCGCGGACCGCAGCGGTCCGATCGTGCCGCTGGTCAGCGAAGTGCTCAACCCCGCTGCCTATGCGCATGAGCGCGCCGTCTGCGTCGACACCACCGCCGCGGGAGGCAATGCCAGCCTGCTGGCCGGAGCATAGAGAGCGAGGGTTTTCGCTTGTTATCCGCTTTGTGTTTATGCAAAAGGCGCCAGGGGATATAGTCGGATATGAACTCGACTTGAGGCAAACCACCCGATGCAACGCACGTCCGCGCCTTGTGAGCCGCCGCATGTAGACGTTGTCATCGCGTGCCACAACTATCGCGCCTATGTCGAGGACGCGATCCGTTCCGTGTTGGCGCAAACCTACCGGAACTGGAGTTGCGTCATCGTCGACGATGCCTCGACAGACGGCTCCGTCGAGCATATCAGCCAGCTTCTCGAAACCATAGGCGATCCGCGCCTGCGTTTGCTGGTGCGGCCGCAAAATGGTGGCCAGATCGCCTCCTTCCGTGATGGTTTCGCCGCGGGCAATCTGCCTTTCGTGGCGTTTCTCGACGCCGATGATGTCTGGCTGCCGAATTTTCTCGCCGCTCATCTCTCGGCCCATCTGAACTCGATACACTCAGCGTCTCTGTCCAGTTCCGATGTTCTTCTGGTCGATCGCAACCGTGTCGTCCTGAGCGGCACCTATGTTGGGTTACGCAAGCCCCGTTCCGGGAAAGACCCAATCGGCGTCGCCGTACCGCCCGGCAATCGGCTCGGCGAGGTAGCTGGGATGGCCTATTCATCGGAATATCCGATTACCTATTTGGGGCCGGGAATCCACGGCTGGATTTGGGCTCCGACATCGTCGATGGTTTTCCGGCGCGGCGTACTGGAACCGGTGCTGGCTTTCCCATTCAAGGTGAGGACGGGGGCAGACTATTTGGCGGCGACGTGCGCGCATCTGGTGGCCGGCAGCCTGCTGTTGTCGGAATCTCTGGGCCTCTATCGTCTGCACGGGGCCAACCTCTCCACCAATAGCACATACGCAGGCGGACATGTGGAGCACACGGCGGCGAATCGCGCCAAGCAGATCGCCTTGGGTGCCGATGTCCTCGAATATGTCCTGGCCAATGCTGCCTGGCTTGGCGAAATACACGGCGGACGCTTTGTGTCCGGGTTCCTTGCGCATCATGTCAGGCGGTTTGATCGCCTGGTCGATGACCCGCGCATCGTACCTCTTCTTGACCGCAAAAACCGCTGGCGCCGGCGGCGCAGGCGTGTCGTCCAGGGGCTGCGGCGCTTGTTCGGCAGGACTTGGGACTGACGGCCGCTTGCCTGGCTGGCCACACCGTGTGCGAGGCAAACAGCATGTAGCCCTCCGCCTCGTTGACCGGGCCGCGCAGCAGATGGAACTTCCGAAAACCTTTCGTCTCCGCGTCGGCGAAAACCAGGCTGTTGCGGGAGGCAATGCCAGCCTGCTGGCTGGCGCCTGGAGAAGGTTTTCACTTCACGAGCTTGCGTGTATGCAAGGGAACAGGAGCCTGGGGGGAACTCGGGCACGAACTCGATTTGAGGCGAACCGCCCGATGCAACGCATGTCCGCGCCTTTTGAGCTGCCGCATGTAGACGTTGTCATCACCTGCCACAACTATCGCGCCTATGTCGAGGATGCGATCCGTTCCGTGTTGGCGCAAACCTACCGGGGGTGGAACTGTATCATCGTCGACGATGCCTCCACCGACGGCTCCGCCGAACATGTTCGTCAGCTTCTCCAAACGATAGGCGATCCGCGCTTGCGTCTGCTGGTGCGGCCGCAAAATGGCGGTCAACTGGCATCGTTCCGAGATGGTTTTGCTGCGGGCAATGAGCCGTTCGTCGCGTTCCTCGATGCCGACGATGTCTGGCTCCCGAATTTTCTCGCCGCGCATCTGTCCGCCCATCTGAACGCGATGCACTCGGCGTCTCTGTCCAGCTCCGACGTTCTGCTGGTCGACCGCGACCTTGTCGTCCTGAGTGGCACCTATGTGGCGTTGCGCAAACCACGTCCCCAGTTGGACGCACGCGGCATTGCCGTGCCGCCCGCCCGCTGGCTCGGCGAGACAGCGCCCGAGGTCGCCTATTCATCGGAGTATCCGATTTCCTACTTCGGGCCCGAAACCTATGGCTGGATATGGGCGCCGACATCCTCGATGGTTTTTCGCCGCGGCGCGCTTGAGCCGGTGCTGGCTTTCCCATTCCGGTCGCTTGTAAACACCGATTATCTTGCGGCGACCTGCGCGCATCTGGTGGCAGGCAGCCTGCTGTTGTCGGAACCCCTGGGCCTCTATCGTCTGCACGGTTCCAACGTCTCCACCGACAGCCCATATGCGGGCGGACATGTGCAGCATTCGTCGGCAAACAAGGCCAAGCAGATCGCTTTGGGCGCCGATGTTCTCGACTATGTTGTGGCCAATGCCGGACATCTCGACGCAATAAACCATGGAGGCTTCGTGTCCGGGTTCCTTGCCCATCACCTCAGGCGGTTTGATAGCCTGATCGGCGACCCGCGCATCGTGCCTCTTCTTGACCGCAAAAACCGCTGGCGGCGGCGGCGCAAGCGTGTCGTCCCAGGGCTGCGGCGCTTGTTCGGCAGAACTGCGGACTGACGAAAGGTTCACACCTCTTCAGGCGCGCAGCCGAATTTCAACAGATTGCCGTGCGGATCCCAGACGTAGAATTCCTTCATGTTCCAGGGGCGAACCGTGAAGGCGCTGAGCCTTTCGATGCCGCGCGCGGAAAACTCCGCGTGCAGCGCCGGCACTTCACCGCCTCTGATGTAGCAGGATGATACTTCCGGCAGTTTGCGGTCCTCGCTCTTCCAGAAATGAATCTCCATCTCGTTGCGGCGCACGATCAGATAGTCTTCCATCTCCGGTCCGATGACGTCGAAACCGAGTTGGTCGCGATAGAAATCGCGGGACACGGCAATGTCGAGCGATGGCAGGACAGGGATCGCGCGGGCAGGGTCAGCCGCGGGCGAAATCATGTCAGGCGCCTTCGACGACCGCAAATCCCTCGAACTGAGGGTGGCCGATATAGTGGACCTTGGTGGTGCCGACGTTCCTGTGGGCGGCGCGAAAATTCTCGGACTTCGTCCAGGCGACAAAGTCGTCGTGGCTGGCCCACACTGTGTGCGAGGCAAACAGTGTGTAGCCCTCGGTCTCGTTGACCGGGCCGCGCAGCAGATGGAATTCACGAAAACCCTTCATTTCGGAAAGGCTGGAATCGCGGTTCTTCCAGACGCCCTCGAAGGCATCCTCGGAGCCTTTCTCGACCTTGAAGCGGTTCATGGCGATGTACATGGTGGTTCCTTTCGGGCGGATTGTGATGGTTGGCGTCGCAGTTTGTTCAGCGCGCATTCAAAATGGACCGACTTCGGCCTCGAAGACCAAACTCTTGCTTGCGACCTGTGGTGGAATTGGCGGGAAGGGAGCAGCCTTGCGTACGATGCCAAGTGCGACCTGATCGAAATTTGGCGATCCCGAGCTTTGCAGGATACGCAGGTCATCAATCCCGCCACGGCTGCCGATCACGAACGTCACGACGGCATTGTTGAGTGCAGTCAACTGCACCGAGGGCGGAACGGCACGGTTGACCCGACTGAGCTTTCGGATGACGTCGCTGCGGTAGTTGAACTCCGTTTCGGCGCTGCCTGCCTCTTTCTGTTTCTTGCCCTTGCTGGCGGCCACTGCCAGCCGGTCCTGGCCGTCCGCCGTTCCACGTTTCTCGTCCATTTCCTTTGCAGTCGCGGGAGGTGCCGCCGGAGTTGGACGAGCGCTGGGGATCGGCGGCTGCTCTGGAACAGCGACTGACATTTCGGGTTTTTCCAACTGGGTGACCGGCTGGTCCGGCACTTTGGTGCTGGCGACAACACTGTCATCCGGGTGAGGGGCTTTGGTCACCAATATGTCGGGCTGTTTGGCAGGTTCCGGCGAAGGTGCGGGAAGCTCCGCTGTTGGCTCCCTGGTGGGCTCGGAAGGTTGCTTTGGCGGCATTGGTCTGACTGGCTTTGCCGGTGCCGGTGTGGGCGGCTCGATTGTCACATTTATTGCTGCCGGGTGCTTGTCCAGCGCGCTCCCGACAACCTTGTCTCCAGATTGATCGCTGCCTTCCGACTGCTCCGTATTTGGGGATTCCAACTTGCCCTTGGGCGATATCAGGAAAGCTGCCGCCACGCCGGCATGAAGAAGACAGGATAAAATGATCGCCGCCGACCATTTGCCTTTGCCGGCTGGCGGCTGCACTTGCGCGAGAGATTCGGCAGGCGTTACGGCCAGTTCGGTGCTGGCGTCGGGGAGAGGGCTGATATCCTGCATGTCGCGGGGCGCAAACTGCCGCGATGCATGCGGAATTGTCAAATCAAGATCGGTTGCCTCGAACCATGAAACATCGTGGCCTAGCAGAGGCCAGGCCACGATGTTTCGGGTGAATGCGATCTCCAGCCCCAACGTTCCTCTCAGACGCCGAAAGCGATGCCGGTCTTGGAATCGGTCTTCAGCTTGCGCATGCAGGCATTGGGCTCGACGCCCGCGCCGGCGCATTCCGTGGCGCTGTTGATCAGCACGCGGCTGATCTTGGTGCAATCGGTGCCGGCCAGGTCGAAGCGCGTCACCTTGGTCTTGCCGGCGGGCAGGTCCTTGAAGTCGAGCACGGTCAGCCGGTCGACGACGCCGGCTTCGTTGAACAGCGCGATCTCGAACGCCGCCTTGGAAAGGTCGGCGCCCAGATTGTTGTTGACCACGAATGTCAGGCGGCAGCCCTTGTCGGAGGGTTGCGCGCCATTGAGCTCGAGGCTCAGGGCAGGGACCGGCGCGGACTGTTGAGCCCACGCCGGCACCGTCGCAAGCGACATCGCCAGCGTCGAGGTCAGCAGACGAAGCGATGCCGTCAAGCTCGTCATTGTCATCAGCCTCCAAAACGCATCGTTGCCGCCAGCTTCAGGGTTATGCCGGGCTCGTAGATAGCTGTTGTCGTACTGACATTCAGCGGGTTGACGTATTTCACATCGAACAGATTGTCGGCGCGGAAATCGACCTTCAAGTTGTCGGTCGCCTGGTAGCTGGCGAAGGCGTTCACCAGCGTATAGTCCTTGGCAATGGCGTTGCCCTTCGGCTTGCCGTTGTATTGTACTTCGCCGCCCACGGTCAGCTTGTCTTCCAGGAAACGCAATCCGAGCTGTGCGGTGACCTGGGATGACGGGATGGTGGCAAGATCCGCCACGACGCCCTTGTAGGAAGTGGTCTGACCGTTGGTAATCGAAGCCGAAAGTCCGGCGTAACCCCATCCGGCATCATAGACGCCTTCCATCTCGAAGCCGTTGATCTTGGCCTTGGCGAAGTTCTGATACTGATAGCAGATCGGGATGCCCGGGCCGAACGGGCAGCCGCTGCCTGGCGCGAACGGCGACAGCGTCACGCCGTCGATATAGTCCCGCACGTCGTTGTGGAAGTACGCGGCCTTCAGGCGCAACGCATCGCCGGATTCAACGATGTCGTTCAGCTTGTAGTTGACGCCGAATTCCGTTGTCTTGCCGATTTCAGGCCTCAGGTTCGGATTGGGCAGGAACGGGAAGGTAACGCCAGCCGGATGGTTGCCGCTGATCAGCGTTTCCGTCAGAGACGGCGATCGGTAGCCTTCCGCGTAAGTGCCGTAGAATTGCAGCCCCGACAGGCCGGCTGTCTGGAACGGCGAGACGCCGACGGTGATGCGCGGCGACAGCCGGTCGCCAGACGTCTCGTTCTTGCTGTCCTTGAGGCTGTAGTTGTCGTAGCGCAGCCCGCCTATGACTTCGAGCCATTCCCAGGTCAGCTTGTCCTGGACGTAAGCGCCGGAAACATTCCTCTTGCCCGACGGGGTGTAGAAACTGTCGCCGCCGGTGGTGCCGCCGGTCTTGACGTCGTCATTCGCCCAGTCGCCGCCATAGGTCAGTTCGTGCGCGATGGCGGCGGTCTCGAACCTCGAGGTGTTCCATATATCGATCGCAGCGGTACCGACATCGAAAGTCGACGTGGAACCCGCGGGCAGCACCACGGGCAGACCCGTGACCGGGCTGAACCGGTTTTGCGCGACAAGGCTGGTCAGGTCGAGATTGGTCCTGTTGTAGGAGGTGTTGATGTGGAGGTCGAGCCAGCTCTTGTCCTCATCGGTGATGTTGTAGCGGGCGGTGAAGGTGTTCGACTTGAGATCAACGTCGTTGACCGGCACGCCGCCGCTGACCTCGTTCCAGCCATCGCTCGAGCCGACCCAGCCGAGCTTCAACTGGCTGTTTTCGGTTGGGCGGATCGTGGTCTTGAGCATGCCGCTCAGCACATCGAAGCCAGTGCCCTTGACCGTGTCGCCACCGCCATCCTTGTAGTCGTCATAGTTGCGATAGACGATGTTGCCCAGGGCATCCCAGTTCTCGTTGAAGCGATAGGCGCCGGTAGCGCTGGTGGTCCAGCCCTTGCCGTTGCTTTCATACCGGCCCGTCACCGAAGCACCCCAGGTTTCGCTGGGCTTGAGGAAATCCTCGGCATCCTTGGTGTCGAAGAAGACCACGCCGCCGATCGCGCCCGAGCCATAGGTGTTGGCTACCGGGCCGCGGATCACGTCGACGGATTTGACGAGTTCAGGGTCGATATAAAAGGTCGATTGGGTGCCGTGGTCTGAGCGCTGGAAATCCTGGCGAGCGCCATCGACGATGACGGCGACGCGACCGAAATCCTGCAGGCCGCGAATATTGATGCTGGTGCTCACGCGCCTGGCGTCGGCCTGCGCGGCGACACCGGGCACACCCAACAGCATTTCGTTCGGCGTGCTCGCCATGCGGCGGTCGAGCTGTTCCTGGTCGAGATGGCTGGCGGAAGCCAGCGATTCGATCGCCGTCTCGCCAGTGCGGCTGATGACCAGGATCTTGTCGAGCAGCGTGACGCCCGCCGGCGCGGCCTTGGCCTCTTCGGCCTTCTTCGTTTCGGCCTGTTGCTGGTCCGTCGGTGCCTGCGCCTGTTGCGCGCTGGCTGGCGGCGCCAGCAGCGTGATCGCGGCCACGCCGGCCAGCAATCCGGCCATTCCTTTTGCCACGGGCCGATGCGCCGAGACTGTGTCTTCAGCCAGCCCCAGCCGTCCCCAATGTACCAACCCCATGCCCCAGCTCCAAAAAATCAGGTTTCATGCTGGCTGGCTTGGTGCTTGCTGGCATTTTTCATCGTGTCCGGCGTCTTAAATGTTGACTCATTTAGTCCTGTATTGCACTGACTAGTAAACATGATTATTCAAGTCAAGAAATGAATCGGCAATCTACGCAACGCCTAGCCAGACGCCCGGCACAGGAAAGGGATCGATCCAGATGAACACGCACAATCCCAATGATTTTCGCTATCGCGTCCGCCGTTCCGACGATGCCTCCGTCCGTTTCGACCGGGTTCCGCTGGCGGTGCGAACCCTGTCCAGCAACACGCTGTTCCAGGGCGAGCACGAGATCGGCATCGAGCATCACGGCGCGCTCTATCGGCTGAAGATCACCCGTCAGGGCAAGCTCATTCTCAACAAGTAGGGGTAGACATGGACCAGCGCGTAAAACCCGCTCCGCACGAAATCCGGCGGGCGCGGACAGACAATCCGAAAACGCGCGAGCGTGACCTCGCGGCCCAGCTCGGCATCTCGGAAGCCGAACTGGTGGCCGCGCATTGCGGCGACGGCGTCGTCCGCATCGAGCCGCGCGTCAATGATCTCCTGACCGGCCTGGAGGCGGTTGGAGAAGTCATGGCGCTGACCCGCAACGAAAGCGCCGTTCACGAAAAGATCGGTGTCTACGACAAGGTGGTCACCGGCAACCACAATGCCATGGTGCTCGGCGATAACATCGACCTTCGCATCTTCCCGAAGATATGGGCGCACGGCTTCGCCGTGGAAAAGCGTGACGGTGGCGAGATCCGCCGCAGCCTGCAGTTCTTCGATGACGCGGGCGAGGCCGTGCACAAGGTGCATCTGCGCCCTGCGTCCAATCTCTATGCCTATCAGAAGCTGGTGGCCGAACTGGAATCGGCCAACCAGGAGCCGACGGTTGCCGTTTCGGCAGCCAAGGTCTCGGATGATGTCGAAAATCCGGATGCGTCCGCCAGTCTCGGCGATCTGCGCGATCGCTGGAGCCAGCTGACCGATGTGCATCAGTTCTTCGGCATGCTGAAGACGCTGAAGCTCAGCCGCAGGCAAGCGGTGCGGATGGTCGGCCAGGACTATGCATGGCTGCTCGACAAGGATGCGGTCGGCGCCATGTTCCACCACGCCGCCGAGGGCGAGATGCCCATCATGTGCTTTGTCGGCAATCGCGGCTGCATCCAGATACATTCCGGGCCGGTCAAGTCCATCAAGCCGATGGGGCCGTGGATCAATGTGCTGGACGAGACGTTCCATCTGCACCTGCGAACCGATCACATCGATGAGGTCTGGGCCGTGCGCAAGCCGACCAAGGACGGGCATGTCACGTCTCTCGAGGTCTATGGCGCCGACGGCAACATGATCATCCAGTTCTTTGGCAAGCGCCATGAAGGCGAAGGCGAGCGCGACGACTGGCGCTTCCTTGCCGAGAACCTGCCGCGCATCCCAAGCCCGACCGCAGCCTGAGGACGAACGACAATGACTCTCTTTTCCAGATTGGCGCCAGCGTCCGGATTTGCGCCCGTCTTCAGGTTGGCACCCGTCTTCAGGCTGGCACTCGCGCCGGCGATCGGTTTTTCGCTTGCTCTTGCAACGGCCCTGCCGTCCCGCGCGACGGAAGGCACTGCCGTGTTCGCGGACAAATCCAGGATCGCTGCCATCGGCGGTTCAATCACCGAGATCGTCTACGCGCTTGGCGAAGAGGACCATTTGGTGGCGCGCGATTCGACCAGCTATTATCCGGCGGCGGCGCGGAGGCTGCCGGATGTCGGCTACATGCGTCAGCTGTCGCCGGAGGGCGTCCTGTCGGTCAACCCGACCGGCATATTGGCGCTGCATGGCAGCGGCCCGAAGGAAGCCGTCGATGTACTGAAGAAGACGAGCATCCCCTTCATCGAGGTGCCCGAGCATTATGACAATGAAGGCATCCTGGAAAAGATCCGTATCGTCGGCAAGGCGCTTGGCGCGGAAGCCAAGGCCGATGCGCTGGTCGCGCAGGTCGATGCCAAGCTGAAGGCCGCGGAGAAACAGACCGCGTCGATCAAGGAGCGCAAGCGCATCCTGTTTGTCCTGTCGATGCAGGGAGGCAAGATCCTTGCTGCCGGCGGTGAGACCGCCGCCAACGGCATCATCAAGCTGGCCGGCGGCGTCAACGCTGTCGAGGGCTTTTCCGGCTACAAGCAAATGTCGGACGAGGCGATCGTCACCGCCAAGCCCGACGTCATCATGATGATGAACAATGCCGGTCCGCCCACGCCGGATGAGGAGTTGTTCGGCAATCCGTCGATAGCCTCGACACCGGCAGGTGCCGCGCGCAAGATCATTCGCATGGACGGCGGCTATCTGCTTGGTTTCGGGCCACGCACGGCGGATGCCATCCACGAGCTCGCCGTTTCGCTTTATGGCGCGCAGGTCACGGACTGAGCAGGCATATCATGGTCGATCAATCGATCGCCGGTCCGGCAAAGGGTATGGCGACAGCATCCGAAGGCGATCGTTCGGGACGTGCCCGCATCGTTATTCTTCTGTTGTGCCTCGGGCTTGGCCTTGCCGTGCTGATATCGCTGACCTCCGGCGCGTCCGATGCGTCGGCCGTCAGCGTTATTCGTGACTGGCTGTTCGGCATGGTGCCGGGCGACGCGGCGCTGAGCGCACGCGACCGCCTGATCGTCTACGACATACGCTTGCCGCGCGTCATCCTGGGCATGCTGGTCGGGGCGGCGCTCGCCGTCTCCGGGGCGGTGATGCAGGGCCTGTTCCGCAATCCGCTGGCGGACCCTGGCCTGATCGGTGTTTCGGCGGGATCAAGCCTTGGTGCCGTGTCCATCATTGTGCTTGGCGGCACTGTGCTGGCGCCGATCACCTTGGCGCTGGGCACGCTTGCGCTGCCGCTGGCAGCCTTCTGCGGCGGCCTGGCCACCACACTGGTGCTCTATCGGGTCGCCACGCGGCGGGGACAGACGTCCGTCGCCACCATGCTGCTGGCCGGCATAGCGCTGGCGGCCCTTGCCATGGCGCTGACCGGCATCCTGATTTTCATGGCCGATGATCGCCAGCTGCGCGACCTGACCTTCTGGTCACTCGGATCGCTGGGGGGCGCGACATGGCAGAAGATCGGTTCCGTCGGGCCGGTCATCGTGCTGGCGCTCGCCGCGATGCCCTTCCTGGCGCGCGGCCTCAACGCGCTGTCGCTGGGCGAAGCCACTGCCGGCCATCTCGGCATACCCGTGCAGCGGTTGAAATATGTGGCAATCATTGGCGTCTCGGCAGCGGTTGGCGCGTCCGTCGCCGTCAGCGGCGGTATCGGCTTTGTCGGTATCGTTGTGCCGCATCTGCTGCGGCTGTTGATCGGTCCGGACAATCGATACCTGCTGCCGGCGTCGGCGCTTCTGGGCGCCGCGCTGCTGCTGTTGGCGGATTCGGTTGCCCGTACCGTCGTTGCGCCCGCCGAGCTGCCGATCGGCATCGTCACCGCGATCGCCGGCGCGCCGTTCTTCCTTTGGATCCTGCTGCGCAAGCGCGGCGTCATAGACCTGTGAGGCGATCATGAAGGAAGAGCGGGCATGATCGAAGGACGGGACGTTTGCGTGGCGATCGGTGGCAAGCGCATTGTCGCCAATGTCGATTTCGAGGCGCGGCCAGGCGAAATCGCGGCGATCGTCGGCCCCAACGGTTCGGGCAAGACCACCTTTCTCAAGGCACTGTCGGGCGAGCTTGCTTATACGGGCCGCGTCGCTGTCAACGGCCGCGATCTTTCGGCCATGAAGCCGGTCGAGACCGCAACGCTGCGCGCCGTGCTGCCACAGGCAACCACCTTGTCATTTCCATTCACCGTGCGCGAGATCGTCAAGCTTGGCCTGGTCGGCGGGCGCTCCGGTGTGCTGCCCGGCGAAGACGCGCGCCTGCCCGAGCGGGCGCTGGCGCGTGTCGACCTCGATGGATTTGCGGGACGTTTCTACCAGGAGCTTTCCGGCGGCGAGCAGCAGCGTGTCCAGCTTGCCCGGGTGCTCTGCCAGGTCTGGGCGCCGGTGCTCGACGGCAAGCCGCGCTATCTGTTCCTCGACGAGCCGGTGTCCAGCCTCGACATCAAGCACCAGCTGATCATCATGAACATCGCCCGCGATTTCGCCAGAAGGGGCGGCGGCGTGATCGCCATCCTGCACGACCTCAATCTGACAGCCATGTATGCAGACCGGATTTTTGTCATGCATCGCGGCAGGCTGGCCGCGACCGGCTCACCAACGGATGTGCTGAGCGACGACCTGATCGAAAAAGTCTTTGATTGCCGTCTCAGGGTGGGCGTCTTGCCGGCCGGAAACGTGCCATTCGTGCTGCCGCAGTCGGCCGCGTAAGTCTATTGTTATCCGGGTGAGGGCGGCCTGATCTGAATCTCAACAGACCTGGCCAACCAACGACGTGGCGGGGATCAGGCAGCCGGCGCGCGGCGTTCCACCAGCATGTCGATGCCGAGAAGATTGCGCACATTGGGACGCGCCGCGACGAGATCGGCGATCGTGTAACGCGCAAGCACGGCAAAGAAGGCGTTGAGCGCCTCGCGCAGCGCGGAATTCAGCGCGCAGCTGTCGACCAGCGGGCACTCGGCGGCATCGTTCTCAAAGCATTCAGCCATGGCGAAGCTCTCTTCCGTCACGCGCACGACATCGAACAGGCTGATGGCTTCGGCTGCTCGGCCAAGTTTGACGCCGCCATTGCGGCCGCGCACGGTTTCGACCAGGCCATGCTCGACCAGAGGCTGAAGAATCTTGAACAGGAAAAGCTCCGACACGGTGTATGCGGCGGCGATCTCGGGGATACGGCTCAGCCGATCGTTGTTCGCCGCGCAATACATCAAGATGCGCATGGCATAGTTGGTCTGACGGGTAAGCCGCATTTTGTCCTCACGAAGCCCAGGTTTGGCGGATTTGACACTCTGCCATGTCGGCGGCATCGGCCTTCAGGAATTGCAAATCCAAAACCACACCAGATTTCAATTGTTTGCTAGCCTGGCTCCGAACCCGAATTCGCTCTTTGCGTTGTGCGCAAGCAGTATGAATTCCGGATTCGCCACACTGGCTGCGGCGGAATATGGCCTATACTTTGGAATAATTCCAGACTGGCTGGCCATAATAGATGAATATCCTCGTCAACTTTACGTGCGCGGCCTTGCAAAACGTGAACCAGCTTTTCGATCCGGCGGGTATTCCGGTGGGCGGGACATTAGATATGTCCGCAAGATAGACGAGGAGCGGCCTATCCATGTCACAATCGGCCCCGGCCCTAGGCCCCGTCCGGCTCGATGCCGATGCGGGCGCAAAGCTTTCGGCGCTGCGGCGCACCAAATTCATCGCCACGGCATCGCTTGCGCTCTGCATCCTGATCTTTGCGCTCGCCAAATCGTTCGAAGGCCGCTTTCCGTGGCTGGGTTTCGTCGCTGCCTTCGCGGAAGCCGCGACGATCGGCGGGCTGGCCGACTGGTATGCGGTGGTGGCGCTGTTCAAGCGACCACTCGGCCTGCCGATCCCCCACACGGCCATCATCCCGGCAAACCAGACCCGTATCGCCGACAATCTCGGCCGCTTCATCGAGGTCAATTTCCTGGCGCCGGAGCCGGTACGGGAGAAGCTGGCCGAAGTGGATTTTTCCGCCCTCGTCGCCGACTGGCTGGCCGATCCCAACAGGGCGGCCGGCCTGTCGCACTTCGTCAGCCGGCTGGTGCCGCAGACACTCGCGGCTGTCGAGCAGTCGGGCCTGCGCGGCTTCGTCACCAGCCGTATGCTGGAGCAGGTCGAAAAGATACCGCTGGCACCGCTCTTTGCCGATTTGTTGTCGACGTTGACCGACGACCGCCGTCACCAGAAACTCTTCGACGAGTTCATCAAGGTCATTGGCCGGTTCCTCAACGACGAGCAGGCGCTGGCAACCATGCGCGAGAAGATCCGCGAGGAATTGCCGTCGCTGTTCAACCTGTTTCGCGCCGACGCATATCTTCTGAAGAAGATCGTCGCCTCCGCCGGGTCGTTGCTCGATGAAGTCCGGGCCGATCCCGATCATCCAATGCGCGCCGAGTTCGACCGCTTTGCGGAAACCTTCATCGATCGACTGAGGACATCCAAGCAATATGCCAGGCGTGCCGAGAAGCTGAAACACGATTTTCTCGAAAGGCCCGAGCTGAAAGCGCTGGCCGGCGATATGTGGGCAAGCCTAAGCCTGTTCATCGAACAAGATGCCAAGGCGCCGAATTCGATGATCCGTGCCCATCTCACGGAGATGTTCGTCGAGGTCGGTCGCCATCTTGCTGACGACGCGCAGATCAGGGCCGACATGAACCAGGGGTTCGTGGTAGCGCTTGCCTCCTTCGTCGACAGCCAGAAAAGCGGTGTCTCGAAATTCATCGCCGATCAGGTCAAGCGTTGGGACCTTGCCCAGCTGACGAGGCTGATCGAAATGAACATCGGCAGGGACCTGCAATACATCCGCTTCAACGGCATGATCATCGGCGGCATCGCCGGTGTCGTGATCTATGTGGCGGAGCGGCTGTTCCTCGCCAGCTGACTGACATCCGGCCTCGAATCGGCCTCCGCGCATGGCTGGTTCCCTTGCGGGTTCGCATGGACACGCGACGCCCGAGTGCTATTCTCCAGTGCGGGTGCCCATCCGCGGCAACAGGGAGCGAAAAATCATGGCGAAGCAACCGGATTCAGATTCATTCATGGACATGTTCGGCAGGTTCGGCCGTGACCTGAAGGTGCCGAATGTCGATGTGGAAGCGATCCTCGCTCACCACCGCAAGAATCTCGAGGCGCTGGAGAAGTCGGCCAGGGCGAGTGCTGCCGGTGCATCGTCGCTGATGTCGAGACAGCGCGAGATGTTGCAGGACACGCTGCGCGAAATCACGGATATGGCGCAGAGCTACAGGGCTCCGGGCAATCCGCAGGAATTGATGGCCAAACAAACCGAGTTCGCCAGGAAGTCCTTCGAGACCGCGTTGAAGAACGCCGGCGAAGTGGCCGAACTGGTCAAGCAATCCGGCACTGAGTCCGTGGAGATCCTGCGGGAGCGCATCAAGGCCGCGATGGAGGAAATCCGCGCCGGCTACGATAAGAAGTGAACCATCGACTTTCGGAATACCTCGGACGGCGTTCGCATGTCCGTCGTGAACGCCGTTGCTTGCGAATGATCCGCAACCCGCCGTGGCAAACCGCGTTTCGCGGAACGGAATCACACGGAGCGAATTGACAGAGGCTGTCGGTTCGTGGTCCGGAGGCGGGAGATGTTATCGGGAAAGCAGGAATGACGGAAACACGGCCAAAGGCGCCGCCAACCTACGAACAGCTCAGGGCCATGTCCGGGCAGGAACTTGGTGTCTCGGATTGGACGACAGTCGATCAGAACCGCATCAACCAGTTCGCCGAATGCACGGGCGACCATCAATGGATTCATGTCGATCCCGAGAGAGCGCGGCGGCAAAGCCCGTTTCGCACGACGATCGCGCATGGCTACCTGACGTTGTCGATCATCGGCGCACTGGCGCTCGGCATGGGGATCGTGCCGGAAAACACCCAGGCAGCGTTCAACTATGGCTTCGACAAGGTGCGTTTCCTGGCGCCGGTCAAGGTTGGCGCGCGCATCAGGCTGCGCGCCACATTGATCTCGATGGAGGCCATGGGCCCCGGTCAGTATCTGATGAAAGCTGCGAACACGATCGAGATCGAGGGCGAATCGAAGCCCGCGCTCACGGCCGAGACACTCGTCATGCTCTATGAGCGCCGCCGGCGGGCAGGGGCCTGAAGGGTCTCGGCGAAATCACGGACCTTTGACTGCGGATGAGTTGGCGGGCATGCGCCTCGCCGCGGTGCGAGCCGAGAGTATCGCAAGGATCAGTGCGACAAGCGCCAGGGCGGCAGCCGTCTGGAATGTGACCTGCATCCCATGGGTCGCCGCGGCTGGCGACAGGACGCTTGCACCGGCCTGTCCCCCTGCCGATGCCATGGCAAAAATGGCACCCATCACCGATGCGCCGGTGATCAGGCCGAGATTGCGCGCCAGATTGAGCAGGCCGGAGACCACGCCGCGCTGGTCCGCACCGACACCGCCCATCACAGCTGAATTGTTCGATGTCTGGAACAGGGCGTAGCCTATGCAGGTGACTGTGATTGGCACGACATAGCCGGCAATGCCGAGGTCCGCCCTGGCCAATGACATGAGGACTGTGCCGGCCACGAGGCCGAACAGGCCCGCGACCATCATCCGGTGCGCGCCGAAGCGGTCGACCAGGCGCCCAGCCGCCAGCGCTGACAGGGACGAGACAAGCGGTCCGGTCGAAAGTACCAGGCCGACCATGGCGGCATTCAGGCCGAGCGCGCGCGAAAGGTAGAACGGGGCAACAACCAGTGTCGCCATCATCACCGTGGCGACGATCAGGCTCATGGCGAGGCTTGCGTTCAACGTGCGGTCGCGAAACTTCTCTGGTTGAATCAATGGGTTGGCAACGCGTGTCTCGGCAAGGGCGAAGAGGAAGCCTCCGGCTGCGGCTGCGACGAGCAGGCCGATATTGAGGGAGCCGAAGCTGCCCCGGCCAAGCGTCATGGCCAGCGCATAGGCCGCCGGTGTGAGCGCGAGCAGAGTGGTGCCGATACTGTCGAAACCGGCTTGATCCGTCTTGGCCGTCTTCTTGCGCGCCGGCAAGCTGCGATAGGCGAGGGCGAAAGTGAGGACGCCCAGCGGCACATTGACCAGAAATATCGCCCGCCAGCCGAGCCAGGCTATCAGCAGGCCGCCAAGCGACGGGCCAAGCGTGGTGCCGATCGACGACATGGCGCCGAGCAGGCCCATGGCACTCCCGGTTTTCGTCTTGGCAACCGTCTCGCCGACAAAGGCGAGCGTCAGGGCCATCATCATCGCCGCGCCAAGTCCCTGCACGGCGCGTGCCGCGATGAGCAGCCACAAGGTCGGCGCAAGGCCACAGAGCACCGACGCTGCCGTGAACAAAGCGATGCCGCAAAGCAGCAGCGGCCGGCGGCCGACCATGTCGGCGAGCCGGCCCGCGCTGACGATCAGGGTTGTGATGGCCAACAGATAGGCCAGGACAACCCACTGCACGAGCTGGAACGACGCACCGAACGCCTGCATCAGCGACGGAAGCCCGACGCTGGCGATGCTGGTGCCGAGTGATGACAGGAGCGTGGCCAGCGACAGGCTTGCCAGTGCCCATCCGGCGGATCGCACCTCATCCGGCGCCGGTATCAACTCGATGCGACTTTGCTCAGCGATGGCCAAGATGATCTCCTTTCCTAAAGCTCCCGAACCGGAGCCATGGGAAAGCTAGCCACCAAGTTGATGTGGCGGAACGCGCAGCATTTGCATTCTATCCATGCATGAAACGCCACATCACTGTGGATCCATGCTACGATCCCGTCATGTCGTCACCCGATCTCAACCTGCTTGGTGCCCTCGATGTCCTGCTGACGGAAGGCAGCGTCGCGCGCGCCGCCAATCGTCTTCGCCTCAGCCCCTCGGCAATGAGCCGGACCCTGGCGCGGCTGCGCGAGGCGACGGGCGATCCCTTGCTGGTTCGCGCGGGTCGTGGCCTGGTTCCGACACCGCGTGCCCAGGAGTTGCAGCAGCAGGCTGGCCGTGTGGTCCAGGATGCGGAAGCACTGCTGCGGCCCGCCAGGCTCCTCAACCCTGCAAGCCTCGACAGGACTTTCACGCTGCGCACCAATGAAAGCTTCGTCGAGGAGTTCGCGCCGCGCCTTGTCGCCCGCATCGAAGCCGATGCGCCTCGCGTGCGGCTGCGATTTGCACCGAAGTTCGACAAGGACGTCACGTCGCTGCGTGAAGCGGCGATTGACCTCGAGATCGGCGTCGCCGGCGAAACCGGGCCGGAAATGCGCATCCAGGCGCTGTTTCGCGACCGCTTCATCGGCGCGGTACGGGCTGGTCATCCCTTGAGCGATGGCATCGTGACGGCCGAGCGCTACGCCTCCGGCCGCCATATCAGTGTTTCGCGGCGTGGCCGCGAGAGAGGGCCGATCGACGAAGCCCTGGAGCGGCTTGGACTGCAACGGACTGTAGCCTGCATGGTGGCCGGCTTTTCGGCGACGCTGGCTTTGGCACGCGCATCCGACCTGATCGCCAGCGTCCCCGAGCGGCATACCGAGGGTGCACGCACGGGCATGCACAGCTTTCCACTGCCGGTCGCCACCGTCGAGGTCACCATCTCGATGCTCTGGCACCCGCGTCTCGATGCCGATCCGGCGCAGCGCTGGTTGCGCGACCGCGTGCGGGAGGTGTGTTCGGCGTCACGATGATCGGCGTGCTCGCATCAGCGGCAAGAAGACGGCATGGATAGCTGAAACGCTCGTCGTACTCCATGAGCGTTGACCTCCGCCTGAGGAGCAATTGACCGTGCACGCCGCGGCTCTTTCCGCTAACATGCTCGATGTTTATCCGCGCTGCGCCTATCGACATTTGGGGAGACACGGCACTCATGCAGTAAAAAGTTAGGATGAATATGGAATGGGAGGGAATGTATGCATACGCATAAGGTTCGTTCGTCAGTTTCGATGTTATCGTTTCTGTTTCTTGCGGGATGCGCAACCAGTTCGGATGATAATGTCAGTCATCTTAGCTGGACCAAAACGACCGGTTCAGGAAAACCCGTCCTGCTTTCCGAACACTATCAAGTGGACCCCAATTGTACCTTCCTGGCGCCTCCGCCGGTCCAGATTGTGTCAGGCCCAGCTCATGGGACCACCAAGATTGAGCCAGCCAAAGTTTATCCCAGCTTTAAACCTGACAATGTTCGCTACAGATGCAACTCTGTCCTGGGTGATGGACTTAGAGTCTATTACACTCCGTCTCCTGGTTATAAAGGTGATGATCAGGTCGTGGTTCGCTCTGATTTTGGCGGCGGAAAGACGAACGAAATAACGGTTAGCATCACCGTGGAATAGCGGGTTCGATGCTTTCGAACCGCACAATGTTTCGCTCAGCGAGAACCTTGTGCGGTCCGATCGAAGCAGGGCGCCTCCATTGCGTGCCGAGCGCCTCCCTTGCTATTTCCCAACTATATTTTGCCGGCTAATTGCCTCCGCAGGATCCAGAGTGCTCCTGATGCTACCGTCGGCAGGGCTGTGCAATAGGCCACCAATGGCCACGGCGTATCGCCGTCGAACAAGATGACAAACAGCGTGCCGACAATGCCCACGACAAGGCTTTGGATGCAGAAGTAGAGCGCCACCGCCGTTCCCGCGACATCGCCGAATTCTTGCAGTGCGCCGTTCGCGGTCACCGATACAGTGAGGACGATGCCCATGGCGACGATCCACATCGGCAGTACGAATGTCACGAAAGAAGGCGACTCAGGCATCTGCCCGACCGCCAGCAGGGCGGCGCCCAGAAGCAGCATCGCCATGCCACGGGCAACGCTGTCCGCAATGCTCCATTGCGCTGCGAATGCTTTGACGAAACGTGCGGTCACCATCATCACCAGCGCCGCCGTGGCAAAGGCGACGCTGAACCCGACCTGGGAGAAGCCAGCACGATCGATGAGAACCCGTGGCGCCGTCGAAAAGAAGACGAAGAAGGCTCCCATCGCGGCACTGAAGGCCAGCGTATAGGTCCAGAAAGGCAAGCTGGAGAGGATGGGTCGGAACGCAACACGGGGAATGCAGCCAGTCGAGGGGCGGGTCTCGTGCCATCTTGGCCATGCATTGAGCGTGGCGGCCACCGCCAGCATGCCGAGCGTGATGAAGATCGCGCGCCAGCCAAGACTGTCCGCAATCAGCGCGCCGGCTATCGGCCCCAGCGCCGGCACGAAGGCCAGCATCGAACTGAACAGGCCATAGATGACCGCACCTTCCGGCCTTTGCGCATAGACGTCGCGCACCGTGGCGAATGTCGCGACGAGAATGGCCGATGCTCCGATGGCCTGCAACACGCGCAGGACCACGAAGGCGCTCGCCACGGACGTGCCGACGAGTAGGAAGGAAGCGGCAGCGAACAGCAGCGCGCCTCCGATCAGCACGGGACGCCTGCCCATCCTGTCGGAGATCGGGCCGAAGATGATCTGTCCCAGGCCGAGCACGATCATGTACAGGCTCAGCGTCAGCTGAATGACCGCAGGCGACGTCTGGAGGACTGCCGGCATCTTCGGGACGACCGGCAGATAGATATCCATGGCCAGCGAAGCCAGGATGTCGAAGGGAGCCATCAGCAACAGCGCCGACGGCAAGGAATAGGTCCAGGATTTTGGAGAAGGCATGATTGAACATCCGCTCAAATGGGTACATTTGGCGGCGATCTGCCGTTTTCATCGAAATCAGGAATGACGGGACAGACTGCCGCAACAACAAGCGTTGCTGCGGCTTACTTGTCTGCTGACTTGCCGGTTCCCATGGCTCTATCCTGAAGTGTCATGCAGTGGTGCACTGCGCGGCAAGCCAGTATCAGGCCAGGCTTGGCTCGGCAAGCTTCGGGCTTGTTCGGCGCGACCCGACGAGGCTTGGCGCGACGCGATCGGATATCTCCAGGATCAATGCGCCATCGCCGCCTCGAGCGTCCTGAAAATCCGATCGTCCGCGGACTGGGCAACGTTGAAGCGCAGGAAGCGGCTGGCGGTCTGGGACAGGCTGAACGCATTGCCGGGCGCCAGCACGATCTTGGCTGATAGCGCCCGGCGGGCCACGTCAGCCGCATCGACGCCGTCGGGCAGGCTGCACCACAGAAACAGGCCGGCCGGCTGATCGATCCAGGGGGTGATGCCGATCGCCCGCAGACGCCCGCTCGTCTCATGCATGGCGCGCGAAAGCCGTGCCCGCAGCAAATCCATGTGCTTGCGGTAGCTGCCGTCCTTCAAAAGGGTGAGTACGAGTTCCGATGCAAGCCGCCCGCCGCCGAAGGTCGTGGCGATCTTGAGGTCGGTCAGGCGTTCGATCCAGTCGCGAGGCGCCGCGATGAAGCCGCAGCGGACCGAGGCCGACAGCGTCTTGGAAAAGCTGCCGATATGGACGACGCGGCTCAGACCATCGAACGCCGCCAGCCTGGGGGCAGGGGCATGTTCGAAATCGGCGAAGATATCGTCCTCGACGATGGTCAGTTCGGATTGGTCGGCGAGCTTGAGCAGCCGGTGCGCGGTGACCGGCGACAGGATTGCGCCGGTCGGGTTGTGGATTGCGGAGTTGGTGATGTAGAGGCGCGGCCGATGCTCGGTGAGCGCCTGCGCGAACAGCTCGATATCCGGCCCTGACGGCGTGTAGGGAACGCTGACCACCTTGGCCCGGTGCGCGCGCAGCAGGGCATGGAAATTGAAATAGCAGGGATCGTCGACCAGCACCGTATCGCCGGGTTCGAGCAGCAGCCGGCACAGCAGGTCGATGGCTTGCGTGCCCGATTCCGTCAGCATGATCTGGTCGGGTGAGGCGTCGATGCCGTGCTCGGCCATACGCCGCGCCAGCAATTGGCGCAGCGGCGGCAGGCCGAGCGGCGTGCCGTAGTCCGCGAGCGTCACATCATCGGCGCGCGCCACGGTCCGCAGTGCCCGGCGCAACCCGGCCTCCGGCATCCACGAGGCCGGCAGCCAGCCGCAGCCGGGTTTCAGGACGTCGTCGCCGGCTTCCAGCGATTGGCGCGAAACCCAGAGCGGATCGACCGCACGGTCGAGCCGAGGCCCGATCTCGGCCAGCGACAAGGGCGCCAGTTGGCCGGCGGCATAGAAGCCAGAGCCCGGCCGCGAGCGGATGGTGCCTTCGGCCGCCAGCCGCTCATAGGCTTCGACCACGGTGGATTTGGAAACCTGCATGGACTGGGCGAAGGCGCGGATCGACGGCAGTTTCGCGCCTGGCGTCAGCGTGCGCGCCGAAATGCGTTGGCGAATGGTGGCCATGACGCTTTCGACAAGCGTTGCGCCTCCGTCGAGCCTTATGGCTGGTTCATCCATCTGTACTCTCCAGAGGACCATGACAGTTTTATCGAATTGTACTGCATTGTCTCTGGTGGCACCATAGGGCAAGCCCGATAGAAGCTCCAACAGAAGGAGCCTGCAATGGACAAGACGGCGAGCGGCTGGGTGAGCGGATTCATCGGCGTGTTGATCTTCAGTGGGTCGCTGCCGGCGACGCGCGTGGCGGTGATGGATTTCGACCCGATCTTCCTGACCTCCGTCCGGGCCGCGATAGCCGGCCTGCTTGGTCTGGCGCTTCTGCTCGTCTTTCGCGAGAAGCGCCCGGAGCGGGGAGACCTGCTGTCGCTGGTGATCGTCGCGCTTGGCGTGGTGGTGGGTTTTCCCTTGCTGACCGCGCTGGCGCTGAAGCACGTTACCTCGGCGCATTCCATCATCTTCGTCGGCCTGCTGCCGCTGGCCACCGCGATCTTCGGCGTGCTGCGCGGCGGCGACCGTCCTCGCCCGGCGTTCTGGCTGTTCTCGTGCCTGGGCAGCGCGCTGGTGGCCGGTTTTGCCCTTCTGCAGGGGGTGACGGCCTCGCCGGTCGGCGACGGTCTGATGCTCGCCGCCATCGTCGTATGCGGCCTCGGCTACGCCGAAGGTGCCGCGCTGTCGCGCAAGCTCGGTGGCTGGCAAGTGATCTGCTGGGCGCTGACGCTGTCGCTGCCGGTCATGCTGGTGCTGACTTTTGCAACGCTGCCGCCCACCTTTGCCGGCGTCGGCTCCAACGCCTGGATCGGCCTGGCCTATGTCTCGCTGTTCAGCATGCTGATAGGCTTCGTCTTCTGGTATCGCGGCCTGGCGCAAGGCGGGATCGCCGCTGTCGGACAGTTGCAACTGCTGCAGCCGTTCTTCGGTCTCGCGCTGGCTGCGACGCTGCTGCACGAACAGGTCAGTCCCGCCATGGTGGCGGTTGCCTTCGCCGTCGTGCTTTGCGTCTTCGGCGCGAAGAAGTTTGCGAGGTAGAGGGTAGCTCCGACGCCGTTGCCTGCTAAAATTTCGTCACCACGCCAATGCCGATGCCCTCGAAACCGCCCATGGCCATCAAGGCTGCGGGCGCCTCGTCGAGGCTGATCTTCTTGCCGACCAGCAATTCGGGCTTGAGCTTGCCTGTGCGAATCATGTCCATCATCGCCTGGTAGCGAAAGGCCTGCATGCCGTGGCTGCCGAGGATCTCGAGCTCGAAGGCGATCACCTTGCTCATGGGCACGGGGGACTTGGCATGGTCGCCCAGCATCAGGCCGACCTGCACATGACGGCCGCGCCGGCGCAGGTTGGAGATCGAGTTGAACGAGGTCGTCGGATGGCCGAGCGCGTCCATCGACATATGCGCGCCGCCATCGGTGATCTGCTTGACGGCTTTCACCACGTTGGGCGTCGTCGAGGCGTTGATGGTCGCCACCGCGCCGATCTTGCGGGCAAACTCCAGCTTCTCGTCGGTGAGGTCGATGGCGATGACATTGGCGCCCATGGCGCTGGCGATCATGATCGCCGACAGGCCGACGCCGCCGCAGCCATGCACGGCCACCCATTCGCCGGGCTTCACCCGGCCCTGATCGACGATGGCGCGGAACGAGGTGACGAAACGGCAGCCGAGGCTGGCGGCGGTAGCGAATTCCATTTCCTCCGGCAGGCGCACGAGGTTGGTGTCGGCAAAGTCGATGGCGACATATTCGGCGAAGGAGCCCCAGGCGGTGAAGCCAGGCTGAAACTGATGCTCGCAAACCTGATGGTTGCCCGAGGTGCATTCGAAGCAGCGCCCGCAACCGCCGACAAAAGGCACGGTGACACGGTCCCCGGCCTTCCAGCGCGTCACGCGCTTGCCCGCCGCCACCACGACCCCAGCCAGTTCGTGGCCGGGCACATGCGGCAGGCGGATATCGTCGTCATGGCCCATCCAGCCATGCCAGTCGCTGCGGCACAGCCCTGTCGCCTCGACCTTGATCACCACGCCCTCCGGCGCCGGCTTCGGGTCCGGAACGATCTGGACCGTTGGCGTCTCGCCGAATTTTTCGAAGACAACGGCTTTCATCGGCAAACTCCAACCAGATGCAACTTGTGCGTTCAAGCAACGATAGCCGATTCCTGGCTACGCTGACTGAAAATCGATTCGGCCAAGCATCGCCCCGGGTCGTTAGGCCCCTCTATTCGGCATCGATCTGGTTCTGGGGCGCTGCTTTCTGGAAGGCCGGCAGCGCCATACACGCGGCATTGATGCGCGCGATCGTCGGGTAGGGCGTCATGTCGACGCCGAAGCGGGCGTTGTTGGTGACCTGCGCCGCCAGGCAAATATCGGCCAGTCCAGGCGTATCGCCATGGCAGAATGTTCCGGCCTCGGCTGACGAAGCCAGAATCTTTTCAAGCGGTTGAAAACCTTCGTTCACCCAGTGGCGGAACCAGTTGGTGACATCCTGGTCGCCGGCGCCGAACACGGTGCGCAGCGACGTCAGCACGCGCAGATTGTTCACCGGATGGATGTCGCAGGCAATCATCTGCGCCAGCATCCTGACGCGCGCGCGTCCCAGCGCATCCTTGGGCAGCAGCGGCGGCTCGGGCTGGGCTTCGTCGATGAACTCGATGATCGCCAGCGATTGCGTCAGCAGCATGCCCTTCCAGATCAGTGCCGGCACCAGCCCTTGCGGATTGACCGCCAGGTAGGCGGGCTCCAGGTGCTCGCCATGGCGCAGATGATGCGGCACGTAGTCGTAGGTCAGGCCCTTCATCTCCAGCGCGATCCGCACCCGGTAGGATGTGGAGGATCGGTAGTAGTTGTGCAGGACGATATCGCTCATAGCTTGATCAGTTAGGCTGGCCGATGGTCACTTCGATCTCGCCGATGCCATCGACGCCGCCGGTGATTGTCTCACCCGGCTTGACCGCGCCGACGCCGGCCGGCGTGCCGGTGAAGATCAGGTCGCCCGGCTTCAACTCGACCGCCTCGCTGCAGATCGAGACGATGTCGGCGATCGGCCAGATCAGCTCGGCGAGGTCGCCGTCTTGCCTGATCTCGCCATTGACGGCGAGCCAGATGCTGCCCTTTTCAGGATGTCCGGATTTCGTGGCGGGAACGAGCGGGCCGCAAGGGGCGGAGCGGTCGAAGCTCTTCGACCAGTCCCACGGCCGCGCCGCTTTCTTCGCTTCCTCCTGAAGATCGCGGCGGGTGAGGTCGATGCCGACGCCGTAACCCCAGACATGATCCAGTGCACGGCCGCGCGGAATGCGGAAACCCGGCTTGCCGATGGCGACGACAAGTTCGATCTCGTGATGCAGATTTTCCGTCAGCGGCGGGTAGGGGATATCAGTGCCGGAATCGACCACCGCGTCGCCCGGCTTGGTGAAGAAGAAGGGCGGGTCGCGCTCGTCATTGCCGAGTTCGCGCGCATGCGCCGCATAGTTGCGGCCGACGCAGAAGATACGGCGCACCGCGAAGCGCTCGCTCGCGCCGGCGATGGCCACCGAAGGCGTTGCGGGCGGGGGAAGGACGAACTCTGTCATGCACGGTCCCTGTTTCAGGCGCTATTTTCAGCACATTTGACCGAATTGAACGACCGGGCAAGGGCATGCCGTTCGAGAAACCGCCGGCTCAGCGTCCAGACAAAGATCGTGATGTACTATTTACCAATAATCTGGCCATGGTCGCGGGACTATCTTGCGTGAGACCGAACTGAAACGAGTTACATGACCACAGCCAACGACCGCGCCCGGTTCCTGATCATCGACGATCATCCGCTGTTTCGCGAGGCGCTGCACAGCGCCGTGCAGATGGCCTATCCGGAGGTCGACACGGTCGAGGCGCGTTCGATCACCGAAGCGCTGGAGCTGCTGGCGGACGCAAAACCCTTCGACCTTGCGCTTCTCGACCTCAGCATGCCCGATGTGCATGGTTTTGAGGGCCTGCTGCAGCTCAGGACCCGCTATCCGCGCCTGCCGGTGGTCATCGTTTCCGGCTACGAGGAGCCGAAGATCATTTCCGAGGCACTGTCCTACGGAGCCGCCGGCTTCATCCCGAAATCGGCGCGCAAGAGCGATCTGGCCAATGCCATACGCTCGGTGATGGAAGGCGCCATCTACGTGCCGGAAACCTATGAAGGCCAGCCGCCCGACGCCGACAGCACCGACCGCGCCGAGATGGTTCAGCGTCTGTCAACGCTGACGCCGCAGCAATTGCGGGTGCTGCAGATGCTGCGCCAGGGCCTGCTCAACAAGCAGATCGCCTACGAGTTGCAGGTGGGCGAGACCACGGTGAAGGCGCATGTCTCCGAGATCCTGCGCAAGCTCAATGTCTACAGCCGCACGCAAGCGGTGATCGAGGTTTCGAAGCTGGACAATGCGGAGTTGTTTCGGGACCAGGCGGGGTTTTGAGCCTCTGCTTGTGGGCGCCCGAAGGACGAGCGAGACGCGTGGCTCGCCCCGCGACGCGGGGACAGCGCGACCTCTTCATCCCGCCAGCGAGATCGAGCACATATGGATGAAAGTGCACTGTCAGCGTAATTTCGGTTTCCCCTCAGGGGCTTAATCGCCCTCGTCGAGCAGCCTCTATCAACTGCCCAATCGTCATTTCATTCCTGGGACGCATTGGCGCTGCTCTCATGTGTAGAAGTTCTAAGATGGTGGGCAAGACCGATAAAATGGTGGGCTCGGAGTGGAAATATTTTGAGGGATCAAAACCTGAAACATCCATCGAGAATTCTTTCGACACCTCAAGCAAGACATCGATAGCATCATCGCCGTCCAGCTTCAGGTCTTGGACAAGTCGGGACTGCGTGGTCATCAGATCACGGCTCAACCCACTGATACGCACAACAATAGAGAACACACGCCCTTCAACATCCGCCTGCATGTCGCTGTCCCTGATAGCGTTGATACGTTCCGTACCCGATTACGGTAGCCCCGACGGCTAGAAGCGATGCTGCAGCATACGGATTGGCTCCCCCAGCAGGCAATCGACCATCGTGTTAGTCATTCCCTAAGCCAGCAAATGCGCCAGCAGCGCCCTCAGCTGCGCCGGCTTCAGCGGCTTGCGCATCAGTTCGATGCCAGCGGTGCGGGCCGCTTTCGCCACCGCTTCCGAACTGTCGGCGGTGACGATCAGCGCCGGTACGGCGCGGCCGAGATAGTCGCGGACTTCGGCGATGGTGGCGGTGCCGAGGTCGCCGCCGTCGAGATGCTGGTCGGCGATGACGATGTCAGGCACCCAGTCTGTGTCGCCGAGCAGGTCGAGCGCATCGTCGGTCGAGGTGGCCGCGCGCACCAGGCATTGCCAGCGCTCGAGCAGGAATGTCATCGCCTGCAGCACGTCGGCGTCATTCTCGACCAGCAGCACCTTGGTGCCGAACAGTCCGTAGCCGCGCGGCCGCTCCATGTCGGCGGCATTGGCGATAGCGTCGGCGGTGGCGCCGATGCCCACGGGAACGTCGATGTGGAAAATCGTGCCGCGGCCGACCTTCGACGAGAACGTCACGGGATGGCCGAGCGCTCCAGCCATGCGGCGCACGATGGCGAGGCCGAGGCCCAGGCCACCGCCGGCCAGTTCGGCATCGGCGGAGTTCGTGCCGCGATGGAATTCTTCGAACACGGCTTCGCGTTGCTCTTCGGGAATGCCGCAGCCGGTATCGGCGACATCGATGCGGATCGTGTCGCCGCGATGCCTGGTTCCGACCAGCACGCCGCCCGCGCGCGTGTAGCGCAGCGCATTGGAGAGGATGTTCTGCAGGATGCGGCGCAGCAAGGTGCGGTCCGAACGCACGACCGCGTTCACTGGCCGGAATTTCAGCGACAGGCCCTTCAGTTGCGCCACCGGCAGGAAATCCGAGCGCAGCGACGAGAACAGCGTCTCCAGGCTGACGTCGCCGATGTCGGGCTGGACGACGCCGGCGTCGAGCTTGGAAATGTCCAGCAATGTGCGAAGCAGGTCCTCCATCGTCTCCAGCGACCGCTCGACCTGGCGGACCAGTTTTTTGCCCTCGTCGCTGGTCTGCACCTCGGCCAAAGCCGAGACAGAAAGATGCGCGGCATTCAGCGGCTGCAGCACGTCATGGCTGGCAGCGGCGAGAAAGCGGGTCTTGGAGAGGTTCGCAAGCTCGGCATTTTCCTTGGCGGCGCTGAGGTCGATGTTCGACTGCTCAAGCCGGCGCAAGGTCGAATGCAGTTCCTCGGTGCGCGTGCGCACCCGATTCTCCAATGAAATGGCTGTCTGGAACAGCGAGAAGGCATTGCCCTGCTGGTCCATGGACCGCTCGACGCGGCCGACCAGCGCGGCATTGATCTTCTTCAGCTTCTCCAGGTCGTTGATGTCCTTCAGCGGCATGCGAATGTCCTATTCCGCCGCCTGGCGTTCGCCGAAGGCGATGCCGGTAAAAGTCTGGTTCAGGTGCATGGAGCGATATTGCTCGCCATAGGTGCCGAAGCCAATGACATTGTTGACCCGGTAGAGTTCTGAAATGTCGCGGAAAACCTGCCTGTTGCGTGCATCGAGTCGCCGTAGAACACAGTCAAAGCCGAGGATCATATCGATGCCGCCCAGCCTGTCCTCGACATCCCTAAGGGCGGCCCGGGTCGATTCCACCATGCCCTTGGGCTGGGCAATGGAAAGCACCACGCCATCATCTATGGCGCAGAAGAACGATAGCGAGCCGTCGGGGTGCATCTTCTGGATCGAGCGGCAGTAATATTCGCCGCCAACCTTCACCACCACCGGGTGCGACGCAAAGCTCAGCGGTGTCAGCGTCTGCGGGATGATGCCGACGGCAGCGGCATATTCCTCCGCCGCATTGGTCGCGTTGAACTCCCGCACGATGCGGTGGTCGGGGTCGGATGCCGTCACCACCAATTTCTCGTCGGTGGGAACGAAATTGTCGGTCTTGAAGACGTGGAAGGGAATTTCGCTGGCGATCAGAACGATGATGGCGCTGTCGGAGGTGACCCTGCCGTTCGAGATCAGGCGCGTGGTCTCGAATTTCAGATCATCGCCGGCCGAGCCGCCGATCAACGGAATGTCGTCGAGCCCCCAGTGGATGGCTGAAGTTACCGCTTCCTCGGCATAGGACAGTCCGTCGATGAAGCAGAGCGCAAAGGTGCTTTTGGGCCGCTCTTGGCCAATGCGTGCGCGCAGCGACCGCCTCAGCGCCTCGACTTCGCCGGTGATCCTGTCCATGCCGGATGAGGACAGGTCGTCGACCATTGCGCTGACGGCAGTGAAAGACTCGGATGGAAGCAGCATGGCCAGCACATGGCCATCCTCCAGCCCCTGCGGCGTGATTTCGCCGGCGGTGGAGCAGCCCGCATAGTGCAGTGCCGGCGCATGGGTGCGCAGAGCGTCGGACAGGGCGGTTGCGTCGATGAGGCTCTGCGAGAAAAACAGCAGCGCGAAGCCGGCATCGATTGCAGCGGCCTCCACGGCGATCGCCTTGGCGAACGCATCCATGTCGGGCTCGTCCGTGGTGAGCGCCGACAGGCCGCATGCATAGCTAGTCCTTGAACTGGCCAGCGCTTCCTCCGCATTTCCTCGGACGCTCTTTTGTGCACGGCTGTTTTTAAGTGCTTCGGGCGCGCCGGCGTCAGACAACATTGTTGTCTTCAAGCGACGGTTTGGCAATGGGGCGATTGGGGGCCGCGCTCCGCGAGCAGCCATGGCCGAAAGTACAATGTGCCGGGTTTCCGCCGCGCTGTTTTTCATGCGTTATGCAGTATAAGAATAACGGATCGCCGAAGCACCAGCATGGCGTCGGCACGTGATGACCAAGGTCGTACCCAGGGAGGAATCATGTCGGACGTATCGTTGACGGTGAACGGGAAGCGGGTGAGCGGCGTCGCCGAGGACAGAACGCTCCTGGTTCATTTCTTGCGGGAGAATCTCGGGCTTACCGGTACGCATGTCGGTTGCGACACCTCGCAATGCGGCGCCTGCGTCGTGCATGTCGACGGCAAGGCGATGAAGTCCTGCTCGATGCTCGCCGTGCAGGCTTCCGGATCGACCATCGTCACGATCGAAGGCCTGGCCAATGGCTCCGACCTGCATCCTGTGCAGGCGGCCTTCAAGGAACATCACGGGCTGCAATGCGGCTTCTGTACACCGGGCATGATCATGACGGCGACCGACATGATCAACCGCCATCCCGAAGGCCTCGACGAGGCCACGGTGCGCGCCGAGCTCGAAGGCAATATCTGCCGCTGCACCGGCTACCACAACATCGTCAAGGCGATCCTCGCCGCATCGAAGACGATGTCGAAGGGGGCGAAGGGCAAAACCAGGCAAGCTGCTTAGGGGAATAAGGGAGTAGGGCCGTAGGGCAGCAGGAATTAGCAGCCAGTTTTTTCCTACTGCCTTACTGCCCTACTCACCTACTGCCTTACAATTTCGGGAGGAATTTCTGATGGGCATTGAAGGTGTTGGCGCTAGGGTCGCGCGCAAGGAAGACAAGAGGTTTATCACCGGCGCTGGCCGCTATGTCGACGACATGGTGGTTCCCGGCATGAAGCATGCGGTCTTCGTGCGCAGTCCGCACGCGCATGCGCAGATCAAGAAGATCGACGTGAAGAAGGCGCAAGCGATGCCGGGCGTCATCGGCGTGCTGACCGGCAAGGAACTCAAAGCCGATGGTATCGGCAACCTCATCTGCGGCTGGATGATCCACTCCAAGGACGGCTCGCCGATGAAGATGGGGGCTTGGTCGCCGCTGGCCTTCGACAAGGTCCGCTATGTCGGCGACGCGGTAGTCATCGTCGTCGCCGAGACCAAGGGCCAGGCGCGTGACGCTGCCGAAGCGGTCGAGATCACCTACAAGGAACTGAAGGCCGTCGTCGATGCTTCCAAGGCCATGGACAAGGGCGCGCCGCAGATCCATCCGGAAGCCGAAAACAATCTGATCTTCGACTGGGACATCGGCAATGCCGACGACACCGCCGCCGCTTTCAAGAAGGCGGCCCATGTCGTCAAGATGGACATCATCAACAACCGGCTGGTTCCCAATGCCATGGAGCCGCGCGCGGCTCTGGGACATTACGACAAGGCCGAGGACCACTACACTTGCTGGACGACCTCGCAGAACCCGCATGTCGCGCGGCTGGTGATGAGCGCCTTCTACAATGTCGCGCCGGAGAACAAGCTGCGGGTCATCGCGCCGGATGTCGGCGGCGGCTTCGGCTCGAAGATCTACATCTACCCCGAAGAACTCGTCTGCCTGTGGGCGTCGAAGAAAACCGGCGTGCCGGTGAAATGGGTGGCCGATCGCACCGAGAGCTTCCTCACCGACGCGCATGGCCGCGACCACCACACCCACGCCGAAATGGCTTTCGACGCGGACCACAAGATCCTCGGTCTCAAGGTCGAGACGCAAGCCAATCTCGGCGCCTACATGTCGCTGTTCTCGTCGGCGACGCCGACCTATCTCTACGCGACGCTGCTGTCGGGGCAGTACAACATCCCGGCGATCCACGCCAATGTGAAGGCGATCTACACCAACACCGCACCCGTCGACGCCTATCGTGGGGCAGGGCGGCCGGAGGCGACCTTCGTCATGGAACGCATGATGGAGACGGCCGCGCGCCAGTTCGGCGTTTCGCCGGCGGAACTTCGCCGCAAGAACTTCGTCACCTCGTTCCCGCACCAGACGCCGGTCATCATGTGCTATGACGCAGGCGATTACGCGGCTTCGCTGGACGCGGCGATGAAGGCTTCGGACTATGCCGGCTTTGCCAAGCGCAAGGCCGCCGCCGCCAAGAAGGGGCTGCTGCGCGGCATCGGCATGAGCTGCTACATCGAGGCCTGCGGCATCGCGCCGTCGGCGGCGGTCGGCTCGCTCGGCGCCGGTGTCGGCCTGTGGGAATCCGCCGAGGTGCGCGTCAACGCGGTCGGTACCATCGAAGTGCTCACCGGCTCGCACAGCCACGGGCAGGGCCATGAGACGACCTTCGCGCAACTGGTCAACGAGCGCTTCGGCGTGCCGATCGACTCGGTCTCTATCGTCCACGGCGACACCGACAAGGTGCAGATGGGCATGGGCACCTATGGCTCGCGTTCCGGCGCGGTCGGCATGTCTGCCATCGTCAAGGCGCTCGACAAGGTCGAGGCCAAGGCCAAGAAGATCGCCGCGCATCTGCTCGAAGCCGACGAGGGTGATATCGTCATCGAGAATGGCGCGTTGAAGGTGGCCGGCACCGACAAGAGCGTGCCGTGGTTCCAGATGGCGCTTGCCGCCTACACCGCCCACAATCTGCCGGGCGGCATGGAGCCGGGCCTGAAGGAGACGGCGTTCTATGATCCGTCGAACTTCACCTTCCCGGCGGGCTGCTACATCTGCGAGGTCGAGGTCGATCCGGAAACCGGCACGACGGAGATCATCCAGTTCGTCGCCGCCGACGATTTCGGTAACATCATCAATCCGATGATCGTCGAAGGCCAGGTGCATGGCGGCATCGCCCAGGGCGTCGGCCAGGCGCTGCTGGAGGGCGCCCACTACGACGCCAGCGGCCAGCTGCTGACGGCAAGCTACATGGACTACACCATGCCGCGCGCCGGCGACCTGCCGTCGTTCAAGGTCTCGACCTCGAACACGCCATGCCCCGGCAATCCGCTGGGCATCAAGGGTTGTGGCGAGGCCGGCGCCATCGGCTCGCCGCCGGCGGTGATCAACGCCATCACCGACGCCATCGGCACCAACGATCTTGCCATGCCGGCATCGCCGTCCACCGTGTGGGCAGCGATCCGTGCGGCGACGAAACACTGAGGAGGAAGCCCATGTATTCGGTCAATTACCATCGCGCTGCCTCGGTCGCGGACGCCGCCAAGCTGATCAAGACCGGCGACGCCAAGCTGCTGTCGGGCGGCATGACGCTGATCCCCGCCATGAAGACGCGGCTTGCCGCGCCTTCAGACCTGGTCGACCTGTCGCGGATCAAGGAACTGCAGGGCGTCAAGGTTTCGGGCAAGACCGTCACCATCGGCGCCGCCACCACGCATTACGATGTTTCCAATGACGAGAAGCTGAGGAAGGCCTGCCCGGCGCTTGCCCATCTGGCGTCGCTGATCGGCGATCCCGCGGTGCGCCACAAGGGCACCATCGGCGGTTCCATCGCCAACAATGATCCGGCGGCTGACTATCCGGCGGCGATGCTGGCGCTGGGCGCCACCATCGTCACCAACAAGCGCGAGATCGCCGCCGACAAGTTCTTCAAGGGCCTGTTCGAGACGGCGCTGAAGGAGGGCGAGATCGTCACCGCGGTGACCTTCACCGCGCCGGCCAAGGCGGCCTATGAAAAGTTCCGCAATCCGGCGTCGCGCTACGCGATCGTCGGCGTCTTCGTGGCCAAGGGCAAGGACGGTGTCAGCGTTGCCGTCACCGGGGCCGGCGATGACGGCGTCTTCCGCTCGAAAGAGATCGAGGCAGCGCTGGCCCGGAGCTTTGAAGCTTCCGCGCTGGAGGGCTTGAAAGTGCCGGCAAAGAACCTGATGAGCGATATCCACGCGTCCGCCGAATACCGCGCCAATCTGATCGCGGTGATGGCCAAGCGCGCGGTGGCCGCTGCCAACGCCTGAGAGTTGGCTGAACGACAAAAGGGGCCTTGCGGCCTCTTTTGCTTGCCGGCTTATTATCGCTTGAATCTGGCGCGTTACGCCTTCAACTCCCGCAGATAGTAGCGCACCGCCTTCTTGCCGCCATGGATCACGGCGTCGCCGACTTCGGCGAAGCCGAGTGCGGCATGGAAGGCATCCGATGCCGGATTGGGCGGTTCGACATTCACCTCGCAGGTGACGATCGTCTGGCCGGCACGAGAGGCGTGGTCGAACAGATCCTGATACAGCCTGCGAGCATGGCCGCGACCGCGCGCTTCCGCCGAGACCACGACACGGTCGACATAGACGAAACGCTGGTAGCGTTCGCGAAACCAGAGGAAATTCGGACTGTCGTAGCGCGCGTCCTGATCGAAGGTCATGATGAAGGCCTCGAGGCTGCCGATGCGGCGTGCGTAGAACACCTCGCCGAGCAGGAAGGTGAGGCGCTCGGGCTCCAGCCACGACAACTCAGCCGCGTGTTCGTTGTTGAGCGCGAGAATTATCGCTTCATCGTCGGCCGAGACATGGCTGATCGGGGAGGGGGACGAAATCATGCCTTGGCTGCCGCGATGGTTGCCGCAACGAGGTCCGTGTCGGTCAGGGTGTTGCGATACTCGCGGTCGAGGTCCGAGCCGCCCATGCCGACGTTGGGGTTGCGGTAGTTCATGGCGCTCGGCACGTCCTTGAGCGCGGCGAAATGCATTTCGGACAGTCCTGTGGTTTTGCGCACCTCGGCGATGTTTTGCAGGTCCAGCGCGCCGCAGCCGAGGATGATGATGCGATCGCCTGCCTGGCGGACGAGATCGGCCAGGAGGGCCTTGCCCTCGACGGCGGTATCGCGTTGGCCGCTGGTCAGCACGCGGCCGACCTTGCTGCGGATCAGCGCTTCGAGCGCTTCAATCGGGTCGCGCGTCATGTCGAAGGCGCGGTGGCAGGTAACGGCCAGGGGGCCGGCGGCCTCGGTCAGTTCGCCCATGCGCTGTTCGTCGATCGTGCCGTCGGCATTGAGGCAGCCGAAGACGACGCCGGCCACGCCGAGGTCGCGCAGCGCCATGACATCGGCAAGCATCGAACGGTACTCGGGCTCGCTGTAGAGAAAATCGCCGCCGCGCGGCCGCACCATGACGTGAAACGGTATGGTTGCCTGGACAAGTGCCGCGCGCACCGTGCCGAGGCTCGGCGTGATGCCGCCCTCGACAAGGCTGGCGCACAGTTCCACCCGGTCGGCGCCGGCGGCTTGCGCGGCCAGGAGGCCATCAATGCCTTCGACGCAGATTTCGATCAGCGGCAGGCGAGATTCTTTGGTCAAGGTGCGATCCAATCCATGATTTCGACGCCAGCCCTAGCATCGTGCTGATTGCCGCGAAAGCGCGAACAGCGCGTCGCCGCTTGGGCCAAGCGGCGACGCCTGGCGTCTTGGGCTGCTCGATGATTTCGGCGAGGCGCGCTACTGCCGCAGAATCGTGTTCTTGGCGCCTTCCTCGACCTGATCGATCACCAGCAGCTTGACCGGGCCGTCGCCGACATTGGTCGCCTGATGCCACTGGCCGATCATCTCGATGATGAAATCGCCGGTCTTGTAGGTATTGGCCTTGCCGGTCTCGACATTGGTGACCTGAAGCGTCCCTGCCTCGACATAGGCGTAGCGAGGGAAGGGATGCTTGTGCACCGGCAAGGTGGCGCCCGGCGCGATGTCATAGGTTGAAACCAGCACCTGCACGTTCTTTTGCGGCAGCGTGATCGGCTGACCGGATGCCGTCGTGGTGCGCGACGCCAATGGGGTGACGACAACCGGCGTGCCGGCGCTGTCCAGCGCCAGAACGGCATTTGCATAAAGCGCAGCCGCCATCAGTAGCGTCGAAGCCAGGATTTTGCGCATGATTACTCCCCAAACCATGCCACCATTGCGCGGCGCGCGGCCCCGCGCAAGCGCATCTAAGTCACAGTCAAGGACTTAAGAACAACCGACTCCCCGTCACGGGTCGGCGCCACATGGGACTTCGTGATGTTGGGCCGGGTCTCTGTTTACCCGGCCCGTCGACACATCAGGCCGGCTGAAGCCCTGCAGGCGACAAGCCACGCCCAGTGCGGAATGTGTGGATCAGGTCGGAGCCTTGCCCCCGTTCTTCTTGCAGGCGGCGCGGAATTTCTCGCGATCCTTGCCATGCAGGCCTTTCGCATCGGCCAGCGCGGAGCACTGCTTTGAAATCGCTGTTTTCTCCGGCGTCATCGGCGTTGTCGCCTTCTTCATCGGCGCCGTTGTGGCCGGTGCGGTCGCTGGTGCTGTCGCCGGCGCGGTTGCCGTGGCGGCCATGGCTCCGCCCGACACGAGCCCGGCCAGAACTACGGAAGCCAAGATGGTGGTAATCCTCATTGCGATCTCCTTTGGTAATCCCCCAACAGCGACGCTAACATCGGCCCATAACGCCAGCAATGCGGGAGGCTCCGCCGATCCGGCGCAGGGTCATCACGATTTCGTGGTGTCGTCAGGCTTCGGGTTCTGGTCCGGACCGAATTCGGAGCTGATAGCCTGGAATGCGTATCGCTGGTTGGAGAGGACCTATCGCGGAACGCCCCCCGATCAGGCCGCCCGTTGGCCAGGCTTTCGGTTGGTCTCAACGAAAGCTGCCCGTTGCCTGCGCGGCTGGTGGCGTGATTCCTGGAAGGTGACATACGCCAGTACAGCTATGAAAAGTACGAAAACGGTGACGATCGAAGTTACGACAAGCAGGCTCTCTGAGGTCATGGTCTTCTCCATTCGATGATGGAGGCATGAGATCATACCGATCACGCGTCGGCGTTGACTTGCATCAATAGGCTTTGCCGCTGGTAAGGGAGAGAGATTGATGTGGGGGGCTGTCGGGATATGCCCCGGCTCAAGCGCCGTCGAAGTAAGGAGCGAGTTCCGTGTTGTCGTGCGGGGCTCAGCACGAGCCAGTTCAACAGTCCGGCACCACAGGGGAGCCGCGTGGACCCGGCGATAGTCCCAAGCCGATGGAAATCAATCCGGCCCGTTCAGACAGTTGATTCGTGGGGTTTCCTCACATGAACCTGTCTGCAACCCTGACGAATATTCCCCGCAATGAAGGGGCGAGGGAAGGCTAGCAAAGTCTTTGAAAAACTTGGCTCCCCGGGCCGGATTCGAACCAGCGACCAACCGGTTAACAGCCGGTTGCTCTACCACTGAGCTACCGGGGAACAGTCGCTCTCTTGTGAGTGGGGCAGCCTATAGCAAACCCGTTTCAGCTTTGCAAAGAAGCATTTCGTATTTTTTGTCAGGTTTTTCACCATACGATTTCTCGCAATCATCTGCGGACGCCCTCATATGAGGATTTTGAAGGGGTTCATGGAGCCAAAAGGCCGGTTGCGGCTTGTGTTCCTGATCTCCGGGATTTGTGAAACGCGGTTAATTCAATCGGCATGACGGCAGACGACACTCAGGCGCCAGCGCGGAAGATTTCGATTCTTGGCCGCGAGTTCACCATGCCGCGCTCGCGCGGCCTCAGAATCACGATCGGCATTCTGCTGGCCCTTGGCGGGATTCTCGGTTTCCTGCCGATCCTGGGTTTCTGGATGGTCCCCCTGGGCTTGCTGGTCCTGTCCTATGAGTTCGCCGTGATACGCCGCCATCGACGTCGATTCGTTGTCTGGTGGGAGCGTCGCCGGCGGCCGAATCAATGATGGCGCCGGCCAGAGGCCTGGGGCGGGCGCCGTGGTGTCCTGGTTTTTGATTCTTGTCGTGGCCCAGCCCGGTAAGCGTGCCGGGGCCGGCTAATGATTCTGGGCGACGTGCTCTGTGTTCGGGCCAAGGGCGCCCTTGCGGGCTGAACATCTTTCCAATCCCTCACTGATTTCCTTGAGCATGGCGGCGACCGACGCCAGCCGCGCGCGATCGCGAGGCGACAGGCGGCTTGCTGTCTCCAGGCCAAGACGCTCGATGGCGTGACGCGCAAGCTGCTCGCATCTCAGCAGGGACAATTCGCGTAGCGTGCTCTCGTTTCTGTCCGTCTCGGTCTGACGCATTGCGGTCCTCCTGCTTACCCAACGTAATGACCTTCGCGCGGTTTTCTGGCCTCTCGGCGCCATGCTCAACAACCGGCTGATGCGCGGATGGGCAGGCACACAGCGGCGTTTCAACGCAAGCGCATGTGCGTGACCGAGGAAACCGCTGGGAATGCGCCTTGGCCGCTTGACGGCATTTTCGCCGCAACCTATTGGAACCGGGTGGAACGCCGGGAGCAATGAGGCCTCGTGGCGGAGTGGTTACGCAGAGGACTGCAAATCCTTGCACCCCGGTTCGATTCCGGGCGAGGCCTCCAATACCCGGGCTCCCGCGCGTCAGCGCCGGAGCGCGACGTTCCGGTCGAAATGAACCGCGGTTTGTGCGCGGCAAGCGGATTGGTTGGGACATGAGCGCTGATTTCTCCGAACGCCGCGTGAAGATGGTGGATGGCCAGGTCCGCACCACCGACGTGACCAGCGCGCCTCTGCTCGACGCCATGCTTTCCATCCCACGCGAGGCTTTTGTCAGCGCCGGCCAGAGCGACCTCGCCTATATCGACGAGGATATCCGCATTGCCAGCGGGCCCGATGGCGCGCGCTATCTCATGGAGCCTTCGCCCCTGGCCAAGCTGATGCAGCTGGCCGAGATCAATCCAGGCGATTCGGCGCTCGACGTCGGCTGCGGCACCGGCTATGCGGCCGCCATCCTGTCGCGGCTGGCAAAGTCGGTTGTGGCGCTGGAAAGCGATTCGGCCCTTGCCGAATCCGCCACATCAACGCTTTCGGCGCTGGGTTGCGGCAATGTCACCGTGGTCAAGGGGGCCTTGGCCGAAGGCCATGCCGGCAAAGCACCGTACGATGTCATTTTCATCGGCGGCAGCGTTGAAAAGGTGCCCGCGCCGTTGCTCGACCAGCTCGCCGAAGGCGGCCGTCTCGTTGCCGTTGAAGGGCAAGGGAATTCCGGCGTGGCTCGACTGTTTTTTAAGGCTGGGGGGGTTGTAACCGGAAGACGCGCATTTAATGCGGCAATAAAGCCACTACCGGGATTTGAACGTGCTCACGCCTTCGAATTCTGAGTAATTTTGCCTTGCAGCCAATGCGCTGTCATGGTCGCTTGCGTTAACAATCGTTGCTGATCCGTTTATCCGGGGTGATCCGGGGCTGACAGCAGGGAACGTCCAACGCGGCGCCGACTGCTCGAATTTGAGAGAGGCCGGCGCGGCGCAGTTCCCATGTTAAACGAATGAGGGATATACCGTGCCGTCTGTACGCAAGAGTCTTTTCGCCGCCGTCCTTTTCTCCGCGACAGCGCTTTCTCCCCTGGCCGCCTCGGCGGAAACCATCCTTGGCGCACTTGCAAAAGCCTACCAGAACAATTCGCAGCTGAATGCGGCGCGTGCCGGCGTCCGCGTCACCGATGAAGGCGTGCCCCTGGCCAAGTCGGGCTGGCGGCCGACGATCAACGGATCTTCGAGCATAGACTACACGAAAACAAACTTTCCCGGTGGTAACCTGAGCGCGACGACCGCCAATTTCGGCATCAAGATCAACCAGACCCTGTTCGACGGATTCCAGACCAGCAACAATGTGGCGTCGGCCGAAGCCCAGGTGCGGGCGTCCGTTGAAGGCCTGCGCAATACCGAAGAGAACACGCTCTTCAACGCGGCAACCGCGTATATGGATGTGATTCGCGACCGGCAGATCGCAGTGCTGACGGAGCAGAACCTGCAATTCCTGACCGAGCAGGCGCGCGCCGCGCGTTCCCGTTTCGAGGTCGGCGAAGGCACTCGTACCGACGTCGCGCAGGCGGATGCGTCCCGCGCGTCGGCGGTGGCTCAGCTGAGTGCCGCCCGTGCGCAGGCGCTGTCCAGTGCCGCGACCTACCACCAGATCATCGGTGACGAGCCGGGCAAGCTCAAGGGCGCTTCGCCGCTGGCCAAGCTTCTGCCGGCCAGCCTCAATTCGGCGATCGGCGTGGCGTCGAACGAGCATCCCGCCATTCTCGCCAATCAGCATCTGGTCGACGCGGCGGGCTTTTCCGTCAAGTCGGCGGAAGGGGCGCTGTTGCCGCAGCTGTCGGCCTCGGCCGGCGTTTCGGATAGCTACAATCACAACAGTCCGGCATCTTCGTCGAGCCCGAATGGCAATTCGACCTCGGCCAATATTGGCGCGACGCTGACCATCCCGATCTACTCGGGCGGCCGCACCGAGGCTACGGTGCGTAGGTCCAAGGAATCGCTGAGCCAGGCGCGGATCGAGGTTGATGTCAGCCGCGACCAGGTGCGCCAGGCCGTAACCGCGGCCTGGACGCAGTACACGGCGGCTCAGGAAAGTGCCGCCGCCAACAGGCAGGTTATCGATGCGGCCCAGCTGGCCCTGAACGGCGTCATCGAGGAGCGCAATGTCGGCCAGCGCACCACGCTCGACGTCCTCAATGCGCAGGCCGCCGTCATCACCGCCAAGATCAACCAGGCGGGTTCCGAGCACGATGTGGTGGTGGCGAGCTATGCCATCCTGTCGGCCATGGGACGCCTGTCGGTCGACCGCCTTGGCCTGCAGGTGACGAAGTATCAGCCGGAAGAGCACTACAACGCGGTCAAGGACAAGTGGACCGGCCTGCGTACGCCGGACGGCCGCTAGTCAACCCGCCTCCCGGTCCCGGCTTTTGCGCGCCGGGGACGGGATGATATGCAGCAAGTGCCGATAGAATGTTCTTTCGGCACTTTAGCCTTGGGCAAGGATCCGTCCTGGTTCCGCATTGCGCGGAAATGCCCATGGAAATGATCGAGGCCGCATTCCTGCGGGGAATGCTGACACAGGCAACCTGTCTGGCCGTTCATTGCTCTAATCTGTTGAAATCCAACATGTCTCCACATTGGGGATTCTCGTGGCGCGATCCGTCGGTTACGCTGGCGCCATGATTCGAATCCGGCATTTTGCCGGACGGGAAATTTGCAACGAGTCACAAGGGCGGCGGATGTGACGATGGCGACGGCAAGCAGCGCACAGCGCGAACCTTCCATGGAAGAGATACTGGCCTCGATCCGAAGGATCATCGAGGACAGTGATACCGGCCGCAAGCCCACGGGCGAATCGGATGAATTGCGTCAGGATATCGAGTCGGCTCCTGCTTCAGTGCAGGATGTGGATGCATTCCGCGCGGAGCTGCGCGGTGGGTTGGATGTCAGGAAGCCGGTGACCCTGGCGGAAGTCCAGGCTCAACTCCCTGCAACTGAACCGGTCGCCGCTCGCGCGGAGACACCGGTTCGATTCGATCCCGCTTCGGTGAAAGCTCCGGTGACGCTGGCGCCTGCAGCCCAGGCGCCCACGACGTTGGCCGAGGTGAGCGCCCGGGTTGCCGCCGCGCCGGCTCCGGCAGCCGACGCCGATGTGCCTGTCGCCGTGAGGATATCGGAGACGAGCGAGACCATCGTCGCCGATTGGCGGCGCGACATTGCAGCCGTGGGTGAAACCATAAAGGCCACGACCTCCCTTTCGGACACAGCCGCCATGCGACGGGCACTTGCGGCCGAGCCGGCGATAGCGGCTCCAGGCAAGGAATCGGCGGTCGAGCCGGCCGTTGAGCCGGTGACTTCGCGCGGTGGGCCGGCGTGGCCGGCAACAGCCGAGGCGCCCGTCCGTCCGGCGATCCTGTCGGAACATACGGGACGCCAGGTAGCTGCCGCTTTTGGCGAGTTGTCCGACGCGTTCGCCAGCCGCAGCAAGAAAACCTTCGATGACATGGCCGAGGAGATGCTGAGGCCGATGCTGCAGGACTGGCTGGACAACAATCTGCCGACGCTGGTCGAGCGCCTGGTGCGCGAAGAGATCGAACGCGTGGCGCGCGGCGCGCAATAATTTTTAGGACAATTGCTGGCTGAAAGCGCCGCCCTTGTGCGACGCTTTCACTTTGGTCAGCCGTTCTCGGCGGTGAAGGCGATCAGGTTTCCGTCGACATCCTTGATGATGAATGTACGCGCGCCCCACGGCTCGGTCCGCAGTGTTTGATGAAAGCTGACCCCGGCCGCCTGATATTCCAGGAGCAGCGGCTTGATGTTGTCGAGCACGATCGTCGCCGACAACAGGTGTTCCCTTGTCGGCGAATCCGGGTCGAAAAGAGGTTCGTCGACATGACGCAGGTTCAGCCGCGCGCCGTCGCGAATGACCTGTGCGTAGAAGGGGGGCTCGCCGTGGGCAAAGCGCGTCGTGAAGCCGAGCTTCTGCTGTAGAATGCGCAGGCGGCATCGATGTCGCAGACAAAGAGTTGCGGCTCGGCGAAGGCAAGGAGCGGTTTTTCGGCGTCTGATGCGATGCGGTCGGTCACGGTTTGAAGGCCTTTCTTCAGCGCCTGCCAGCTTTCGAAACCCGATTTCCTGGCGACCAGTTCCTGCGCATCGGCAAGCTTGAAGCTGCCATCGAGGATATCCCTGTCGGTCAAATGACGGAAGCGGGGCAATATCGCCGCGATCGTGTGCGCGACCGGATAATACCGCTCGCGGTGCCATTTGAGATAGAGCTTGGCCTGTTTCTTGTGGTGTTCGAGAGTGGGCATGGGCGCATTGCGTGTTGAGGTGGCGTAGGCGGGCAATGCCCCTCCGGCCGGAAGCCGATGCGCCCTACAGCAGCAGTGGCAAGCTATTGTGATGGCTGCTCCGGTCAAGGACGAACGGAACACCTATGTCGTTGGGCATTGCCGCGCATCGGATGGACACTATCTGACGAACAGAACATTTCACGCCGATTGCCAAAGCGCCCATGCGGTTGACTTGGCCAAAACCTTCCGATTTACACCGGGTCAGCAAAACTCCCGACAGCGCGGACCATTTCCCCATGCTTGAAAAGACCTACGACGCCAAGACCGTCGAGCCGAAGATCGCCAAAATCTGGGAAGAGGCGGATGCCTTCCGCGCCGGCGCCGGTGCGGAGGAGGGGGCCGAGGCCTTCACGATCGTCATCCCGCCGCCGAACGTCACCGGCTCGCTGCATATGGGCCATGCGCTCAACAACACGCTGCAGGACATTCTGGTGCGCTTCGAGCGGATGCGCGGCAAGAACGTGCTGTGGCAGCCTGGCATGGACCATGCCGGCATCGCCACGCAGATGGTGGTCGAGCGCCAGCTGATGGAGAAGCAGATCCATCGCCGCGACCTGACGCGCGAGGAATTCATCGAGAAGGTTTGGGAGTGGAAGGCCGAATCCGGTGGCGCGATCTTCAACCAGTTGAAGCGGCTTGGCGCCTCGGCGGACTGGTCGCGCGAACGTTTCACCATGGATGAAGGCCTGTCCAAGGCCGTGCTCGAAGTCTTCGTCACCCTCTACAAGGAAGGGCTGATCTACAAGGACAAGCGCCTTGTGAACTGGGACCCGAAACTGTTGACCGCGATCTCCGATCTCGAGGTCGAGCAGCACGAGGTCAATGGCAATCTCTGGCACTTCCGCTATCCCATCGAGGGCGAGACCTTCGATCCGGAGAATCCGAAAACCTTCATCACGGTGGCCACGACGCGCCCCGAGACCATGCTGGGCGACACGGCTGTCGCCGTGCACCCGGACGACGAGCGTTTCCGGCATCTGGTCGGCAAGAACCTCGTCCTGCCGATCGTCGGCCGCAAGATTCCTGTGGTGGCGGATGAGTATTCCGATCCGGAAAAGGGTTCCGGTGCCGTCAAGATCACCCCGGCGCATGACTTCAACGACTTCGAGGTTGGCAAGCGCCACAAGCTGCCGGCGATCAATATCCTCACCATCGAGGCTGCGATAAACCTCAAGGACAATGAAGATTTCCTCGCCGGCCTCGACGTGACGCCGGAACGCCAGGCTGTGTGGGATGAACTCAACGGGCTTGATCGCTTCGTTGCGCGCAAGAAGATCGTCGAGCTGATGGAAGCCGGCGGCTTCCTCGAAAAAGTCGAGCCGCATCGCCATGCCGTGCCGCATGGCGATCGCGGCGGCGTGCCGATCGAGCCGTTCCTGACCGAGCAGTGGTATGCGAATGCCGCCGAGCTCGCCAAGCCGGCGATCGCCTCGGTGCGCGAGGGCCGCACGAATTTCGTGCCGAAGAACTGGGAGAAGACCTACTTCGACTGGATGGAGAACATCCAGCCCTGGTGCATTTCGCGCCAGCTGTGGTGGGGTCATCAGATTCCTGCCTGGTATGGCCCGGACGGGCGTGTCTTCGTCGAGAAGACCGAGGAAGAGGCGCTTGGCGCCGCGATCGAATATTATCTGGCGCTGGAAGGACCCTGGAAGGCCTGGGTTGAGGACAAGCTCGAGAACTTCAAGCCCGGCGAGATCCTGACCCGCGACGAAGATGTGCTCGACACCTGGTTCTCGTCGGCGCTGTGGCCGTTCTCGACGCTTGGCTGGCCGGACCAGACGCCGGAACTGAAGACCTACTACCAGACCGACGTGCTGGTGACCGGCTTCGACATCATCTTCTTCTGGGTCGCCCGCATGATGATGATGGGCCTTCACTTCATGGACGAAGAGCCGTTCCACACGGTCTATGTCCACGCCCTGGTGCGCGACAAGAACGGGCAGAAGATGTCGAAGTCGAAAGGCAACGTCATCGATCCGCTCGATCTCATCGACGAATACGGCGCCGACGCGCTGCGCTTCACCCTGACGGTGATGGCGGCGCAGGGGCGCGACGTGAAGCTCGACCCGGCCCGCATCGCCGGCTACCGCAATTTCGGCACCAAGCTCTGGAATGCCACCCGCTTCGCCGAGATGAACGAAGTCGCGCGCAATGACGAGTTCTGGTTGAACGATGCCAAGCTGGCGGTCAACCGCTGGATCCTGACCGAGCTGACGCGCGCCGCGCGCGACATTACGGATGGGATAACGTCCTACCGCTTCAACGAGGCTGCAGGCGCCGCCTACCGCTTCGTCTGGAACCTGTTCTGCGACTGGTACCTGGAGCTGCTGAAGCCGGTGTTCATGGGCACGGACGAGGCTGCCAAGGCCGAGAGCCGGGCTTGCGTCGCCTTCGTGCTCGACGAGATCTACAAGCTGCTGCACCCGATGATGCCGTTCATGACGGAAGAACTGTGGGCGCAGACCGCCGGAGAGGGCAAGGAGCGGTCGTCGCTGCTTTGCCACGCGGCTTGGCCGGCGCCGGACTTCGAGGACGCGGAGGCGGCCGCCGACATCAACTGGCTGGTTGACCTTGTCTCCGGCATCCGCTCGGTCCGTTCGGAGATGAACGTGCCGCCGGCGGCGATCGCGCCTCTGGTGGTGATCGGAGCCAACGCGGTGACGCGCGAAAGGCTTCAGCGCCAGGACTCGGCGATCAAGCGGCTGGCGCGGGTTGGTGACATCTCGCTGGCCGATGCCGCCCCCAAGGGGGCCGCACAGATCGTGCTCAACGAGGCGACCATCTGCCTGCCGCTCGGCAGCCTGATCGACCTGACCGCCGAGGCGGCTCGGTTGCAGAAGGAACTGGTCAAGGTGACCGAGGAAATCGCGCGGCTGCACAAGAAACTGTCCAACGAGAGATTCGTCGCCAGCGCGCCCGAGGAGATCGTGGCCGCCGAGCGCGAGAAACTCGCTGAGTATCGCGAGGCGCAGGAGAAGCTCTCAGTGGCTCTGAGTCGGGTGCGCGACGCGGGTTGAAATACTGGGGATCAGGGAGATCCCAGACTGCGTTAACGATGTCGTTTTTGCCCCGAAAACAGGCATTCCGCTGCGTTAATGTTGACGTAAACGGAAAGTTTCAGCCCCATTGTTGCCATAATGTAACAATGGGGCGCTGAACCCCTGAAAAGTGCTGTTTTCGCGCTGTTTTAGACAGTTCTTCCGCATTTTCTTTGCCGATTTTTCCCCAAAAGGTCACTTTTCGGGCCTTCTGGTGGTGGGCCGCACTTTGTCGAAATTGCGTTCTGATCACCTGTACGTGTACGCCTCTTGAAATCGTTGTTGCGCCGTTAACCTGAATTCGTTCTAGCTTGACGCACTAGTATTTCGGGGAGGAATTCCATGGACATTTTGCGTCTGAAAGCACTGTTGGGGGCAGGGTGCTTTTCATTGGCTTTGATCGGTTCGGTACACGCCGGCGGCTTTTCGCGCGGGACCGCGGACACCGACATCCTTTTTGAAGACGGCAATTTCAACATGCGCACCAGCGTGACGTATGTTGCGCCGACCAGAAAATATTCGGTGAACGGGCTCAATCCGAATTTGATCGGCCAGAATTATTCCGACAGCTACGCCGTCCCTTCTGCAGCCGTCAAATTCAAGCTGACGGACAACCTTTCATGTGCGGGCACGTACACGGAGTCATATGGCGCAAGTGCGACGTGGTCCGCGCCCAGTGGAACTCTTCAGAAGCTCAAGGAAAACTTTACGATTTATGAAGGCGCAGTCACATGCGGCGTCAAATTTGATTTGAGCAAAGGTCGCATCTGGTTGCTTGGCGGCGTCTACCATGAGGATGTCGATTACAATCTTGTTGCGGTTGGTGGCTTGCTCGATGTGAATCTGAAAGAAAGCGATATCGGCTGGCGTGCGGGCATAGCCTACGAGATTCCCGAGATCGCATTGCGTACCCAGTTGATGTACCGTTCAGGTGTGTCGATTGACGCGTCCGGTACCGCGAACGCAGTCAGCCCTCCGTTTCCTAAACCGACGGCGCCCGCGACTGGCGATACGCAATTTCCGCAATCGCTGGAGTTCAAGGCCCAAACGGGTGTTGCACCCGGTTGGCTTGTGTACGGCAGTGTCAAATGGACCGATTGGTCGGTTACCAAGCAGCTCAACCTTCATATCCCACAGGAGGGAGTCGAGAATGGTAATGACTATTTTTGGCGCGATGGCTGGACACTCACCGGCGGCGTTGGCCACAAATTCAATGACCAGATATCCGGCACCGTGTTCGCATCCTGGGATCGTGGTGTCAGTACAGGGTGGGATTTGACCGGTGACAGCTATACGCTCGGCACCGGCGTTTCGATGAAGGACAAGATGGGCGGCGAGCTCCGGCTGGGTGTTGCTGCGATCTATCTTGCTTCAGTGTCTGAGACGCAATATGCGCCTATTCTTAATCGGACGGTTCAGGGCGACTGGGGCTATGCCTTCTCGGGCGGCTACAGCATCAAGTGGTAAGTCATTCAATCTGCTAACAAAAAGGCCGGGCAATGCCCGGCCTTTTTGTTAGCGTCGGGCTGTCATGAGCGCTCGCTTCGCGCGAGTTCGCACCCACCGTTGCAGATAAGCCGCACCTGCGTCACCGCTTATGATTGTGATGTTTTGGCAACACTTTCTGAACAACCCCTGCGCTACAAATCCTGCCAAGGAAATCGCCTATTTCCCGCCATAAACCCGGCGCACCTCGAATTGTCTCGGGACGCGCGCCAAAAGGCTCGGCGATGGGACGGGCCGCACCGCCAGCGGCAAGGATGAGTATGGACGTCAGAGTCATCTCCAAGGACAAGCTGCCTAGCCGCCATGTGACCGTTGGTCCGGCGCGGGCGCCGCACCGCTCCTATCTCTATGCGATGGGACTGTCGGCGGCCGAGATCGCGCAGCCTCTGGTCGGCGTCGCCAGTTGCTGGAATGAAGCAGCACCGTGCAACATCTCGCTGATGCGCCAGGCGCAAGTGGTCAAGAAGGGCGTGGCCGCGGCCAATGGCACGCCGCGCGAATTCTGCACGATCACCGTCACTGACGGCATCGCCATGGGGCACCAGGGCATGAAGTCGTCGCTGGTGTCGCGCGATGTCATCGCCGATTCGGTCGAACTCACCATGCGCGGCCATTGCTACGACGCGCTGGTCGGCCTCGCCGGTTGCGACAAGTCCTTGCCTGGCATGATGATGGCCATGGTGCGGCTCAACGTGCCGTCGATCTTCATCTATGGCGGCTCGATCCTGCCCGGCAGCTATCGCGGCCGGCAGATCACCGTGCAGGACGTGTTCGAAGCCGTCGGCCAGCACTCGGTCGGCACCATCAGTGATGCTGAACTGCTGGAAATCGAGCAGGTGGCCTGTCCTTCGGCCGGCTCCTGCGGCGCCCAGTTCACCGCCAACACCATGGCCACCGTCGCCGAGGCGATCGGGCTGGCCTTGCCCTATTCCTGCGGGGCGCCGGCGCCCTACGAGATGCGCGACCGCTTCAACTTCGCCTCGGGCGAGAAGATCATGGAGTTGATCGCCAGGAACATCCGCCCTCGCGACATCATTACGTTGAAGGCGCTGGAGAATGCGGCGACCGTTGTTTCCGCCACGGGCGGCTCGACCAACGCGGCGCTGCATCTGCCGGCGATCGCGCATGAGGCTGGCATCAAGTTCGATTTGTTCGATGTCGCCAGGATTTTCGAGAAGACACCTTACATCGCCGACCTGAAGCCGGGCGGCAAATATGTCGCCAAGGACATGTTCGAGGCTGGCGGCATTCCGCTGCTGATGAAGACCTTGCTCGACCACGGCTATCTGCATGGCGATTGCCTGACTGTGACTGGCCGCACTTTGGCCGAAAATATGGAACACGTTGCCTGGAATGAAGATCAGGACGTGGTCCGTCCCGCCAACCGGCCCATCACAAAAACTGGCGGCGTCGTGGGCTTGAAGGGAAACCTTGCCCCCGAGGGTGCGATTGTGAAGGTCGCGGGCATGGCGGAGCTGAAATTCTCAGGCCCGGCCCGTTGCTTCGATTCGGAAGAGGAATGTTTCGAAGCCGTGACGAACCGCGATTACAAGGAAGGCGAAGTGCTCGTCATCCGCTACGAGGGTCCGCGTGGCGGCCCGGGCATGCGCGAGATGCTGTCGACGACGGCGGCGCTTTACGGCCAGGGCATGGGCGGCAAGGTGGCTTTGATCACAGACGGGCGCTTTTCTGGCGCTACACGTGGCTTCTGCATTGGCCATGTCGGTCCCGAAGCTGCCGTGGGCGGCCCGATCGGGCTGCTCAAGGATGGTGACGTAATCTCGATCGATGCGGTGAACGGCACGATCGAAGTGGCGTTGTCGGAAACGGAACTGGAGGCCAGGGCAAGGACATGGAAGCCGCGCACGACCGATTATCAGTCGGGCGCGATCTGGAAGTACGCGCAGACGGTAGGGCCAGCCCGCGATGGCGCGGTCACCCATCCGGGCGGTGCGAAAGAAACACACTGCTATGCGGACATTTGAGTTGTTGAGGTCGTCTGTCCTTCCGGCACTGGTCGCGGTTGCGATCTTTGGCGCCGTGGGCCAGGCCATGGCCTTCGACGACAAGGTGTTCGACGACAAGACCGGGGTGAAGCCGCAGTCCAGCCCGTGGGCTGTATTCCAGTTCGGATTCTCCGCCTACAAGAACGGCCACAAGGAACAGGCGGCGGAAGCCTATAAATACGCCGCAGAGAACGGCCAGATCGGCGCCACCTGGAAGCTTGCGCGCATGTATGCCGAAGGCGACGGCGTGGCGCGCGACGACTATGAGGCGTTCAAGTTCTTCTCGGAAATCGTCGACCAGGATGTCGAGCCGGGCTCGCCGGAAGAAAGCTATGTCTCCGACGCGCTGGTGGCACTGGGCGACTATCTCCGCAAGGGCATTCCCGGCAGTCCGGTCACGGAAAACGAAGTGGCCGCCCAGGAATACTACATGCGTGCCGCCGCCAACTACCGCAATCCGAACGCACAGTTCGAGATGGGGCAGATGTTCCTGAAGGGCGAGGGCGGCGTCAAGGCCAGCGTCAAGCAGGCCGGCCGCTGGTTCCAGCTCGCCGCCGAAAAGGGCCATGCCGGCGCCCAGGCGACGCTCGGCAATCTGCTGTTCCAGAGCGGCAAGATCGTTCGTGGCCTGGCGATGATGACGGCCGCGCTCGAACGCGCTTCGCCGGCCGATCAGCCCTGGATTCGCGGCATGCAGGAAGAGGCGTTTGCCGCCGCGGGCGAGGCCGACCGCCGCACCGCGATTTCGCTGGCCGACGATATCCTTACCAAGGGCGGTGGCGAGGGTAGCGGCGACCAGTAGCCGAGCGATCTTGCGCCGCTCGCGGGTTCCAGAGTCCCGATAGGATCAGTTTGCCGTCGGCTCCGCCGGGATCACTTTCGGCGGGGGTGTCGAGAGCGGTGCCGTCGGATGCGGTGCGGGCGCGTCTCCGGGACAGTTGTCCGCCACCTTTGTCCACGACGAGTTGTTGAGGACCTTGTCACATCGGGCCATCTGGTTCTGACCGGCAACCGTGAGGCAAGCCGATTGGCCGAGCTGGAACGACTTGCCGTTGGCCAGGCATTCCGGGGCGGCGAGAACCACGGTTGTCGCCGCCACTATCGATATCGATCCCACGGCAATCGGGCAAAGAAGAAGTCGGAAGGTCACGGCAGCCTCCGTCGCAGCATCATGATCTCCGATCAAACGCGCGATTGTGGCGAGATGTGGGTTCGGTTGGCGGATGCCCGGACCGGCCCATTTGTCAGGCCGGCTGCAGCGCGAGGTCTATGGCCACGGGAACGTGGTCGGATGGCTTTTCCCAGGCCCGGACATGCTTTTCGATGGAGGCCGACGAAAACCGGTTGGCGGCCTCCGGCGACAACAGCAGATGGTCGATGCGGATGCCGTTGTTCTTCTGCCAGGCGCCGGCCTGATAGTCCCAGAAGGTGTAGGTGTCCGGCGCGTCGGTGACCGCTCGCACCGCTTCGGTGAAGCCGAGATTGAGCAACCGCCGGAAGGCCTGCCGCGTCTGCGGCTGGAACAGCGCGTCGCCCAGCCAGTTCTCCGGGAATTTCGCGTCGATCGGTTCGGGAATGACGTTGTAGTCGCCGGCCAGCACCAGCGCCTCTTCAAGCCGAAGCCGCTCTTCGACCCAACGCTCCAGCCGCGCCATCCAGGAAAGCTTGTAGGGAAACTTCTTCTCGTCATCGATCGGATTGCCGTTCGGCAGATAGAGCGAGACGACGCGCAGCGCGCCCTTGTCGGTGGAGAAAACGCCCTCGATGAAACGCGCCTGTTCGTCGGCGTCGTCGCCGGGCAGGCCCCGGTTGACCTCGTCGAAGCGCAGCTTCGACAGGATGGCGACGCCATTAAAACCCTTCTGGCCATGAGTTTCGACATTGTAGCCGAGCGCCTCGATCTCGGCGCGCGGGAACTGTTCGTCAGCCGACTTGATCTCCTGCAGGCAGACAATGTCCGGCGCGCTTTCCGTCAACCAATGGGTCAAATTGCCGATGCGGGCGCGAACGCCATTGATATTCCAGGTGACGATTTTCATGACGGCCTCGATGCTATTGCGGCGGATGGCGCTCGACGAGGCCGATCGTATTGCCTGCCGGGTCCTTTAGGAAGGCCATCCATTCGCTTTCCCCTGCCGGTCCGAACATGCCCTCGGTATCGCGATGGACCAAGGTCGGTGGTGCGGTGAAGGGCACACCCGCGGCATTTGCCTGGGCGTGAAAATCGTCGAGGCCGGCGATGTCGAGATACACGGTTCCGGCCGGGATGCCGTCGGTGAACAACAACCGAACGCTGCCAGCCATGATGAAGGCGATGCCTGGCGGGTCGAAGCGGGCGTGCAGGCTCAGCCCCAAGACATCGCGCCAGAAGGACAGCGTTGCATCAAGATTGCGCCCGGCCGAGAGCGCGATCTGACGGACCGCGCCTATGGCAGGCATTTCTAGATGGAGAAGCTGGTGCCGCAGCCGCAGGACGCGACCGCATTCGGGTTCCGGATCTGGAACGACTGGCCCATCAGGTCATCGACGAAATCGATCACCGAACCGCCCATATAGACCAGCGAGAGATCGTCGATCAGCACCGTGGCACCGTTCTTCTCGATGGCGACGTCGTCGTCGTTGCGGCCATCAACCAGATCGAACTTGTAGGAAAAGCCGGAGCAGCCACCGCCTTCGACGGAAACGCGCAGCGCCGTCTTTCCCGCTTCGCCAGAAACAATCTTGGCGATCCGCTTGGCAGCGGCCTCGGTCATATCGACTTTCATGGCAGTCTTGGCATCCGCGCCCATGGGCGTCACCTTGCTTTCGGTTTCACATGATAGGTATGAAGCGCGAGGGGCCAAGTCAACTGCACCAAGTCAACCTGCGGCATCGATCATGACCAACGAGTTGGGCGACATCGGATTCGGCTACCGGCCGCGCGCTGTATATGCCTGCGATCCGGCAAAGTCGCGCGGGCGATTGTTCGACGAGGTCGAGAGCCCGACCCGCACGCCGTTCCAGCGCGACCGCGACCGCATCATCCACTCGACGGCATTCCGCCGGCTGAAGCACAAGACGCAAGTGTTCGTTGCGCATGAGGGCGATCATTACCGCACTAGGCTGACGCATTCGATCGAGGTGGCGCAGATCGCGCGAGCGCTCGCGCGGGCATTGCGCGGCGACGAGGACCTCGCCGAAGCCGTGGCGCTGGTGCACGATTTCGGCCACACGCCGTTCGGCCACACTGGCGAGGATGCGCTGAACGAGAAGATGGCCGCATGGGGCGGCTTCGACCACAATGCGCAGTCCCTGCGCGTGGTGACCCGGCTGGAGCGGCGTTATGCCGAGTTCGATGGCTTGAACCTGACCTGGGAAACGCTGGAGGGATTGGTCAAGCACAACGGGCCACTCATGGACGCCACCGGAAAGGGCCTGAAGAGGCCGGTGCCGCAGGCGATTCGCGACTATTCCGAACTGCACGATCTCGAACTCGACCGATTCGCGGGCATCGAGGCGCAGTGCGCGGCGATCGCCGATGACATCGCCTACAACACCCATGATATCGACGACGGACTGAGGGCAGGGCTGCTGACGCTCGACATGCTGGAGACGGTCTCGCTGCCGGGAACGATCCTGGCGGGCGTGCGTGCGCGCTATCCGGCGCTCGATCCCGTGCGCACCGGGCATGAGCTCATGCGGCGACAGATCACGATGATGGTCGAGGACGTGATCAAATCGACGGCCGCCAATCTGGAGCGCATTAGGCCCGGCAGCGCCGACGCGGTGAGGGCGGCAGGCGAGACGATGGTCACTTTTTCCGCCGACATGGCGGCCCTGGAGAAGGAACTGAAGGCCTTTCTCTACAAGCATCTCTACCGGCACAAGGAAGTCATGCGCGTGCGCGGCGAGGCCGAGCAGATCGTCAAGGACCTGTTCGACGTCTATTTCGCCGATCCGCGCGCCATGCCGGATGGCTGGCGCGAAGGGCTCGACCAGGCCGATGATCGCATCAAGGCGCGCAGCGTGGCCGATTTCCTGGCGGGGATGACCGACACCTACGCGCTCAAGGAACATCGGCGTTTGTTTGACCATACGCCGGATTTGAGCTAGGGCGGGCTCGATTTCGCCGGCCAATAGCCGGATTCCCTGTAAAGCCGCCAGAGCCACGCCAATGAACATCTTCGCCGATTTCAACGCGCGAATCGTAAAAGCCGTAGACGCGCTTGATCTGAAGGACCGCGACGGCGCCTCGCCGGACCTGTCACGCATAGCGGTCGAGCCGCCGCGTGACGCCAGTCATGGCGACCTGGCGACCAACGCCGCCATGGTGCTCGCCAAGCCGACCGGCCAGAACCCGCGGGCGCTGGCCGAGAGGCTGGCGGAGGCGCTGCGCGCCGACAAGGACGTCGCCGCCGCCGAGGTGGCCGGTCCCGGCTTCGTCAATCTCAGGCTCAAGGATGGTTTCTGGCAGGCGCACCTGACCGCGCTTCTCGGCGAAGGCCGCAATTATGGCCGCTCGACGGTCGGTGGTGGCAAGAAGGCCAATGTCGAATATGTTTCCGCCAACCCGACCGGGCCGATGCATGTCGGCCACTGCCGGGGCGCCGTGGTGGGTGACGCGCTCGCCAACATCATGATGTTCGCCGGCTACGACGTCACCAAGGAATATGTCATCAACGACGCCGGCTCGCAGATCGATGTACTCGGTCGCTCTGCCATGCTGCGCTATCGCGAAGCGCTCGGCGAAGACATCGGCGAGATTCCGGCCGGTCTCTATCCGGGGGACTATCTGGTTCCTGTCGGCGAGGCATTGGTCAAGGAGTTCGGCCGTTCCTTGCTGCAGATGCCCGAAGACGAGGCGCTCGCCATCGTCAAGGACCGGACGATCGATGCCATGATGGCGATGATCCGCGAGGATCTGGCGCTGCTCAACGTGCATCACGACGTGTTCTTCTCGGAACGCACGCTGCATGCCGACAATGCCAAGAAGATCCGCTCGGCGATCAACGACCTGACGCTGAAGGGCCATATCTACAAGGGCAAGCTGCCGCCGCCCAAGGGCGAAAAGCCGGAGGACTGGGAGGATCGCGAGCAGACCTTGTTCCGCTCGACGGCGGTCGGCGACGACATGGACCGGGCTCTGGTCAAGTCCGATGGCTCGTTCACCTATTTCGCCGCCGACGTCGCCTACCTCAAGGACAAGGTCGATCGCGGCTTCGTCGAACTCATCTATGTGCTCGGCGCGGACCATGGCGGCTATGTCAAGCGGCTGGAGGCTTTGGCGCGGGCGATTGCCGGTGACGATGTCAAGCTGACAGTGCTGCTGTGCAACCTGGTCAAGCTGTTTCGCGAGGGCGAACCGGTTCGCATGTCGAAGCGGTCCGGTGATTTTGTGACGCTGCGCGAAGTGGTGGAAGAGGTCGGACGCGACCCGATCCGTTTCATGATGCTCTATCGCAAGAACGATGCGCCGCTGGATTTCGACTTCGCCAAGGTGACGGAGCAGTCGAAGGACAATCCGGTGTTCTATGTGCAGTACGCCTCGGCGCGCTGCCATTCCGTGTTCAGGCAGGCGAGCGAACAACTGGGCGAGGTCAATTTCGACCGCAACAGCCTTGCGGCGGCCACCGCTTTGCTCACCGATGAAGGTGAGATCAGCCTGATCCGCAAGCTTGCGGAATATCCGCGGCTGATCGAGTCCGCGGCACTTGCGCTCGAGCCGCATCGACTGGCATTTTACCTGTATGATCTGGCCTCCAGCTTGCACGGACACTGGAACCGGGGCACCGATAATCCGGACTTACGGTTTGTTAAGGTTAACGACCGACAATTGACGCATGCCAGACTAGGGCTGGTGCAGGCTGTTTCGGATGTCTTGACGTCCGGCCTGACGCTGATCGGAGCCGCCGCGCCCACCGAAATGCGTTAGGTTTGACTAAAACACCTGTCACCTTTTGCCCACATTGCGCTGGTAAGGGCCAACCCTACGCGACGTCCATGGCGTCCGAATGAGTGCGAGTTCGGGAACAATAATGGCAGACAGAACCCAGCTGAGAGCAGCCGACCGTAACGACATCGCCGACGATGATCCGTTTGCTGAACTGACGAGGATCATGGGGTTCGACCCGCGCCAGCCGGTCAAGCCGCAAGCGTCTGTGCAGCCGCTGGCTGCCGTCGATCACCGGACGGACGAGGCGGATTTCGACATCGACCTCGAAAAGGAGTTGATGGGCGACTTCGACGACAGCGAGGCCATCTCCGTTGCTCAGCTTCATGAGCCGACGTTCGAAACGGCCGCCGCCGACACGGTGGACGACGAGCTTGCCATGTCGCTTGACGAAGACTTCCATCTGGATTCGGTGGATATCGCCGACCATGGTGCCGGTCAGACGGCTTATGGCGCTGTTCAAGCCCCTGAGCCAACCATCGAAGCCGCATTCGACGATGATTTCGACAACGCCGTCGCCAGTTCGCTCGAAAACGTTTCGCCGTTCGAAGACGACCAGCCGATGGAAGATGAGCTTGCCGCATCGTTCGAGCAGAATTTCCAACTCGACAGCAATGCCGTCGACCACGCCGAACACTTTGCGCAGGCCGCGCCGGCGATCGAGCCGGCATTTGATCATGAGTTCGACCACGCCGTGGCCAATTCGCTCGAAGATGAGCTGATGTTCGACGATTCCCTGTCGACACAAGACCATCAGAGCGCACCCGAGGCAGAATACCGGTCGCCCGGGCAGGCCGATGCATACCAGTCGCAGGCGATCTCCGATGAGGATTTCGCGGGTCATTTCGACGATGCCATGACCGATGTTGGCATCGACTTTGATCAGCCTGCCGATCCGTCGGTCTCGATGGTCGAGGAACTGGATGCGCTTGATGTCCATGCCGAGCCCGTGGCTACGCGCGACGAGACTGTCGGCCTGGCCTCGAAAGAGGCGTTCGATCACGATTTCGACCTGAATTTCGACGATGCGCTCGCCGAGGAAGCTCACGAGCCGTTGGCCCAGGTTGCTGCCCCTGCTGTCCAGCCGGCCGTCACGGTCCCGGTTGCGCCCGTCGTGCAACCCGTGCAGGCCCCGGTTGCGAGCGAACGCAGCCTTGAAGACGAGTTGAATGCATTGCTCGGGGCGATGAGCGCACGGACAGCGCCGGTCGTGGCCAATGAACCCGCCTTGGTTCAGCAGCCCGTCGTTCAGCAACCCGTCGCGGTCGCCGAACATACGGCCGAGGAACCGGCGGATCTCGTCGGCGATCTGGACTGGGATCTCGATGATCACGCGGCTGCGCAGACGCAGCAGCATCAAGCAGCTCAGCCTGTCACTGCCGATCTCGACAATCTTCTGCTTGATGAGCTCCAGGCGCATGACTTTGCGGCTGAAGATGCCGTGGGGGCTGACGTCGCCAATGTCGATTTCGACAATGACGCCTTCGACGCCGCCTTCGCCAGAAGCATCGGCCTTGATGATGAAAAGGCCGACAACGAAAAGTCGAACACGTCGCGGTCTGCTCCCCGGGGCGATGCGGTCGATTCAATGGATTGGCTGGCCGAGCGCTCTACGCCGCCCGAACCCGCCCGCCCGTGGAGCCGTGTGACGCCGGTTGCGCAGTCGGCCGTGGCGTCATCGGTTGCCTCGTCACTCGCTCCGGTCGCGGCGGTTGCCGCAGCGCCAGCAATGATGGCCGCATCCGCATATCGGCCTGAGCCGGTCAGGAGCGAGCCGGTCTATGCGGCGCCGACGCCCGTGCAGCAGGAACAGCCCGCACGATACGACGAGATGCCCGACGTCGAGACCGTCGACGTGCCGGAGCGCGTTGTGGCGTTGGCTGACGATCTCGACATTCCCGAACTGCATTTCGAAGAGGATGAGCCGGCATCCGCCGGCTATGACGATCTCGACTCCGAGTTCGCCAGCCTGCTCACCGAAATGAACACAATGGAAGTGCCCGCTGCCGCGCCCGCGCGCAGCCCGGCCTATGACGATGAGTCCTACAATGCCGGGTTCAAGCCCGGCTACGAGCAGACGACGCAGGGCTATGCACAGGCCAAGCCGGGTTACGGCCAGGCCAAGCCTGGTTACGGCCAGGACCGGGTCGAAGCGCGCACCTACGCGGCGCGACCCACGGAAGTGCAAGCCGCTGCATCCTATGCTGACGCGGCCGGCTTTGACGTGAACGAACTGCCTGGCAGCCAGCCGGTTTCGCAGGCCGACGACTTCACCGTCGACGAACTGGACTACGATCCGGAGCTGGACGAGGCGATGGCGGTTCCGGGTCTCGCGGCCCAGGAGAACGCACGGCAGCCACGCCGGCGGGGCCTGTTCATCGCGGCAATCGTCGGTGGCGTCGCGATCGCTGGCGGTCTTGGTGCCTTTGCATTGTCCTTCGGCGGCAAGGGCAGCGGCGGCGCGCCAGTAATCGTCAAGGCCGACAATGCCCCGATCAAGGTCAAGCCGGAGAATCCAGGCGGCACGGTCGTGCCGAACCAGGACAACAAGGTCTACGACGCGGTGCTGAAGGGCGCAAAGCCCGCCGAGCAGGTCCAGCAAAAGCTGGTGACCAACACCGAGCAGCCGGTGGATGTGGCCGCCAAGGACCAGCAGACTCGTGTCGTCGATCTTTCTGCTGACCAGACCGATGCCGCCCCGGGCACGGATGCGGCTGGAAACCCTGACGCGGCCGCGGCGCCTGCGCCGAAATCGGAAGACCGCATCGCGCAGGTCCTGCAGGATGCCGACAAGGGTACGAATACCGATGTCGTCGCCGTGGCGCCACGCAAGGTGAGGACCATGGTGGTCAAGGCCGACGGTTCGCTGGTTGCCCGCGAGGATCCGGCACCGGCAGCCCAGCAGGTCGCCGCCGCCGAACCGACCGACCCGGCGCCGCAGCACGTGGCCCCGTCGGCCCAGGACGACAGCCAGGCTACCGGCGCCGTGCCAGCCGCCGACCAGGCGAAGCCCGCGTCTGCCCTCAAGCCGGTGGCCGCGCCCAAGGCTGAAGCCAAGGCCCAGTCGGCAAACACGCCGGCCAAGGTCCCGGTCGCGCCGCAGCGTCCTTCCGACCAGCCTGTCGATGTGGTTGGCGAGGTCAAGCCTGACCAGGTGGCATCGATCGATCCGGCGGCCGCCGCTGCCGGTGGTTCGTGGTCGATCCAGATCGCGTCGCAGCCAACAGTCGAAAGCGCTCAGTCAACCTATCAGGACTTGCAGCGTCGCTACGGCAGCGTGCTCAGCGGCCGTACCGCCAACATCGTCAAGGCCGAGATTGCCGGCAAGGGCACGTTCTATCGCGTCCGGGTTCCCGCGCAGTCGCGCAATGACGCGATCAACCTGTGCACGAGCTACAAGGCCGCGGGCGGTAACTGCTTCGTCTCGCGTTGAGAGCTTCAACTCCCTCCCTACGAAACCGGCGCTGTCCAGACAGCGCCGGTTTTTTGTTGAAGGATCTGGGCCTCCCGCCGGCGTTTCGGCGCGATTCCCTTTGTCCGCGTAAAGCTCTAGACTCGCCGACATGACCGAATCGAAAGCCATGATCCTGGGCTGTGGCGGGAAATCGCTGACGCGCGATGAAATCCGCTTCTACCGCAATGAATGTCCCTGGGGCTTCATCCTGTTTGCTCGCAACATCAGCGAGACCGAGCAGGTCCGCGACCTCGTCGATTCGATGCGCGATTGCATCGACCGGCCGGATGCGCTGGTGTTCGTCGACCAGGAGGGTGGGCGGGTGCAGCGCCTGCGGCCGCCGCTGGCGCCGAACTATCCGTCGGGCGCCGCACTCGGCGCGCTTTGGCGCGATGACCATGATGTCGGCACCCGTGCAGCCTGGCTGATGGCACGGCTGCTTGCCTTCGATCTGCTGCGATACGGCATCACCGCGGATTGTCTTCCTGTACTCGATGTGCCGGTCGATGGGGCAAGCGATGTGATCGGCGCGCGGGCCTATGGCAAGGAGCCGCGTGCCGTCATCGAGCTGGGCCGCGCTCTGGCGGAAGGGCTGATGTCCGGCGGCGTGGTGCCTGTCATGAAGCATATTCCGGGGCATGGTAGGGCCTTGGCCGACACGCATCTGGAGCTTCCGACCGTCAATACCTCCATGAGCGATCTGCAGCGGCATGATTTCGCGCCGTTCAGAGAGCTCAACCACCTGCCGATAGCGATGACGGCGCATGTCGTCTACAGCGCCATCGACCCCAAGAACCCGGCGACCACCTCCGGCAAGCTGATCGACGAGATCATCCGTCGTGAGATCGGATTTGATGGCCTGCTGATCAGTGACGACACCTCGATGAAGGCACTTTCTGGGGATTTCCCGACAAAGGCGGCCTCGATCCTTGCGGCGGGCTGCGATCTGGTCCTTCACTGCAACGGCGTTTTCGAGGAAATGGTTGGCATCGCGTCGCGCACCAAGGGCCTTGAGGGAAAATCGCTGCAGCGCGCTGAACGGGCGCTGACCTACATAAAGAACCGCGATCGCGCTGAAGAAACCGAAATACGCGCGGAATTCGCCACCTATTTCGAAACGGTGGCCTAACAGAGAAGGCAAAGGCAGTGGCGGAAGCATTGGAAAGCAAGCCTGCAAAGGCCGCACCGATGGACCGTCTGTGGGCCGAAAACGACGATTCACGCGTAACCGGCGATCCGTCGCTGGTTGTCGACGTGGCTGGCTTCGAAGGACCGCTCGACCTTCTGCTGCACCTTGCCCGTACCCAGAAGGTCGATCTGTCGCGCATCTCGATCCTGGCGCTGGTGGAGCAGTATCTGGCCTTCGTCGAGACGGCGAGGGCGCTGAGACTCGAGCTTGCCGCCGATTATCTGGTGATGGCGGCCTGGCTTGCCTTCCTGAAGTCGAAACTGCTGATCCCCAAGCAGCCCGGTGAAGACGGCGAGAGCGGCGAGGAACTGGCTGCTGTCCTGCAATTCAGGCTGAAGCGGCTGGAAGCCATGCGCGACGCCTCGGCGCGCCTGGTCAACCGGAACCGGCTTGGCCGCGATGTCTTCGCGCGCGGCATGCCGGAAATGGTCATCGTCGAGAAGCGCAACGCCTATTCGGCCTCGCTCTACGATCTATTGACCGCCTATGCGCAGCAGCGGCAGAAGCAGGCGATCACCAACGTGACCATCGCCAGGCGCGGTGTCTGGTCGCTCAAGGATGCGCGCGACATCCTGACCCGAATGGTCGGGGCGCTGACCGACTGGACGGCGCTCGACAGTTTCCTGATCCAGTACATGACCAGCCCGGAAGAACGGCGCACCGCGATCGCCAGTTCGTTCGCGGCCTCCCTGGAACTGGTACGCGATGGCAGTATGGATGTGCGGCAGGATGGGGCCTTCGCGCCGATTTATCTGCGCGGTCGCGCCCAGGCAATCAAGGCAATCGAGGTGGCATCATGAGCGAACGCGCCAACGCGTCGGTCATTCCGTTCAAGGTCGATGACGAGCCCGAGGAAGAGGCGCCGGCCCAGAATTCCCAGCAGAATCCGGCTGAGCGGCTGCATCTGGCCGAAGCCGTGCGCATGGCCGAAGCGATTGTTTTCGCGAGCGCCCAGCCGGTCAGCGAAAAGCAGCTCGCCGCGCGGTTGCCCGACGGCATCAACATTGCGGTGGCCATGGCCGAGTTGCAGCAGATCTATGCGCGGCGCGGCGTCAACCTGGTGCGCGTCGGCGACGCGTGGGCGTTCCGTACGGCCGGCGATCTCGCCTTCCTGATGAGCCGCGATACGGTGCAGCAAAGGAAGCTCTCCCGTGCGGCGCTCGAAGTGCTGGCGATCATTGCCTACCATCAGCCGGTGACACGCGCCGAGATCGAGGATATTCGTGGTGTGGAGACCTCGAAGGGAACGCTCGACACGTTGCTGGAAACCGAATGGGTGCGCATGCGCGGCCGGCGTCGGACGCCCGGCCGTCCGGTCACTTACGGCACCACCGATACGTTCCTCGATCACTTCGCACTGGAAGAAATCCGCGATCTCCCCGGAATGGAGGAATTGAAGGGTGCTGGCCTGTTGTCAGGCCGCATGCCGTCGAACTTCTCCATTCCGCTGCCGCCAGCCGATCCTGACGCGCTGACCGATGACGAGGACGCGCTGACCGACATCGATCTCGAAGAACTCGGCCTGCTGACGCCGCGCGTCACGGAAGATTGAGCATATCCACCGCGTAGAACCGCCAGGGGGCGGGGCTGCGCCGATTCGTAGCGGGCAGTCGCGAGGAAAGTGCGTGACATCCGTCACTCATTCATAAACTTTGTCGCAGTTGTGTTTGAATCCCAACGCGAAAACGCATAGATCAGCGTCAGGGAAAACATTCGAGAGAGATTTGCTATGGGTTCATTTTCGATTTGGCACTGGATGATCGTACTGGTCATCGTGCTTCTGGTGTTCGGCCGCGGCAAGATTCCGGAGCTGATGGGCGACATGGCCAAGGGTATCAAGAGCTTCAAGAAGGGCATGGCGGACGACGACGTTGCCGACGACAAGCGCACCGTCGAGCATCGCGCTGACGAGACCGTTTCGGCAGCCAAGGAAAAGGCCAGCAAGAGCTGAGCCCAGAACCTAGTCGGAACAGGTAGCCATGTTTGACGTCGGCTGGAGCGAAATGCTGGTGATCGCGGTCGTCATGATCGTGGTCGTCGGGCCAAAGGACTTGCCCAATATGCTGCGCACCTTTGGCCGCACGACGGCGAAGCTGCGGGCCATGGCAGCCGACTTCCAGAGGCAGTTCAACGACGCCTTGAAGGAAGCCGAGCTCGACGACATCAAGAAATCGGTCGACGAACTCAGGGGCCTCAGTCCGGTTGCCGAGATCAAGAAGCAACTCAATCCGTTCGAGCAGGCGGCGGCCGACGTGCGCTCCGGCGTGGATAACATGATGAAGCCGAAGCCGGCGGCGGATCCCGCCGCGCCGGCCGCGTCGACACCGCAGGCCTCCGAGCCGCTAAAGAACGGTGCGACGGCGATGCCAGGCGTCAATGGACCGGATACAACGCCGACTTTCCCGGCAATGACCGACGAGTCCGTGGTGACGGCAGCCGTCGAACAGGCGGCAGCGCCGCAAGAGACGCCCGCGGTGAAAAAAGCGACCAAGGCCACGCCGGCAAAAGCGGAGCCTGCCGCAAAAGCTACCCCGAAGGTTTCCACGGCCGCCACCAAGGCGTCCTCGCCGGCGAAGGCGACGGCCACCAAAGCATCGCCCGCATTGAAAGCACCTGCCGGGGCGGACGCTGCAAAGCCGACGCTGCCGAAAGTCGCGAAGGCGGCCGCGACAAAAGCGGTTGCGGCGAAAACTCCCGCTGTTAAGGCTAAACCGAAATCCGCGGCGGCAAAGAAGCCGGCCACGACTGGCAAGAAGACGGCGGGGGCCGCTAAGTGAGCGTTTCGGACAAGGAAAAGGAAGAGATCGACAAGTCGTCGGCTCCCCTCATCGAACATCTGGTCGAGTTGCGGCGGCGGTTGATCTGGTCGCTCGGCGGTTTCTTCATCGCCTTCCTCGTCTGCTTCTTCTTCGCCAAGAAGCTGTTCAACCTTCTGGTTGTGCCGTTCAAATGGGCAACCAAGTGGGCAGGGCTCGATCCGCACAAGGTCGAGCTGATCTATACGGCGCCGCAGGAGTTCTTCTTCACGCAGGTCAAGCTCGCCATGTTCGGCGGCATGGTCATCGCGTTTCCGCTGATCGCCACGCAGATCTACAAATTCATCGCGCCCGGCCTCTACAAGAACGAACGCAATGCCTTCCTGCCGTTCCTGATCGCTTCGCCAGTCCTGTTCCTGATGGGCGCGTCGCTGGTCTATTTCTTCTTCACGCCGATGGTGATGTGGTTCTTCCTCGCCATGCAGCAGACCGGCACCGATGATCAGGTGCAGATTTCGCTGCTGCCGAAAGTGTCGGAATATCTCAGCCTGATCATGACGCTGATCTTCTCCTTCGGCTTGGTGTTCCAGTTGCCGGTAGTGACCAGCCTGATGACCCGTGTCGGCATGCTGTCGTCCAAGGCGCTGGCCGAAAAGCGCAAATGGGCGATCGTCATCGCCTTCGTCGTGGCGGCGGTGCTGACGCCGCCGGATCCGATGAGCCAGATCGGCCTGGCCATTCCGACGATCCTTCTCTACGAGGTCTCCATCTGGGCCGCGCGGTGGATCGAGCGGGATCAGGAAAAGCAGCGGCTGGCGCGCGAGAAGCAGGACGCCGCGGAAACCGTGGTCGAGAAAGCTTCGGACGAGCCACCGCCACCGGCTGCTTCGTAACAACGACATGGTGGATTGCCCTGTCACGGGGCGTCCGAGACGAGCAAACAGGTTTGGTTGCTCGTCTCCAGGGTTGTTGCGTCCGGAAAAAACCCGAGGCCATCACCCCCTCATCTTGCATAGATCAATGATGCGGTTTACGCCCTCTGGCTGAAACGCATCGCACTCAGGGCGATGCGTTTCAGTTTTGTTTTGAGCGTGTCGTTTCCCCAAAACCGCTGCGCACTTTTGGGCGACACGCTACCGCAGGAGCGTTCAGACCATGCTTGACATCAAATGGATTCGCGACAACCCGAAGACCCTCGTCGAGGCGCTGGTGAAGCGCTCGTGGTCCGTTTCTGAAGCGCAGTCCACGGTAGATGATCTGATCGCCCGGGACGAAGCGCGGCGCGAACACGTCACCGAGCTGCAGATCAAGCAGGAGCGCCGCAACGCCGCCTCGAAAGAGATCGGCAACGCGATGCGTTCGGGCGATGGCGCGCTTGCCGAGAAATTGAAGGCCGAGGTCGGCGAGATCAAGGCATTCATCCAGAATGGCGAGGCGCGGGAACGCGAACTCGACAAGGCGCTGAACGATGCGCTGGCGGTATTGCCCAACGTGCCGCTCGATGACGTTCCCGTAGGCAAGGATGAGCATGACAATGTCGTCAAGCGCGTCGTCGGCGAGGTGCCGACGCGACCGAATTGGGTGAAGGAGCATTTCGAAATCGGCGAAGCGCTGGGCATGATGGATTTCGAGCGGGCGGCGAAGCTTTCCGGCTCGCGCTTTACCGTTCTGAAGAGCGGGCTTGCGCGGATGGAACGCGCGCTCGGCCAGTTTATGCTGGACCTGCATACGACCGAGCACGGCTACGAGGAAATCCAGCCGCCGCTCATGGTGCGTGACGAGGTTCTTTTCGGCACCAACCAGTTGCCGAAGTTCGAGGAGGACCTCTTCTTCACGCCGCATGGCGACGGCAGGCTTGGCCTCATTCCGACCGCCGAGGTGCCGCTCACCAATCTCGTGCGCGAGGAGATCACCGCGCATGAAAAACTGCCGCTGCGCTACACGGCTCTGACACCGTGCTTCCGTTCGGAAGCTGGCTCGGCCGGGCGCGACACACGCGGCATGCTGCGCCAGCACCAGTTCTACAAGGTGGAACTGGTGTCGATCACCGATCAGGAGTCGTCGCTTGCCGAACATGACCGCATGACCGCATGCGCCGAGGAAGTGCTGAAGCGTCTCGGCCTGCCGTTCCGCACCATGGTGCTGTGCACCGGCGACATGGGTTTTGGCGCGCGCAAGACCCATGACATCGAGGTCTGGCTGCCCGGCCAGAACGCCTATCGCGAAATCTCGTCCTGCTCTGTCTGCGGCGATTTCCAGGCGCGGCGCATGGACGCCCGCTACAAGGACAAGGACGGCAAGGGCAACCGTTTCGTCCACACGCTCAACGGTTCCGGCACCGCCGTCGGTCGCGCTCTTATCGCTGTCATCGAAAATTATCAGAATGAGGATGGCAGCGTAACCATTCCTGAAGCGCTGCGGTCTTACATGGGTGGTCTGGAAAAGATCGAAGCGAAATAATGCGTATTCTCCTGACCAATGATGACGGCATCCACGCCGAAGGCCTTGCGTCCCTCGAGCGCATCGCCCGCACGCTGTCCGACGATGTCTGGGTCGTGGCTCCCGAGCAGGACCAGTCCGGTTACGCGCATTCGCTATCGATCTCGGAGCCGCTTCGGCTGAGGAAAATCGGTGAGAAGCACTTTGCCGTGCGGGGAACGCCGACTGACTGCGTCATCATGGGCGTGAAGAAGATCCTGCCGGGAGCGCCCGACCTGATCCTGTCGGGCGTCAATTCCGGCGCCAACATCGCCGACGATGTCACCTATTCGGGCACGGTTGCCGGCGCCATGGAAGGCGCGCTGCTTGGCGTGCGCTCGATCGCGCTCAGCCAGGCCTACAGCTATGTCGGCGAGGATCGCGTGGTCCCCTATGAGACCACCGAGGCGCTGGCGCCGGCGCTGCTGAAGAAGCTTGTCGCCATGCCGCTGCCGGATGGCGTGCTGCTTAACGTCAATTTTCCCAATTGCCTGGCTGAGGAAGTCGTCGGCACGGTCGTCACCTCGCAAGGCAAGCTGGTGCACAGCCTGTGGGTCGACGAGCGGCGCGACGGGCGCGGGCTGCCTTACTACTGGCTGCGCTTCGGCCGGGAGCCTGTCGAGGGCAAGACCGGGACCGACCTTCACGCCATGCGCAGCCGGCTGGTGTCGGTGACGCCGCTGCAACTCGATCTGACTGCCCATGAGATCCGCGATCAACTGACCAAGGCGCTCGCATGAATACAGTGGACGACCGCGAAGGCTTTGCTGCTTTCCTGCTTCGCCTGCGCGGCAGGGGAACGGTGCCCAAGGCGCTCATTGCCGCTTTCGAGGCGACGCCACGGCGCGGTTTCCTCGCCGTACAGTTCCATCCGATCGCCTGGTCGGATCGCATGCTGCCGATCGAGTGCGGCGAGGCGATCGAGGGTGCTGACATGCAGGCGGCGGTCATCGCGGCGCTGGGCATCGAGCCGAGCAACCGCGTGCTCGAGATCGGAACGGGCTCGGGCTACACGGCGGCGGTGATGTCGCGGCTCGCCTCACGGGTCGTCACCGTGGATCGCTACAAGACGCTCACCGAGCAGGCCAGGCAGCGCTTCGAAGCGCTCGGCATCGGCAATGTCATTGCCCGCCAGGCGGATGGCTCGGGCGGATTGGCCAATGAAGGCCCGTTCGATCGCATCGTCGCCTGGGCGGCCTTCGACAGCCTGCCACGCTTCCTGCTCGACCAATTGTCGAGCGGCGGCGTCGTGATCGCGCCGATCGGTCCGGAGGAGGGCGAGCAGGTGCTGGCCAAGCTCACCAAGGTGGGCAGCCGTTTCGAGCGCGAGGACATCGGCCTCGTGCGTCTGCAGCCGATCCTGCGCAGCCTCGCCGCGGTAATCTAAAGTCTCCTGTTCCATCCCGATCCTTGCGAAGGCTGGGTTCCAGCCTTCGACGATATGGGCATGCGCCGAAGCGGCCGAAAATTGGCTGCAAATAGTTTTAAGAAAAATTTCGTCGGATTCTACAGGCTTAACCGACCAGTAACATTAACGCGCTTTAATCATGCACAGGTTGGTACAGAGTATGTGCGGGTTAGTGCGATGCAACTCAGTGTTTTGAAGGCAAACGGTCGCAATCTGGCGAGGGGCTGCGCCGTCTTGATGATTGCGGGTGCCGCGGCAGGGTGCAGTTCCCAGGCGTCGCGGTTCAATGGCGTCGACGACGTCTTTACCTCCTCGACCAATAATCAGCGCAACATCATCAACAAGCAGGATAACAGCCAGCCCTATCCGGGCGATGTTTCTGCTGCTCCGGTAGATGCCATGCCCACGCAGTCGGTGGCCCGGTCCAGTCTGGACCCGGTTTCGTCGCGCCCGCTGCCGCCGCCCACCTCGCCAAATCCGGCGCGCACCGCATCGACGCCGATTGCTGTGCCTCCGGCGCCGCATCTCGACAAGACGGCAACTGGCACCGTCGCTCCGGCAGCCAGGCCGTTCAAAGATGCGCAGCCTGATGCGCCGCGAGTGGCGACTGCCGCCAGTGCGCCGCACGCAACCGAAATTGTTGTCCGGGACGGCGAGACCATCTCCGGCCTGGCGCGGCACTATAACGTGCCCGCCGATGCCATCATCAAGGTCAATGGGCTGAATGCCGCCAAGGGGCTGAGAGCCGGCCAGAAGATCGTCATCCCGGCCTATGCCTATTCGAGCAAGGACTCGACGAAGGTTGCCGATGCAAAACCAGCGAACGGCAAGCACGATCAGCCGGTCAACGCACCTGAGAAAGTGGCCGTGCTGCCGCAGCAGCCAAAGCTGAAGGAAGGCAAGCCGGCCGCGCAGGTGGATGCATCCGCCGCCGCGAACCAGCCGAAAAACGGCAAGGCGCCGCAGATGGCCTCGGCCGCGCCGAAGGGCGCTGGTGGAAGCTATACCGTGCAGCAGGGCGATACGCTGGCGGCAATCGCCCGCAAGACCGGTGTCGGTGTCGTCGCGCTGAAGAATGCCAACGGCATGAAGGATGGCGTGCTCAAGATCGGCCAGACCTTGAAGGTGCCGGCGGGCGGAAATGCCGCCGTTGCCAGCGCCAAGCCGGTAGCTGTCGATCCGGTGACGACCGCCACCACCGCGCCCGCCGCGAAGCCGACCGAGACGCTGGCGTCCTACACTCCGCCGAAGAAGGATGCGAAGGTCATCGCGGCGGCCGAGGACGACGATGTCGTGGCCCCGAACGCCACCGGCATCAGCAAGATGCGCTGGCCCGTTCGTGGCCGCGTGATCTCCAGCTTCGGTGGCGGCAAGGACGGTGTCGACATCGCGGTGCCTGAAGGAACGCCGGTCAAGGCAGCTGAGAACGGCGTCGTCATCTACGCCGGCGACGGCCTCAAGGAATTCGGCAACACGGTTCTGGTGCGCCACGAGAATGGGCTGGTCACGGTCTATGGCCACACCAGCTCGATCGAGGTCCAGCGCGGCCAGAAGGTCAAGCGCGGCCAGGAAATCGCCCTTTCCGGCATGAGCGGCGCGACCGACTCGCCGAAACTGCACTTCGAGGTGCGCAAGAACTCGGCCCCGGTCGATCCGTCGGGCTATCTCGAATAGAAGAAAAAAAGCAATTGCGGGCCGCCTGACCTCCAGTCCGCCCCGCCGGCTCAGCCCGCTCCGCAAGGGGCGGGCTTTTTCAGTTTCCGGATCGGCCTTCAGTCTTTCAGCGGCTTGCCCAGCCGCCCGGCCAGATCCTGCGTGAACTGCCAGGCGACGCGGCCCGAACGGCTGCCGCGTGTCGTCGCCCATTCCAGAGCCTCGGCGCGCAGCGTATCGGGATCCATTGCAAGGCCGTGATGGCGGACGTAGCCGTTGATCATGTCGAGATACTCGTCCTGCGAGCATTTGTGGAAGCCCAGCCACAGGCCGAAACGGTCGGAAAGCGAAACCTTCTCTTCCACCGCCTCCGACGGATTGATGGCGGTTGACCGCTCATTGTCGATCATGTCGCGGGGCAGGAGATGGCGCCGGTTCGACGTGGCGTAGAAGATCACGTTGGCCGGGCGCCCCTCGACACCACCTTCGAGTGCCGCCTTCAGCGACTTGTAGGAGGTGTCGTCATGATCGAAGGACAAGTCGTCGCAAAACAGGATGAACCGGTAGGGCGCTGCCTTCAGCAAGCTCATCAGTCTCGGCAGCGTGTCGATGTCCTCGCGGTGGATCTCGATGAGCTTGAGCGGCAGGTCGGAGTTGGCCTTAGCATTGATCTCGGCATGCACGGCCTTGACCAGCGAGGACTTGCCCATGCCGCGCGCGCCCCACAACAGCACGTTGTTGGCCGCGAAGCCGGCCGCGAAACGCTCGGTATTGTCGACCAGAATGTCACGCACCCGGTCGACGCCGCGGATCAGGCCGATGTCGACGCGGTTGACCTTGCGTACCGGTTCCAGGAAGCCCGGATCGGCTTGCCAAACGAAGCAATCGGCTGTCGCGATGTCGGTTTCCGGCACCGTCGGCGGGGCGAGGCGGGTAACCGCCTCGATCAGGCGGTCGAGCTTCTGATTCAGGGCTTCTATGCTGGTTTCGGTCATTTTTGCGTCTTTTGTCTTGGCTTCCAGAGGGGTGCGACACCGGAACCTACTCGATTCCCGCAGTTTCGAAATCGCTGCCAACCTTTTGTTTGAGCGTGATCTTTTCGCAAAACCGGGCCGCGCTTTTCAGCGTCATGCTCTAACACGGGCCAAGAGCCCGGAAAAGCAGCGTATTTGCCCGGTCCCGCAGTTGCATTGACAACTTTACCGACTATATTCCGGCCAAATTTCATGGGCGCCGCCCAGCGGCTCTTTTCAAAATTCAGGAGTAATTCGATGTCCGGCACCTCTCCCGATATGCTGATAAGCATTTTGCCGTTTGTCCTGATTTTCGTGATCATGTATTTTCTCATCATCCGGCCGCAGCGCACCCAGTTGAAGAAGCGCGGCGAGATGCTGGCGGCGGTGCGCCGCGGCGATACGGTGGTTACCGGTGGCGGCTTCATCGGCAAGGTGACCAAGGTGATCGACGACAGTGAGCTCGAGATCGACCTGGGCGGCGGCACCAAGGTGACCGCGCTGCGCTCGACACTCGCCGATGTGCGGGTCAAGGGTGAGCCGGTGGCGAACCAGAACGCCAAGAAGTAACTGAATTGTCGGCGGGACGATCCGCCAGCATGCCCTGACGGACGATGCCATATGTTGTATTTTTCGCGCTTCAAGATGATCCTGATCTGGCTGGCCGTGGCCGTCACAGTGATCCTCGCTGCGCCCAATGTCATACCTGCGAACGTGCTGGCCCAGCTTCCGAGTTGGGTGCCGAAGCGCCAGATGACGCTTGGCCTGGATCTTCAGGGCGGCTCGCACATCCTGCTCGAGATGAATCAGAACGATCTGATCAAGGATCGGCTGGAGACGACCCGCGACGAAATCCGCACACTGCTGCGCGATGCCAAGATCGGTTACACCGGCCTCGCCGGCACGGGCCGGACCCTGCAGGTCCGCATCACCGATCCCGCTCAGCTCGATGCGGCCAAGACAGCGTTGAAGTCGTTGACCGAGCCTGTCGCGGCCGGCCTCTTCACCGGTGGCTCCATTCAGGAAATGACGCTCGACGATTCCGCGCCCGGCCTGCTCAAGTTCACCTTCACCGATGCCGGCATCAAATACCGTACATCGACGGCGTTGACGCAGTCGATCGAAGTGGTTGAGCGCCGCGTCAACGAACTCGGCACGACTGAGCCCATTGTTCAGCGGCAGGGCGATGACCGCATCCTGGTTCAGGTGCCTGGCCTGCAGGACCCGCAGCGGCTGAAGGAGATTCTCGGCCAGACGGCGAAGCTGACCTTCCAGATGGTCGATCAGTCCATGCCGGTGCAGGATGCGCTGAAAGGCCGCCCGCCTGCCGGTTCGTCGGTGCTGTATTCGCAGGACGATCCGCCGGTTCCGTATCTGATCGAGAACCGGGTCATCGTATCCGGCGAAAACCTCGTCGATGCCCAGGCGACATACAATTCGCAGAACAATGAGCCGGTCGTCTCGTTCCGCTTCGATTCGAAGGGCGCCTCGCGCTTCGGCCAGGCCACGGCTCAGAATGTCGGCAAGCTGTTCGCGATCATCCTCGACAATCAGGTGATTTCGGCGCCGCAGATCCGCGAGCCGATCCTTGGCGGTACAGGTCAGATTTCCGGCAACTTTACCGCCCAAAGCGCAAACGACCTCGCCGTTCTGCTGCGCGCCGGCGCGCTGCCCGCGACATTGACGGTGATCGAGGAGCGTACCGTTGGTCCGGGCCTCGGGCAGGATTCCATCCATGCCGGCAAGGTCGCCGGCATCATCGGCTCGATCCTCGTCGTCGCGTTCATGTTCGTGGCCTATGGCTATCTCGGCTTCCTTGCCAACATCGCGCTGGCGGTGCACGTGGCGATGATCGTGGCGCTGCTGTCGTTGCTGGGCGCAACCCTGACCTTGCCTGGCATCGCCGGTATCGTGCTGACCATCGGCATGGCCGTGGATTCCAACGTCCTGATCTATGAACGTATACGTGAAGAGCGACGAAACGGGCGATCGGTGATCCAGGCCATCGATACCGGCTTCTCGAAGGCCTTGGCCACGATCGTCGACTCCAATGTCACGTCGCTGATTGCGACAGTGGTGCTGTTCTATCTCGGCACCGGGCCGGTGAAGGGCTTTGCCATCACCTTCGCCATCGGCATCCTGACCACCGTGTTCACCGCCTTCACCTTTACCCGCCTGCTGGTGTCGATCTGGCTGCGCCGGGCGCGTCCCAAGGAATTGCCGCGGGCGCCGGTCACCTTCATTCCGCCTGGTACGAAGATCCCGTTCATGGGCATCCGCCGCTGGACATTCGCACTCTCGAGCGTGCTTTCGATCCTGTCGGTCGTGCTGTTCATGACCGTCGACATCAACTACGGCATCGACTTCAAGGGTGGCTCGCTCATTGAAGTGCAATCGAAGGTCGGCGATGCCAATCTCGGTGACATCCGCAGCCGGCTGACCGAGCTCAATATCGGCGAAGTGCAGGTGCAGCAGTTCGGGACTCCAAACGACGTGCTGATCCGGGTGGGTGCGCAAGGCGGCGGCGAGAATGCCGAACAGAGCGTCATCGACAAGGTGCGTGGCGAACTGCAGAACAATTATGATTTCCGCCGCGTTGAGGTGGTGGGACCGACCGTGTCTGGCGAACTCGCCAAGCAAGGCACGATCGCCATGCTGATCGCTCTGCTCGGCATCCTGATCTATGTCTGGTTCCGCTTCGAATGGCAGTTTGCCGTCGGCGCCATCGTCGCCACGGTCCACGATGTGGTCATGACGCTCGGTTTCTTCGTCATTACCGGGCTTGAATTCAACCAGTCATCGCTGGCGGCGATCCTCACCATCATCGGCTATTCGCTGAACGATACGATCGTGGTCTATGACCGCGTTCGAGAGGATCTGCGAAAATACAAGCGAATGCCGCTGCCACAACTCTTGAACAACGCCATCAACGAAACGCTGTCCAGAACGACGCTGACGTCCGTGACGACCATCTTGGCGCTGCTGGCGCTGGTGCTGTTCGGCGGCGAGGTGATCCGTTCGTTCACGATGGCGATGCTGTTTGGCGTCATCTTCGGCACCTACTCGTCGATCTTCATCGCCGCGCCGTTGCTGATCCTGTTCAAGCTGCGGTCTTCATCGGGAACGGCGGACGAGAAGACGCCGGCAGGCAAAGCGGTCGCGACCTGACGCGCGGCGCCGGAGGCGGATGATCAAGGGATGGCCAAGGGCATCGTCATCCGCGAGGCGCATTTTCCCGGTCGCGCGCCGATCGAAGCCTATGGCAATGGCGGTTTCCGCTTTGCCGATATGTCGCATCGCGGTTCCCTGTTGTGCCTGCCGTCGGGCATCCATGGTTGGGAGCCGGCCGATCCGGCTGCGCTGACAGTGGCGGATTTCGACAGACTGCTGGCTGAGGCCCGCAATGTCGAGATCCTGCTGGTCGGGATGGGTAGGGATCTGCGGCCATTGCCGGCTGCATTGCGCGCCGCGCTGAAAAGCGCCGGCATCGCGTCCGATCCGATGTCGACGGGCGCCGCGGTGCGGACATACAATGTCCTCCTGGCCGAGGATCGCGCCGTGGCCGCCGCACTTATCGCCGTCGACTGACATGGCCGATAACGCCAAGATCGTCATGGAGGCGGTGCGCGCCGCCGACCACGACCGTTACCTCTGCGCGCTCTACGCGCCTGAAGACAAGCGCGACGCCCTGTTGTCGCTCTATGCGTTCAATGCCGAGATTGCCGGCGTCCGAGACCGCATCCACGAAGCCCTGCCGGGCGAGGTTCGCCTGCAATGGTGGCGCGATGTCATTGCCGCCGCCGGAGAGGCTGGCGCCGGCAATCCGGTCGCCGAAGCCTTGAACGCCACCATTGCTGCCTCCAACCTGCCGAAACCGGCCTTCGAGAACATGCTCGAAGCGCGTATCTTCGACCTCTACGACGACCCGATGCCGTCGCGCACCGATCTGGAAGGTTATTGCGGCGAGACGGCAGCGGCGCTCATCCAGCTTGCAGCCATGGTGCTCGATCCCGTCGAAGCACCACGGTTTGCGGAGCTGGCGGGAAGGGCCGGCTGCGCGCAAGCGATGACCGGCTTGCTGCTTCTCTTGCCGCTGCACCGCAAACGCGGCCAATGTTTCGTGCCGGCCGACATTCTGGCGGCGGTGGGGTCATCGCCGGAGGAATTTGTCGCTGGCGATGGCGGACCCGGCGCCGGTGGCGCGGTGGCCGCGATGATCGCACTGGCGCGGGAGCATTTTTCCGCCTTCGAACAGGGGGCATCGGCATTGCCGGCTTCGCTGCGTCCGGCGTTCCTCCCGCTTGCCCTTTCGCGGACCTATCTCGCGATAATGGAACGGCCGGGCCACTCGCCACTTGCCGGCGTCGCCCGGCTTTCGGCGTTGCGCCGACATTGGCTGCTGTTGCGTCGCGCGTCGAAGGGATGGCCCATACGTTGACGTAAACGTCAATCATGCTAGGATTCTCCGGATCAAGAATGCAGCCGAAGACGCTGCCGGTCCCGAGGAGATGCCTGTCCATGAGCTTGCCCGTCCTAGTCGCGATTGTCGTCTTCGGCATAGCGTTGTCGGTCGCCGCCGTACATTTCACTGGCGGCAGCAAGACAGCAACACTCATTGGCGCGGATCATGCAATGAGCCGCTTCGCCGATGATTTTCCAGATGAACTGGTCGCATCGGTCCGGTTGACCCAGGACAACAGGACGGCGTTTCTCGATCTCGGGCGAGGGCGCACCGGCCTCGTCCACAGTGTCGGCGATTGTTTTCTGACGCGCATCGTCACGTCCGCCGATATCCTGGCGTTGAACGCCGTCGACGCACGGTCGATTTCCGTGCGACTTGCCGATTTCACCTGGAAGGGCGGGCAGTTTGTTTTCCGCAGCGCGGATGACGCCGACGCGGTGATGGCCGAACTCAAGCCACAGGTCTCGAACCAGGTCAGGAAGGCCGCGTGATGGAGAGCTACAATTTTCCGCAAGTGACCCAGCTTGCCATCCCGTTCTTCGTCGCGGCGATCCTGATCGAGCTGTGGCTGGTGCGCACGGGTCGTGCCAGAGGCTCGTTCGAAACCCGCGATACGCTGACCAGCCTGATGATGGGCACCGGCAATGTCGTCGCCGGTTTGCTGCTCGGCGTCGTGTCCTACTGGGCGCTGCTGTGGCTGTGGCAATTCCGCTTCTTCAATCTTGGCCTGTCGGTGTGGGTGTTCCTTGCCGCCTTCCTGCTCGATGACCTGCGCTACTATGTCTACCATCGCATCGCGCACCGGGTGCGCTGGGTGTGGGCCGAGCACGTCAACCATCACACCAGCCAGCACTACAACCTATCGACGGCGCTGCGGCAGAGCTGGACGAGCCTGTTCACCTTCATGTTCGTGCTGCAGGCGCCACTGGTGCTGCTCGGTTTCCACCCGGCGGTGATCGCCTTCACCTTCGGCTTCAATCTCGTCTGGCAGTTCTGGATACACACGGAAACCATCGGCAAAATGTGGGGCTGGTTCGAATTCATCTTCAACACGCCGTCGCACCACCGCGTTCACCACGCCACCAACCCGCGCTATCTCGACACCAACTTCGCCGGCACGCTGATCATCTGGGATCGCATGTTCGGCACTTTCGTCGAGGAATTGGAGGAGGATCGGCCACGCTATGGCATCGTCAAGAACATAGGCACCTTCAACCCGCTGAAAGTGGCGTTTCATGAATGGATCGGCATGTTCGCGGATGCTTTCGCACCCGGCTTGACGTTGCGCGAACGCCTCAACTACCTGATCAAGCCACCCGGCTGGAGCCATGACGGCTCGCGTGAGACCTCGGAGACGCTGAAGGCCGGTTATGTGCGGAGAAATCCGTCAGAGTCGGGGAAGCCGGGATTGCCGACGGTAGGTGCGGAGCCGGCGGAGTGAGAAGGTTCGCTACGGCTAAGAAGGGTCGCTCGAACCACTATCGCGCATCAGCGTCTCAAAGTCGCGACCGCCGTAGAAGATGTTGACGATCCGCACGAGATCATTGGTGACAACATAGGCAATGACAGCGGAGTGCTCGAACGGAACGGTTCGCAGTCCGGCGCAATGTCATCGCGTGGTCGACCGCCACGAGGCGCGTTGCCGATGCTTCCGCATCGCACTCTGATTCGATCGAGAAATTGGTTGGCGATGCTTTCGCTTCCGCTACGGTCAAGGATGTAAGCGGCGATTGAATCTAAGTCGGCGATCGCACCTTCGCTAAGAACGATGGCGAGACGCTGAATCATCGCTTTCTCGCTAGCTCCGAGATCCTGTTTTTAACTCGTGCAATCGCCTCATCCAGCGGAACATCCGGCCTTGCGTCTTCGAGCGACGCCTTAACCCGCGTCCTGATCGACGCCATGCGCTCCGCGTGTTCTTCTTCTTCGCGCTGGAAGGCGCGAAGTGCAGCGCGGATGACCTCGCTCGCGGACCCAAAGGAGCCGTCCTCGACTTTCTCGCGGATCATGCGGGCCATGGCGGGCGTGACGGTGACGGACAGTTTCTCGGCGGATTCCACGGGAATCTCCTTCCAGCACAAAGTAGGATAGTATCCTACTTTGCGCCAAGGGTCCAATCAGAAGGGGAGATCTCTATTCCGCTGCTTCCGCTGTTTGCGCCGGCAGCCCCAGCCATTCCCTGCAATCGGCCCGCGCGCGTGATGTGATGGCGTGCCGCTTGGCGACGGTCTTGTCCTTGCCGCGCAGGCGCTTGCCTTCTGTCTTCGGCGCCTCAACAGGCGGGAACAGGCCGAAATTGACATTCATCGGCTGGAACGAGCGTTTTCCCGGTTCGTCGTCGGAGACGATGTGGCCACCGGTGATGTGGTTGAGCAGGGCACCGAAGGCCGTGGTCAAGGGCGGCAGCGACGGTGCGTGTCCAAGCCGCTCGGCGGCCGCGAAGCGCCCGGCGAGCAGGCCGATCGCGGCACTTTCGACATAACCCTCACAGCCGGTGATCTGTCCGGCGAAGCGCAGGCCTGGGCGCGATTTCAGCTGCAGCGAAGCGTCGAGCAGCGTCGGCGAATTGATGTAGGTGTTGCGGTGCAGGCCGCCGAGGCGGGCGAAGTCGGCATTTTCCAGGCCCGGAATGGTGCGGAAGATGCGGACCTGTTCGGCGTGCTTCAGCTTGGTCTGGAAACCAACCATGTTGTAGAGCGTGCCCAGCGCATTGTCCTGCCGCAGTTGGACGACAGCATAAGCCTTGACCGTTGGGTTATGCTGGTTGGTCAGGCCCATAGGCTTCATCGGCCCGTAGCGCAGTGTCTCGACGCCGCGCTCGGCCATGATCTCGATCGGCAGGCAGCCGTCGAAATAGGGCGTGCCTTCCCATTGCTTGAATTCGGTTTTCTGGCCGTCGACAAGCGCCTGCACGAAGGCAAGGTACTGGTCCTTGTCCATCGGGCAGTTGATGTAGTCCTTGCCGGTGCCGCCCGGTCCGACCTTGTCGTAGCGCGACTGGAACCAGCAAATGTTCATGTCGATCGTGTCGAAATGCACGATCGGCGCGATGGCGTCGAAGAAAGCGAGCGCGTCGGCGCCAGTCGCTTCCGCAATTGATTGTGCAAGCGAAGGCGCCGTCAGTGGACCGGTGGCGATGATGGCTTGATCCCACTCGGCCGGCGGCAGGCCCGGCATTTCCTCGCGCTGGATGGTGATCAGCGGATGCGCCTCCAGCCTTTTGGTCACCGCTTCGGAAAATCCGTCGCGGTCGACGGCCAGCGCGCCGCCAGCCGGCACCTGGTGCGCATCGCCGGCGCTCATGATCAGCGAACCGGCCAGCCGCATTTCGGCGTGCAGGAGGCCGACCGCGTTGTTTTCGGCGTCGTCGGAGCGGAACGAATTGGAACAGACGAGTTCGGCCAAGCTATCGGTCTTGTGCGCGTCGGTGCCGCGAACGGGGCGCATTTCATGCAGCACGACGGGAACGCCGGCTTGCGCCGCCTGCCATGCGGCTTCGGAACCGGCGAGCCCGCCGCCGACGATATGGATTGGATTTTTGCTCATGAGCGCCGGAATAATCGCTTGCGGCCACGATTGCAATTGTCGCGCGGCGGTGACGGGAAACGCTTGGTTGGAAAGCCTGCCCTGGAAACAACAACGCCCGCCGGGGGAGGAGGTCCGGCAGGCGTCGTTTTGGTGGTCAGCCCTCGGGAGGAGGTGAGGGCCGACCGTATTCGTCATTGCCGGGGAGGAGGTCGGCTTTGACGAAATCTCTTTCGCGTTTTGAAAAGGGGCGAAACCCTTTGGGAAACAACGCCCGCCGCGGGAGGAGGTGCGGCGGGCGCCGTTTGGGTGGCCAACCCTCGGGAGGAGGTGAAGGTTGGGCCTATTCGTCATCGCCGGGGAGGAGGTCGGCTTTGACGAAATTCTTTTCGCGGTTTGAAAGGAGCGAAACCTTTTTCGGGAAACAACGCCCGCCGCGGGAGGAGGTGCGGCGGGCGCCGTTTTGGTGGTCAACCCTCGGGAGGAGGATAAGGGCTGACCGTCTTCGTCAGGGTCGGGGAGGAGGTCGACCCCAGCGAAATTCCTTTGTTAGATCGCCTGCCTCGCGATGATCTTGATCTCGTCGCGGACGATGCCAAGGTCATGCAGCTGACGGTTGGACAGACGACCCAGCTCGGTAACCGTCTCGCGATAAACGCGCCAGTTACGATAGTTGCGGATCAGGTTCATTGTCGTTCTCTTTTTCAAAACTGGTTCGGACCATTTGCGGTCCGAAGAATTAGACCGCCTTGCGAGCGACGTAAGGAATGTCGCTGCGGCTGATGCCGAGGTCGGTCAGTTCACGGTTGCTCAGGCGGCTCAGCTCGGAAACGGTGTCCCGATAGCGGCGCCAGTTGCGATAGTTGCGGATCAAGTTCATGATATTTCTCGTTTCGTCTTTCTTCCGGATCATTCCGTCTTTGTGTACGAAGCATAGATAGGCGGGCCCATATCGATTTAAAAGCGCTATTGGCGCATGGCAGCAATGCAAATTGTGCAATGCAACATTAATATGCTTTCACGCCGTCGACACAAAGAAACCCGAATCGGAAAAAGACGTGACGTCAACGGCTTGGCCGGGTCGGTTGAATAACTGACCAAGAAGGGGGAGAAAGCGATGGCGAGCTATTCGACACGGGTCAGAACGGACATTGCGCGATGGGTGCAGGCCGGCCTGATCGACGCGCCGACGGCCGACGCGCTCGCACGCGACGTCGAGGCCAATGACCGCAAGTCGCTCAGCTTCGGTTCTATCCTCGCTATGATGGCCGCCTTGCTGTTTGGCGCGGCGATCCTGATTTTCGTCGCGGCAAACTGGGAAGCCATCCCACGTCTCGGCCGCGTGGCGGCACTGTTCGCCATCATTCTTGGCGGCTATGTCGGCGGCGCTGTGCTGAAGACGCGCGATCATGCGGCAATCGGCGAAGCGCTGTGGATCATCGCCGCGGCGGCCTTCGGCGGCTCGATCGCGCTGATTGGCCAGATGTATCATTTTTCCGGCGATGAATCGTCGGCGGTGGTCACCTGGGGCGTCGGCACCGCGCTTGCGGCCGTTGCCTTGCGCTCCAATCCCCTGACTGTCGCGGCAGTAGGCATTGCCGATGCATGGCTGTTCCTGGAAGGGTTTGACTATTTCCGGAGCAGGGATTTTCCGCATCCTTTCATCGCCATGGCGCTGGTGCTGTTCGCGATCTCTTTCTGGACCCGCAGCCAGGCGGCCCGGCACCTGATCATCCTGTCGGTCATCTTCTATGTGGTCATGCTGGTGACGAACCACGACACGCTGCAGATCGCCGTCCCGCTTGTGCTGGCGTCGGTGGCGCTGTTCGCGGCTGCGGTGCTTGCGCCGGAGCGGGTGGACAAGATCGTCCAGCTTGGCGGGCGGTTGCCCTTGCATACGCTGCTCGGCTTTCTGACCGGGCTGGCGATGATCCAGTTCGAACTGGCTGATAAAAGCACTTACGATGGCGGGTTTGCCATTGCGTCAGCCATTGCGCTGGCCGGCATCGCCGCGGCAATCGTGCTGGCAGGGCGGGAAAGCCGCGCCTTGCGCTGGCTTGCCTATGCCGGCTTCGCCTTCGAACTCGCCATCATCTATGTGGTGACCTTGCAGTCGATGCTGGATACGGCGGGTTTCTTCCTTGCGGCGGCCGTGCTTCTGGGCATTCTTGCCCTCATCATCATACGCATCGAGAAACGCATGAAGGGCCCAGCCGTTCAGGGAGCAACAGCGTGATGACCGGGAAAAGATTGATCATCTCGGCGCTGGTGCTGTCGATCATCCAGATCGGCTTCCTGAGCTGGATCATCGGCGGCCGGGCGGCGATCCTGCGCAACGGCAAGGAAGTGCTGCTGAAGGTCGAGCCGATAGACCCGCGCGACCTTCTGCGTGGCGACTACATTCTTCTTGGCTATGACATTTCCCGCATACCGGTGAAGCTGATCGCCAACATCCCCGCGGGCAAGCTGACCGCCGACGAAACATCTCTCGTGGTCAGATTGAAGAAGGGCGCTGACGGCTATTGGCAGGCAACGACAGCGTGGTTCGGGCAGGCGCCGTCGCCCGCCGGCCCCGACGAAGCCGATATCGTCGGCAAGGTCGCTTCCGGCTGGGGCCTCGATCCGAACGCCACGATCGCCCCCGACTACGGCATAGAGCGGTTCTATCTGCCGGAGGGCGAGGGAATGCCGATCCAGAACGACATGCGGGTGCGGCCGTTCGGGATTCGCGTTGCGCTTGCCGCTAACGGCACTGCGCAGATCAAGGCGCTGATGGATGGCGACAAGACGCTGTTCGAGGAGCCGCTTTATTAGAATAGGACGCGACTGAAGGGCCTGCCGTCAGCCATGGTCGATGACCTTCCTTGGGCCAGAACTTGCAAAGCTGAGCGAATGGTCGCCGGCCAGGTTTTCCAAGGCAAGATTCCCGGGAAATTGCCGCTGCCCAGGGTTGATCAGAGCAGCTTTCTGCGAAGCAGGCCAAAGTCGGCGAGGCGCAGGAGTCTGGTTTTGTCGGCCATGAATTTGTCGAATGCGGCGTCAAAATCGTTCCCCACGGCCCGCCATTCGTCTTTCAATGCGCGAACGCGTCGGGCGCGCAGCCAGTTCTTTATCTTCGCGGCAATCCCGGCAGGCTTCAAGATGACACCGCAGCCATAATCGGCATCCACTGTGAAGTAGTCGAGATTCGGATTGCCCAGCACGAAATCGATATAAGCCTTGTATGTCACTCCGCACCACTCGCCGGGGACATGGCTGGGATTGGCTGTAGCTCGATTTGGGGGCAGGCAGTCATGCACAACCACGGCGCCCCCGGGCGAGACCAGGCGGAAAGCTTCCTGGATATCCCGCGCCGAGCATTCGTATGTGTGGTGCGGGTCAACGAATACAATGCCGAACGTCCGGCCCTTCAGCCGCGCGTCATCGAGGCACGCAGAAATATCGTCATCCGCGGAGGTGAAATCGACAGGGAGGCCATCCGGCGGCGATTCCGTTGCTCGATACACCAGGCGCATGCAGGGCTGGAAATCCATTTGCGATGCTTCCGCGTACCTGTAGCCGGTGGTGCTCGTGGTGATCTCGAGGTAGCTCGTGAGACCGAAACGAATCGAGAGCAGTCCACAGATGTGCGCCTTGTTCCAGTATTCAAGCGTCATCGTTGTCCGCCGTTTCTTGGGCAAATGAGTTGATCTCATTGCCGGCCATCTCTCAAGCGGTCGATCAGCTGGATTCTGACAGGCGCACGGCTGCCCCGGGCAGGGGCAGGGTCAAGGCTCTGAAGAGGTAACGCGAAGTCGCCAAGCTGTGGCACTGGTGCGGATGAAGGGACTCGAACCCCCACGCCTTTCGGCACTGGAACCTAAATCCAGGGCGTCTACCAGTTCCGCCACATCCGCATGGAACGGCAATCCCACGTAGCCATCATTCTGTCAATGTCGGGGGCAATATGACAGCCGCCAGCGAAAACGCGAAGATGGTTGAAAATTAGCCTAGCCTGTGACAAAAGGCGTGTCGAATGTGACGGGACGCGACGATCCGCTTCTGCAGAATGTGATAAGAAGTAGGAAAAACAAAGACTTAATCACATTTTGGAGCGCAATTTGGGAGGATTTGAGCCGTATTTCCGGTCAAATCGCCAGGTTCCGTACCAAAAGCCATTCCCGGCAAGAATATACCGGCAGGCAGTAAACGGCAGGAGCCGTTTGGCAGCCTCATTGGTGAAAACAAAGGTTCTACTATGCAGGTCACCGAAACCCTCAATTCCGGTCTCAAGCGCGAGATCAAGATCACCGTGCCGGCCGGTGACATGGAGGCCAAGCTGATGGCGCGGCTTTCCGACGCCAGGAACAAGGTCCGCATCAACGGCTTCCGCCCCGGCAAGGTGCCGGTGCAGCACCTGCGCAAGGTCTACGGCAAGTCGTTCATGGCCGAAGTCGTCAACGAGATCCTCAATGATTCGACCCGTTCGATCATTTCGGGTCGCGGCGAAAAAGCCGCCATGCAGCCCGAAGTCATCATGACCGAGGACGAGAAGGAAGCCGAGAAGATCTTGGCTGGCGGCGTCGATTTCGAATTCCGCCTGAACTACGAGATCATCCCGGCCATCGAGATCAAAGATTTCTCCGACATCAAGGTGACCCGTCAGGTGTTCGACGTGCCGGATACCGAGATCGACGAGCAGGTTCAGCGCGTCGCCGAATCGGCACGCAGCTATGAGCCGAAGACCGGCAAGGCCGCCGAAGGCGACCGCGTCACGATCGACTATGTCGGCAAGATCGACGGTGAAGCCTTCAATGGCGGCGCTGGCACGGACCAGCCGCTTGTCCTGGGCTCCAAGGAGTTCATCCCTGGCTTCGAGGATCAGCTCGTCGGCGCCAAGGCCGGCGACGAGAAGCAGGTCACCGTGACCTTCCCAGAAAATTACCAGGCGGCGCATCTCGCCGGCAAGGAAGCCACCTTCGACGTCACCGTCAAGGAAGTCTCCCAGCCCGGCGCGCTCGAAATCAACGACGAGACCGCGAAGAATCTCGGCCTGGAGTCGCTGGAACGCCTGCGCGACGTGGTGCGTGGCCAGATCGAGAACCAGTTCGGCGCCATGACGCGCCAGAAGGTCAAGCGTCAGTTGCTCGACCAGCTCGATGCGTCCTACTCGTTCGAAGCGCCGTCGAAGCTCGTTGAAGCCGAGTTCAACAACATCTGGGCCCAGGTCAATCGCGATCTGGAAGCAGCCGGCCGGACCTTCGCCGACGAAGAGACGACGGAAGAAGAGGCTCGCGCCGAGTATCTGCGCCTCGCCGAACGCCGCGTGCGCCTCGGCCTGGTTCTGGCCGAAATCGGCGAGAAGGCCGGCGTTACCGTCTCCGATGAAGAGCTGCAGCGTGGCCTTTTCGAGCAGGTGCGCCGCTATCCGGCCAACCAGCAGCAGGAAGTCTTCGAGTTCTATCGCAGCAACCCCGAAGCGCTGAACACGCTGCGCGCGCCGATGTTCGAGGAGAAGGTTGTCGACCATCTGCTCGGCCAGATCTCCGTCACCGACGTCAAGGTCAGCAAGGAAGAGCTGATGGCTGACGACGAGGAGGCCGAAACCACCGCCAAGGCGAAGCCGGCCAAGAAGGCTGCGTCGAAAAAGGCAGAGGCAAAGGCTAGCGACGACAAGGCTAGCGACGACAAGGCAAGCGACGACAAGGCTGGCGACGGCGCGGAAGAGCCCAAGAAGAAGGCCGCGCCGAAGAAAAAAGCCGCCAAGGACGCCGAATAAGAACGATTTTCCAATGAATTGAGGAAGGCCGCCCTTGAGGCGGCCTTTTTCGTTGCGAAACTGCAACAGCTGACTCGCTTACGGACGGCTGCAATGGCGATACGAAGCTTTGATCATTATCTTCGATGAATGCGGAGTGCGGGGTTGGAGGGATCGTTGAGGCTGTTCTTCGACATGGGGTTCACTGTTGCGGCGGCGCTTCTTCTTGCTGGCGCATGCGGCGTTGCGCATGCCGACGCTGCTGCTGTTGGCGACTGGCGTTTCGCCAAGGACGGCGATGGTCTGGTCACGGCATCGCTTTATGCCACGAACAAGCTGATCACCGGCGGCGGCGCCTTGAGCTACAGCCCCGTGCTGACCATTGCTTGCCGTTCTGACGGCGAGCCGCGCTGGACCGAATGGCTGCAACTGAACGAAGCCGTCTCCGCCAGCCGCAAGATCACCGTGACGGTTGCCATCGACAGTCGCGGCAGGTTCGATGAAAGCTGGTCCGTCGGTCCGCGCGGCAGGATGCTGGTGCGGGACGGCGCCGATGGCGTCAAACGCCTGGTTTCAGCACGCCGGCTCCTGCTTTCGTGGCGCTTCGGGCTGCTTTCGGGGCGCGGTCAGGCTGATTTCGACCTTGCCGGCTTTGACGAGGCCGTCGGCCAGATTGCCGGGAGCTGCAAGACTGATTCACCGTGATCTGTCGTCGCTGGTTGCGGTCTTTGCTTGCAGGCCCCGAGATGCTCATCCTGGCTCGGGCGCCTTTGGCATCACGCTGCTGGTCGAGGCTCCCTTAGCCTTTCGATCATCTACGGAACTCTGCAACAAGGACCTCTGAAATGCCCACGCATCCCGGCTTTCTCGATTTTCCCGCAGATCTGCCCGGCGGCGTGCAACCGCGCATCGTGCTGTTCGGCGCGCCGCATGGTAGCACCTATCCCGGCGCCGATCCTTCGGGTTTCGCCGGCGCGGCGGCGGCCATCCGGGCTGCCAGCCAGGGCGATACGCAGTTCCTCGACAGCTGGGACTTCGACCTTGGCGGCCCGCTTTTCGAGAGTGGTGGGCCTTGCTGCGTCGATGCCGGCGACCTGCCCACCTCTGCCCTCGACAATGCCGGAAATCGCAAGCTGATCGAAGACAAGACGCGCGCCATCCTCGCCGCCGGCGCCACACCGGTGATGATCGGCGGCGATGATTCCGTGCCCATTCCCTTCATCGCCGGCTTTGCCGATCATGGGCCAATCTGGATCCTGCAGATCGATGCCCATATCGACTGGCGCGACGAACGTTATGGCGAGCCCCTGGGCTATTCCAGCACCATGCGCCGGGCGAGCGAAATGCCGCATGTCGCCGGCATCGTGCAGGCGGGAATACGGGGCGTTGGCAGTGCCAGGCCCTTGGAAGTCGAGACGGCCAGGCGCTGGGGGGCGCATCTCGTCACGGCGCGGGAGATTCACGCCGAGGGTATCGAAGCCGCCCTCAGGCACATACCCATGGGCGCGCACGTCGTCGTGACCCTCGACTGCGACGGGCTCGATCCCAGCGTGATGCCGGGCGTCGCCGGCCGCGCGCCCGGCGGGCTGACCTATCAGCAGGCGATCGGACTGATCGAGGGGGTGAGCCAGCGCGGAAGCCTTGCCGGCTTCGACCTGATTGAATTCCAGACGTCCGCCGATATCGACGGCGTCACGGCGCTCACCGCCGCGCGCCTTCTCGTCAATGCGATTGGGCGTATCGTCAGGCAGGTTTGAACCGGTAACCGGCGCGAGCACCTTCACGACGGGCGCGAGTAGCCTCGGCGTGATCTGCTCAAAGGGGCAAGGGCCAAAGCGCTGTCAGATCAGCAGCAGGCCCTTCATGCTCGAATAGCCTTTCTTGCCGATGATGATGTGGTCGTGGACGGAGATGCCCAGCCGCTTGCCGGCATCGATGATTTCCTTGGTCATCTCGATGTCGGCACGCGAGGGCGTCGGGTCGCCCGACGGATGGTTGTGCACCAGGATGATCGCCGTGGCCGACAGTTCAAGCGCACGCTTGACGACTTCCCGGGGATAGACCGGCGTGTGATCGACCGTGCCGACCTGCTGCACCTCGTCGGCGATCAGAGCGTTTTTCTTGTCGAGGAACAGAATGCGGAACTGCTCGCGCTGCTCGAAGGCCATGGCCGAGCGGCAATAGTCGAGAACCTGCGTCCATGACGACAGGAGTTCACGGCCCAGGATCTCGCTGCGCGCCATGCGCTGTGCCGTCGCCGCCACAACCTTCAGGTCGAGTGCTACCGCTGGCCCGATGCCCTTGACCTCCTGCAGCAGGCCGACGGGCGCGCCAAGCACCTCGGCCAGCGTGCCGAAGCGCGCCAGCAATGCCTTGGCGACCGGCTTGGTATCCGCGCGCGGGATCAGCCGAAAAAGCAGGAGTTCCAGAAGCTCGTAGTCGGGCAGGGCGTCCGGGCCGGCGCTGGCAAAGCGCTCGCGCAAGCGGTCGCGATGGCCGAGATAGTGCGGCTTTTCCTCGATCGCCGAGGCCTTTGCCGGCGGTCGGATCGGTGCTTCGGAGAAGAAACTCCGTTCGTCGTCGCTCATCGTCCCCATTGCCGCTCGTGTTCACCCCAGGCGCAGATATTAGTCTGGTAGCGCTGGGCGGTCGAGCCCCGCTTGGTGACAACAAGGCCGGTGACGATCAGGGTCCGGTTGGGCCTGGTCTCTGGAGTTTTTCCACGACCTCCGGACCAAGCATCTTTTCGGCGTATTCAACGAGGAGCCGTATGGCTTCGCTCGCAGTCAGGTCATCGCTGCGGCCTCGTCTCAGCCACAGGCCGTCGATCAGCGCGGCAACGCCATTGGTGAAGTGATCAAGCTGGGCGGCCGAGAGAATGTTGGCGAGCGCCGACGCCAGGTTCGACCGAAGCCGGCGGTAGAAAAGCTGCTGGAGCATGGCATATCGTTCATTCGACGCTGCCGCCGCGTAAAACGAGCTCCAGGCGTTGGCGGTGTTGGCGACGTAGTGCTCTTCGGGAAAATTGCCTTCAAAGATTGCCTTGAGTCGTTCCCAGTTCGAATTCGCCCGGCGCAGTCGTGTCACCACATCGTCCATCAGCAAGCGGTTGGCGTAGCGAACCATTTCGAACAGGACTTCTTCCTTGTTCTTGAAATAGTAGGTCAGGATTCCCTGCGACATCCCTGCCTCCCGGCAGATGCGCGTGGTCGTCAGGCCATTCAATCCGTCCGTCAGGAACACCCTGTGCGCCGCCTCGATGAGCTCGATGCGCCTGATATCCTCGATGCGGGTTTTTGTCTTGGGGGCAGCGGATTGCATGGCTTCTGTGTACACTACCAGAATTTTGTACGCTCTAACAATTTATTATATTGACAAAAAATACCTGCACCATAGACTCATCGCAACCTCGGGAAATCCAGACAAATGGGAGATTTGTGATGAGAAGGCTCGTTGCCACAATCATTGTCGCTTGCAGCATGGGCTTTGCGAGCCCTTTGCTCGCAGCCGATCAGGAAAGCTGCAAGGCGCTTCGCCTGTCTGACCTCGGCTGGACCGACATCGCCCTGACCAACGCGACTGTCTCCGCGATCGCCGACGCGCTTGGCTACCACCCGGAGCAAAATCTGCTGGGCCTGAACGTCACCTACGAGATGCTGAAGGCGGGGAACATCGATGCATTCCTGGGCAACTGGCGCCCGGCACAGGATGACGAATTCAAATCCTACTTCGACGATGGCTCGGTGGTGCCGGTCGGAACCAATCTGGTGGGGGCGAAGTACACGCTCGCGGTGCCGACCTATGTGGCCGATGCAGGGGTTCGGTCCTTCGATGACCTGGCCGCGCATGCCGACAAGTTCGGCGGCAAGATCTACGGGATAGAACCCGGCACCAACAAGCCGTTGCTGGACATGGTGGCGGCGGATAGGCACGGGCTGAAACCCTGGGAAATCGTCGAATCGAGTGAAGCGGCGATGCTTGCCCAGGTCCAAAGGAGTATTCCGAAAAAGGACTGGATCGTATTCCTCGGCTGGCAGCCGCATCCGATGAATACACATTTCGACATGACCTACCTGACGGGCGGAGATGTCGAGTTCGGACCAAACTTCGGCGGCGCCACGGTCCGAACAATCGTACGGCGCGATTATCCGGCTAACTGTCCCAACCTCACCCGGCTGCTGTCGAACATCGCCTTCGACATCGACTACGAAAATGCCGGAATGGACATGATCATGAACCAGGGCAAGACGGCCGACGAAGCCGCGCGTGCCATGATGGCTGGTCACCCGCAGATGCTGCAGAAATGGCTGGACGGCGTGACCACCTTTGACGGCAGCCCCGCCTTGCCTGTGGTGCAGGCCGCGATCGGGAAATAGCGAAATGGCGTCAGGATTGATGAGCGCTGCCGTCATGACAGCGCCCGGCCAGCCTATGCGGCTGGCCTGCCTCCCAGTGCCGGAAGCCGGACCCGGCGAGATACTGGTCCGCCTGCAGGCCTGCGGCGTCTGCCACACCGATGTCCACATCTGGGATGGCAGCGTTGTGCCGCCGCATGAGGCGAGGCCGTCCATTCTGGGTCATGAGGGGGTGGGGACCGTCGTGGCACTTGGTGCAGGCGTCACCGGCTGGAACGTTGGCGACAGTGCCGGCGTCCCCTGGCTGCACGACACGTGCGGGCTCTGTGACGAATGCGTGTCCGGCGCGGAGTCCTTTTGCCAGCATCAGCGCGCGCACGGTCTGCAGGTTCCCGGTGCTTTCGCAGAATATGTGGTCGCGAATGCACGCTACGCCGTGCCGCTGCAGCGTGATGTCGATCCCTTGCGGATGGCGCCGGTCATGTGCGCTGGCGTAACCGCCTACGGCGCGATCCGCCGGGCCCAGGTCCGATCGGGTGAAACGGTCGCGATCTTCGGCTGCGGCGGTCTCGGCCTCTATGCTGTCCAGATCGCGGCACGGCAGGGCGCGCGCGTCATTGCGGTGGACCGCGACCCCGCAAAGCTTGCGCGGGCAAGCATGCTCGGTGCTTCGGCGGCTTTTCTTGCCGACGGCACGCTGAATGCCGCCTTCGACGCGGATCATAGGGCGCATGCCTGCATCAATTTCGCACCGACAACCGCGACCTGGAGCGCGATGGTTGCGGCGGTGAGGCCGCGCGGCCGCATCGTGGCCGCGGCCATGGTCTCGCAAGACGTTCCCCTCAACCAGGAATGGCTGACCGCAACCGGCGTCTGCATTACCGGGACGAGTGTCGGCACGCGTGGCGAGATGCAGGAAACGGTTGCCATGCATGTGGACGATCCACTGCGTTCCGAGATCGTCCCTATCAAGCTCGGCGATGTCACGGAAGCCCTGCAGAGCCTGGCTGAAGGCCGGGCCGTGGGCCGTTTCGTCATCGATTTTCGTTGAGACGCCGGCGTGTCCGCGACAGATAATCGGAGGGAGAGATGGATCCGTTCCTGAAACTGATCGGAAGCGCCAAGATTCCGGTAGGGGCTGGCGGAAAGGTCTTCTTTAATTACCTCACCACGAATTTTGCCTGGTTCTTCGACACCATCGCGCAAGGCGCCACATGGATGCTGGACAGCTTGATCGGCGTGTTCCTGTGGTTGCCACCTGAACTGGTGATTGCCGCGATCGCCTTTGTCGGCTGGTATTTCCAGAGGTCCTGGAAGCTGGCGCTCGGCATCACGCTTGGTCTGCTGTTCATCGCCAACCAGGGGCTGTGGAAAGAGTCGATCGAAACTTTGGTTCTTGTTGTAACCGCGACAGCGGCATCGATGCTGATCGGCGTGCCCATCGGTATCTGGGCGGCGCACAACCAGCGCGGCTACCGCTTGCTGCAGCCTGTATTGGACATGATGCAGACGCTGCCCACCTTCGTCTATCTGGTTCCCGTCCTGATATTGTTCGGGCTTGGAATGGCGCCCGGCCTGATCGTGACGGTGATATTTGCCGCGCCGACACCCATCCGGCTGACCTATCTCGGCATCGTCTCCGTCCCCAGGCCGATCCTTGAATCGGGCATCGCGTTCGGAGCCACGAAATGGCAGCTCTTGTGGAAGATCGAGTTTCCCGCCGCTTTGCCCACCATCGTCGCCGGGCTGACCCAGTGCATCATGCTGTCGCTTTCCATGGTCGTCTTCGCCGCCTTGATCGGCGCCAAGGGGCTTGGGGCCCCGATCGTTCGTGCCCTCAACTCGGTCAACGTTCCGCTCGGTCTCGAGGCCGGCCTGGCGATCGTGGTGCTGGCGATCATACTGGACCGGACAAGCCGGATTGGGTCACCGGGCGTGCCATGATGACGGCCCTATGGCCGCAATGGAAGAACGCATTGGCTGTTGCAGCTGCCGTGATCGAGCGCTGCCTCATTCGGCCCGCGAAGTCCGTTCGCGGAACTGTTCGGCCATCCAGTCGATGAACACGCGCAGGCGGGGCGATAGCTGGCGGGTGTGCGAATAGAGCACATGGACTGGCAAGGGTGACGGCGGAAAGTCGGCGAGCACCTCGACAAGGGCGCCGCTGGCCAGTTCCGAAACGACGCGGTATCGCGGTACCTGGATCAGCCCAAGGCCCAGGCATGCGGAGGCGACATTGGTCTCGGGGCCGGTCACGGTCACATTGGCGGGTAGGGTGAACTGGCGGGTCTTTGCGCCGACGCTGAGGACGAGAGGTATGATGTCGGGGGAGTCCGGCGACATCAGCCCGACCATTTCGTGCCCCTCCAGATCGTCTGGCGTTTGCGGCGTGCCAAAGCGGTCGAGGTAGTCAGGGCTGGCGAAGGTGCCTCTTTCCAGCGTCGCCAGACGTCGCCGTATCAATGGGCTGTCCGACAGTTCGCCGGCGCGCAGCAGGCAGTCGAACCCTTCACGGATCATGTCCAGCGGCTGGTGCATCTCGCTGATGTGCAAGCGAATGTCGGGGTACATCGCGCGAAAGCGCGGCAGGCCCGGCAACAGGAAATAGCGCGCTTGGGTGCCGTGCATGTCGACACGGACCAGTCCCGAAGGCTTGGCGCCGACGAAGGCGCCCTCGGCGTCTTCCAGGTCGGCGACCAGGCTGACGCAGCGTTGATAGTAGGCTTCGCCATCCAGAGTTGGGCTGACCTGGCGTGTCGTGCGCTGCAGCAGCCGCACGCCCAGCCGCGCCTCCAGGCCCTTCACCGCATCGGTGACGGATGAACGCGGCAGGCCGAGATCGTCGGCGGCCTTGGTAAAGCTGCGCCGCTCGACGATGCGGATGAAGACGCGCATGGCATCGAAGCGATCCATTATCCGAAATCCCGAATTATGATGTCGGATCATGGCTGATTATCCGCCAGAAGAGAAGATGCATCTTTATCCCATCAGCCACCGATCACCGGTGGCCACCACCAAGGAGAGAGATCATGACCACCCAGACCAATAAAGTAGCCATCATCACCGGCGCCTCGGGCGGCATCGGCGCCGCCGTTGCCGAACGCCTCGCCATGGACGGCTTCACCGTCGTGGTGAACTATGCCGGCAATGCCGCCTCGGCCGAGGCCGTGGTCGCCAGGATCGAAGCGGCCGGCGGCCGGGCCGTCGCGGCGAAGGCCGACATCTCGGATGTCGCCGCGGTCGCCCGCATGTTCGACTCGGCGGAAACCGCCTTCGGCGGCGTCGATGTGCTGATCAACAATGCCGGCATCATGAGCCTAGCGACAATCAAGGACAGCGACGATGCGCTGTTCGACCGCCACATCGCGGTCAACCTGAAAGGCACCTTCAACACGCTGCGCGAGGCGGCACGTCGCCTGCGCGATGGCGGCCGGATCGTGAATTTCTCATCCAGCGTCGTCGGTATGCTGCAGCCGGGCTATGGCGTCTATGCCGCTACCAAGGCGGCGGTCGAGGCCATGACCAGCATCCTCGCCAAGGAACTGCGCGGCCGCAACATCACGGTCAACGCCATCGCCCCGGGGCCGACGGCGACCAAGCTCTTCCTCGACGGCAAGCCGCAAGAGGTGATCGACCGCCTGTCGAAGATGGCGCCGCTCGAACGCCTCGGCCAGCCCCAGGACATCGCCGACGCCGTCGCCTTCCTCGCCGGTCCGGACGGCGCCTGGATCAACGGCCAGACCCTGCGCGCCAATGGCGGGATCATCTGATCCGGCCCTCCATCGCCCTCAGACATACCCGACGCCTCAAACCCAAACCTCAGCCAAGGAGATTTTATCGTGTCCAAGTCCATCATCCTCGTCACCGGCGCCTCGTCGGGCTTCGGCCTCATGACCGCCAAGGCCTTGGCCGAGGCAGGCCACACCGTCTACGCCTCGATGCGCGAGACCAAGGGCCGCAATGCACCCCAGGTCGCCGCCGTCGCCGCTTGGGCGGCCGAACAGAAGGCGGATCTGCGCACCGTCGAACTCGATGTGCAGTCCGACGCGTCGGCCGATGCCGGCATCGCCCACATCATTGCCGATGGGGGCAGATTGGACGTCATCGTCCATAATGCCGGCCATATGGTGTTCGGCCCAGCCGAAGCTTTCACCCCTGATCAGTTCATCCAGCAGTATAACGTCAATGTTCTGGGCGCCCAGCGGGTCAACCGGGCTGCGCTGCCGCATCTGCGCCGTCAGCACAAAGGCCTGCTGGTCTGGGTCGGCTCCTCCTCGACGCGCGGCGGCACCCCGCCATTCCTGGGCCCCTATTTCGCGGCCAAGGCGGCGATGGACGCGCTGGCGGTGACCTATTCCACCGAGCTTGCGCTGTGGGGCATCGAGACGACCATCATGGTCCCGGGCGCCTTCACCAAGGGTACCAACCATTTCGCGCATTCGGGCAAGCCATCCGATGCGGTGCGGGTCGCCGAATATGAAGCCGGCCCCTATGCCGGCATCGCCGACAAGGCGCTGAAGGGGCTGGCGGGACAGGAGCCCGCCGACGCCGATCCGTCGGAAGTGGCGCGGCAGATCGTGCGCGTCGTGGATGCGCCGTTCGGCAAGCGTCCGTTCCGGGTTCATGTCGATCCGTCACAGGACGGCGCGGAGATCGTCAACGGCGTCGCCGACCGCATGCGCCGCGAGATGTACCGCAATATCGACCTCGAAAACCTGCTCCATCCGGCTGTAATCGCCTGAGTTGCGGTTCGCCGGATCGGTCGAAGCAAAAGGGGCTGATGCCGGTGGTGTCAGCCCTTCCGTCGTGACGATCGCCTTCTAGCCGGCACGGTCCGGAACGGAGGACGTGGCGGCGACCTCTATGTCGCGGCACGAGTGTCCCGGATGAGTTCGATGAACGCTCGCAATTTCGCCGGCTGGTGACGTCGTCCGGGATAATAGAGGTTGAGACCGGGATATGGCGGCGTCCAGTCGTCCAGCACCTGAATGAGACGTCCTGCCGCGATGTCCTCGGCGACCGACCATTCGGAGATATAGGCCAGGCCGGCGCCCTCCCGCGCGGCGCGCAACATCAGGTCGCTTTCATCCAGGGTGAGGGAGCCCGGAACGTCCAGGGCCAGACTTTCTCCCCTTCTTTCGAACTCCCACCGGTAGAGCGATCCGCTGGCCATGCGGGCACGGATGCAAGCGTGCCTCATCAGGTCGTTTGGCGTCAGGGGGCGGGGACGCTGTTCAAAATAGGAGGGAGAGCCGACGATGACCGAACGCGTCTGCCGGCTGATCGGTATCGCGATCATGTCGGGCGGGATCATTTCGGCGATCCGCACGCCAGCGTCGAAACCCTGGCCGATCACATCCACCAGCGCGCCTTCGGTGGTCACTTCAACCTGCATCCGCGGGTAGCGGCGCAGGTATTCCAGCACCAGCGGCGCCAGGATCATCCGTGCCGCGCCGAGCGAGGTGTTGAGGCGCAACGTACCGACAGGCTCGGAGCGGTGTCCGTCAACGCCTTCCATGGCGTTGCGGATCGCCGACAGGGCAGGCCCCACTTCGGCGATGAACTGCTCGCCGGCCGCCGACAGAGACACACTGCGGGTGGTGCGATTGAACAGACGCACGCCAAGGCGGGTCTCGAGCGCCGCGATCGACTGGCTGAGCGCCGAGGAAGACATGCCCAATTCGCGCGCCGCAGCCCGAAAACCGCCGCGGCTGGCGACGGCCATTACAGCTTCGAGTTCAATCAGGCTGCCACGTGTCATTGTCCGTATATTCTTATCAGCCTGTGCGGCTTTGGTCACCTTATCGAATTGATGTGCGCGCGCCAAATTAGTCCGGTCAAGAAATATGGAGAACACGACCATGCGCAGCATCGACAAAATCTACATCAACGGCGCCTTTGTCGCGCCACACGGCGAGGAAACCGCCGACCTCTTCAATCCCGCCACAGAAATGAAGATCGGCCAGGTGCGACTGGGCGACGCGACTGATGCCGACGCCGCTGTCGCTGCGGCCAAACAGGCATTCCCGGCCTTCTCGCGGACGACCAAGGCCGAACGCATCGCTTTCCTCAAGCGCCTGCACGCAGCGGTCTCGGCGCGGGCCGACGAACTGGCCCGCGTGATGGTCGAGGAATATGGTGCGCCGCGGTATTTCGTCGGCTTCTCGGTCGCCAATGCGGCATCAGTCTTTCTGGACATGGTCGAGACACTGGAGGCCTACGACTTTACCCGGACCATCGGCCGGGCCGAGGTGGAGATGCGACCGCATGGGGTTGTCGTGGCGATCACGCCCTGGAACAGCAATTACGGTTTCATTTGCACGAAGCTGGCCATGGCGATCGCCGCCGGTTGCACCATCGTGCTCAAGCCCAGCGAGATGAGTGCCATCCAGACCCAGGTGCTGACCGAATGCCTGCATGCGGCGGGTTTGCCGGCGGGGGTGTTCAATATCGTCAATGGCCGCGGAGACGTGGTCGGCGCGACGCTGAGTTCGCACCCGGACGTCGCCAAGATCAGCTTCACCGGCTCCACGGGCGTCGGCCGCTCGATCCTGCTGGCCGCCGCCCAGACCATGAAGCGCGTGACGCTGGAACTGGGCGGCAAGGGGCCGAACGTCATTCTGGAAGACGCCGACCTCGACGCCGCCATCCCGACGGCGCTGATGTCCGGCTTCATGAACAGCGGCCAGGCCTGCATCGCCGGCACGCGTATTCTGGCCCCCGAAAGTCGACTGCCGGAGATCCTGGAGCGACTGAAGACCGCCGTGGCGGCCATCAAGGCAGGTGATCCAAACGAGCCGGGCGTTCAGATCGGACCCATGGTCAGCCAGAAGCAGTATGAGCGCGTGCAGGGCTACATCCGGTTGGGCCTGGAAGAGGGCGCCGATCTGTTGGCCGGCGGCGAGGGGCGCCCGGCGGGCCTGGAGCGTGGCTGGTTCGTGCAGCCGACTATCTTCAGCGGCGTTACCAACCAGATGCGTATCGCCCGCGAGGAGATTTTTGGGCCCGTGCTCTGCGTAATCCCTTATCGGGATGAGGCTGAGGCCGTCGCCATCGCCAATGACACGAGCTATGGGCTGCAGGCCTATGTGCTGTCGTCCGATGCCGACCGCGCACGCGCCTTCGCCGACCAGCTCGATTCAGGTCGCGTCGTCATCAATGGCGCGCCTCACGAACCATTGGCACCATTCGGCGGGTTCAAGCAGTCGGGCATCGGTCGCGAATATGGCGTCTTCGGACTGGAAGCCTATCTCGAGCCTCGAGCCGTGCTCGCCTGAGGGCGCGCTCAGACTGGACCGCTTAATCGTCCCGGCCTGGCAAAGGCTAAGCCGGCAGGCCGGGGCGGTCGAGATTGTTGGGCGACAGCGTGAAAATCTCGCAGCCGGTATCGGTGACGCCAATCGTGTGCTCGTACTGGGCCGACAGCGAGCGATCGCGCGTCACAGCCGTCCAGCCATCCGACAGGACTTTGACGTGCGGCCGGCCGAGATTGATCATCGGCTCGACGGTGAAGATCATGCCCGGCCGCATCTCGACGCCTTCATGGGCGCTGCCATAGTGCAGGATGTTCGGCGCGTCGTGAAACAGCTGGCCGACGCCATGGCCGCAGAAATCGCGCACCACCGAGCAGCGCTCGCCTTCGGCAAAGCTCTGGATGGCGGCGCCGATGGCGCCGGTGCGGGCTCCCGGCCGGATCGCGGCGATGCCGCGCATCAGGCATTCATGGGTGACTTCGAGCAGCCGCTCGGCGGCGCGCTTGATGGTGCCGACCGGGTACATGCGCGAGGAGTCGCCGTGCCAGCCGTCGAGGATGTAGGTGACGTCGATGTTGACGATGTCGCCGTCCTTCAACGGCTTGTTGTCGGGAATGCCATGGCAGACGACGTGGTTGATCGAGGTGCAGGACGACTTCGTATAGCCGCGATAGTTGAGCGTTGCCGGCAGCGCGCCGTGGTCCATGCCGAATTCGAAGACGAAACGGTCGATGGTCTCCGTTGTGACGCCAGGTTCGACCATGGGCACCAGCGCGTCGAGGCAACGCGCGGTAAGGTCGCAGGCCTTGCGCATGCCGGCAAAGCCTTCTTCGCCATAGAGGCGGATCTGTCCGGTGTTCCTGAGCGGTGCGGTGGCGGCGTCGAGATAGGTGACCATTGTGTCCGTCTTGTCGGGTGAGGCCCTCTATATGAGCCGGCGTGAAATTCCCTCCAGATTTGGCACTTGAAGGCAAAAGGTTCAAGGAAGAACTGCCCAGGGCGGCCGAACATGGCGGAGATTCGCGTCCGCCGGCTCGACGTTTGGCCGCTCCCGCCTGGGTTTGCTTTCCTTTCTTGCCCATGTGCGGTACGGCGGGTGAACGATTTTGGAGAACGCGCGCCTTGAGGTTCGAGCGCATCAGGTCATTTGACACGCCGATGACGGCAGCCTGCTCATGTCTGGTGGGCCTGGTGCTGCTCGTTCTGCTGTGTCTCGGCCAACCGGGCGCACCAGCCTTCGCCGGCACCGACACCGGTGGCCCCAGCCTCAGCCTGGAGCAGCATGGCGAGGCCGCGGCGCTGCTGCGCATCACCGGCAAGGTTCAGGCAGTTGAAGTCCGCACCGGCCGATCGGTGTTTGCAAAGTTTGCGAGCGGTAACCCGGCCTTGTTGCCGCCGGAGCCTCAATTCCTCCTGCTTGATCGCACGTCGCTGGTCGAGCGGTTTACCGTGCGCGCGGCCGTTGCCGTGCCGCGGTCGAATGCCAACCGGCCGCGTGCGCCGCCGTCGGTCTGACCGGCACTTTCAGCTTTCACCCATAAATCCTTCTGCGTCGCGGACCGGTGCGGCGGCCCTTGGCCGTGCGTCGGCCACGGGACGCGTCATTCGGACTGCTTTCAATGGAACGTATCAAGACATTCAGGACTCTCTCGCGCGCGGCGACGGCCGCGTTGTTTCTCTCGGTCCAGGCCATCATCTGCATCGGAACCATCTATTGGGCGGTCGCCGAGACACTCCGGCTTTCCGGAACGGGAGCCATGGTTCTCGGTGTCATCTTCGCGGTGCCATCGGCCTATGTCCTGCTGGTGGTCACCCGCATGTGCTATGAAGCGGAGACCGATCCGGCAAACCAGTGAACTGGCCGGATTGCGCCCCCGGTTCGGCGTCAGCCGCCTGGGAAGGCTGGCATGACGTCAGCAGACGACTGTGGAAGGCCACGGCATCGCATTGCGGTGGCCGCAGTGACGACACATTCCTTGCCGAGAAACCCCTTCAGGCAACTTTTTAAGACGAACCGCGTTACGCTCTCGACGTCGGTTCGGGAGACTTGGAATGGACAGATTGCAATTCGAGGTTCCGGTGCGCATCGCGCCCGAACCCGGCCTGCCCGTGGAGGAAATCTATGGCGTCGAACAGGCGCTCGATTTGCTGCAGGACTGGCCGGTTCGCAAGCAAGGGCCAGTCTACCAGAAAGCCTTCAATGCGTGCTTCGGCGCCACGGTGGACGTGGTGAAGACGGAAGACGCATGTCGCGCCTTCATGGCATTCTGCCGGGTCAGCGGGCTGATGGCCCGCGATATGATGACCACCCGCAAGCGCGACAGTGAGGCGAGAGGTCTGCGGGCATAGCTCTGACGCATGACCAACTCGCCTTTTCTGCCTTTGCGGCAAGCGTTGATCACGTTTCATGAATCGTCGTTAAGGATCCGTTTTCACCTTCGCGGCTACGCCAGTGACCGTAGGGCAGCGTTCGATTCGTTGCGTCAGTCTCATGGTGTGAAGATGCATTCAGCAGAAGTGCGAGTTTTTCCGATAGACCGTCAGATCGTCCTGGTTCGCGAGGTCGCGGCCAAGCTCGACAAGCTGCACGGGGACACAGCCACATCATTCTGGAAGGCCACGGCCGGCGAACTCCTTGATCGTGTCGTCGGGTCGGGCAAGGACAGGGCTTCGGCAAGCGATGAAGTCCGTCGCTTCTTCGCCGCTGTTCAACGAGAAATGCATATGTTGACCGGCGACCTCGCCTGAGACGGCGCCGAAACCGCATCAGCGTCGTTTTTCGCCGCGCGGGGATTTCAAATCTTTCTGCTTACGGTCAAGTTTAAGCGGCGGATTGGATTGTCCCATAATGATGAGGTGTGCGCTCAGGTTTATTCGGGCTCATGAATCCGAGACCTGCCGCCCTGGCTATCAGGTTTCGACAATATTATATATTTCTGATGATCTAAGATAAATCCATGGCGCCGAGCGCCTTTCGCGCCATCGGCGTCGAGGATCCATGATTTATTTCAGAGTTATTTTTGATAAATTTAGTAACGCTAGTATTTGTATTTCTTCTGGCAGCTTAGAACCATTATAAAGTGTGCCAGATCGCGAATTTGTGATGCTTCGATCTGTTCGCGTTTCTGCATTTTTCTTGTTGCCTTCGCTCGCAAGGGTGTAGGTGCGGCCCACGCAGCCGGGAAATTGGATGAACGGCTCCAGGGCTTTTGAATGCTGGTTCCTTTCCTCATCATGCTGCGCGAGGGCATCGAAGCAGCCCTTATTGTTGGCATCATCGCGAGCTATTTGCGCCAGACAGGCCGTCGTGCGTGGCTGCCGCTGGTCTGGGTGGGCGTCGGTCTGGCCGTCGCTCTTTCGCTTGGCGTCGGCATTGCATTCGACCTTGCGAGCGGCGAGTTCCCGCAACGCATTCAGGAGATGTTCGAGGCGGCTGTCGGGCTGGTTGCCGTCATCATCCTGACCTCCATGGTGTTCTGGGTGCGGAAGGCGGCGCGCTCGATCAAGGCCGAACTCCATGACTCGATCGACCACGCGCTGAGCACCGGCGATCATCAGTCGATGGCGCTTCTGGGCATGGTGTTTTTCGCTGTTGCCCGCGAGGGGCTGGAATCGGTGTTCTTCCTGCTTGCCACCTTCCAGCAAGGCGCCGAGGTCGGCGTCGGCGCGCCGGTTGGCGCCGTGCTGGGATTGGCTGTCGCCGTCATCGTCGGGTTCCTCATTTATTATGGTGGCGTGAAGCTCAATCTGCGCGTGTTCTTCCGCTGGACCGGCTTCTTCATCCTGTTCGTCGCGGCGGGATTGCTCGCCGGCTCGTTGCGCGCACTGCACGAGGCGGGCCTGTGGAACGGCCTGCAGGCCGCGGCTTTCGATCTCAGTTCCATCTTGCCCATGGATAGCGCGCTCGGATCGGTGCTTGCCGGCATATTGGGCTATCAGGACCAGCCGACCGTCGGTGAAGTGCTGGTCTACCTGCTCTACCTCGTTCCGGCGCTGATCCTTTTTGTTCCCGCGCCACCAGCTCCGGTTTCTTCCCAGCCTGCACCGGACGCTTCGCGCCGTCCCGGCGCCATTTGAGGGCAATGGCGATGTCAGGTGGATTGAAGCAGTCTCAGATCGCCGCCGTCGCGGCTTTCGTGGTGATCGCGGTGGGTGGTGGTTACTACGCCTGGCAAAAGGGTGGTGACACGGGTGCGCCCAGGCCCGTTGCTGGAGCAACCGCACCGGCCAACCAATCGGTTAGTGCGACCCCAGGCAAAGCCACGGAGGCGACGGTTACCGTCAACGCCAGTGCATGCGACCCCGAGGAGATGACCGTGCCGGCGGGCAAGGTGACCTTCTCCATCGTCAACAAGAGCACGCGCGCGCTGGAGTGGGAAATCCTCACCGGCGTCATGGTGGTGGACGAGCGCGAGAACATCGCGCCGGGCTTTACACAGAAGCTGACGACCACGCTTGAGCCCGGCGATTACGAAATCACCTGCGGCCTGCTCAGCAATCCCAAGGGTAAGCTTCATGTCACCGGCACCATGCCGGCTTCCGTGACGCCGAAGCTGGTCGACCTGATCGGGCCGATGGCCGAATACAAGGTCTATCTTGGCGGGAAAGCGGCGGCGCTTGGCGAGGCGACAGTCAAATTCGCCGATGCCGTCAAGGCCGGCGATCTCGACGCCGCCCGCAAGCTCTACGCGCCGGCCCGCGCCCACTATGAGAGCATCAAGCCGATCGCCGAACTCTTCGCCGATCTTGATGCTGCCATCGATGCGAACGCAGGCGCCTATGAGAAGAAGGAAGCAGATCCCAGCTTTGGTGGTTTTCACCGCGTTGAATATGGGCTGTTCGCACAATCGAATACCGCCGGCCTGGCGCCGCTGGCCGACAAGCTCTCCGCCGATATCGCGCAGCTCGGTAACCGGCTGAAGACGCTTACAATTCCGCCGGACAAGATGGCGACTGGAGCCGCCAGCCTCATCGAACAGGTCGCGTCTTCGAAGATTGCCGGGGAGGGCGGTCGTTACAGCCGGACCGACCTGTGGGACATCCAGGCCAATGTCGACGGCGCAAGAAAGATCTTTGATCTCTTGCATCCGCTGCTTGCAAAGGCCGACGGCGCACTGACGAACCGCATCGATGCCGATTTCTCGGCGGCTGGCGCAATTCTGGCCAGGTACCGCGCCGCCGACGGTTCCCTGGCGACCTACGAGAAGGTGTCCGAAGACGACCGCACTGCCTTGCAGCAGGCAATGACTACGCTTGCGAACGATCTCGCAGGGCTTTCCGGCGCCCTGGGGCTGGCTTGAGGTGAAGACCATGGCAGGGAATTCCGTCGACAATACGAAACAATCAGGCATGGGCCTGTCGCTGGACCGCCGTCGTTTGCTTTTGGGCCTGGGCGCTGCCGGTGGGGCGATCGTCAGCGCCTCCGCGGCTCGTGCGGACAGGTGCCCGATGGCGGCTGCCGGCGTTGCGGCCTCACCTCTGCCGACCATTGACGATCGCCAGCCGTTCCATGGCATCCACCAGGCCGGCATCACCTCGTCGCGACCTCCCGCCGGACTGGTGGTCGCCTTTGATGTTCTCGCCAAGAATCGATCAGATCTTCAGCGTCTCATGCATACGCTGACCGACCGGATCGCGTTCCTGACGGAAGGCGGCGCGGCGCCTGTGGGTGAGCTGGATTTTCCGCCTCCTGATTCCGGTCTGCTCGGGCCGGTTGTCTCGCCGGACAATCTCACCATGACGGTCGCCGTCGGCGCGTCACTGTTTGATGATCGTTTCGGCCTTGCTGGCGTCAAGCCGACAAGACTTGCGACGATGCACCAGTTTCCCAATGATGCGCTGGAGGTTGACCGCTGTCATGGCGACCTCCTGCTGCAGATCTGCTCGAATACGGCGGAGACAAACATCCACGCGCTGCGCGACGTGGTGAAACACACGCCCGACCTCCTGATGGTGCGGTGGCAGCAGGATGGTTTCGTGCCGGCGCCGCGCGAGCCCGGCGAGCGCAAGGAAGCGCCGCGCAACATGCTCGGCTTCAAGGATGGCACCGCCAATCCCGATTCGTCCGATGCAGCCTTGATGGACCGGATCGTCTGGGTACGGCAGGACGCGGGGGAACAGCCCTGGGCTGCCGGCGGCACCTACCAGGTGGTGCGCATCATCCGCAATTTCGTCGAGCGCTGGGACCGTACGCGGCTTGTCGAACAGCAGACGATCATCGGCCGCGACAAATATTCAGGCGCGCCGCTGACCATGAAGGCGGAGCGTGACGTTCCCAAATACGCTGATGATCCCAAGGGAAACAACATTCCCCTGAACGCCCACATCCGGCTCGCGAACCCGCGCACGGCGGCGACCGATGCCAATCTGATCCTGCGCCGTCCCTTCAACTTCTCGCGCGGGGTAACCAAGGCGGGACAGCTCGACATGGGTCTTCTGTTCATCTGCTTCCAGGCTGATCTCGATGCCGGCTTCATCGCCGTCCAGAACCGGCTGAATGGCGAGCCCCTAGAGGAGTACATCAAGCCCGTCGGCGGCGGCTATTTCTTCGCGCTTCCCGGCGTGCCGGATCAGCACAGCTATCTCGGCCAATCCATGCTGGAGGCAGCCGGACGTTTCGATCGATCGGAAGAAAATCCTTCAGCAACAAAGAAAGGAGCCTGAAACATGAATTTCCGTTCCATCGCGCTGGCCGGCATCTGCGGTTTTGCGCTGTCGAACATCGCCTGGGCGGCCATCGATCCGATGGCGCTTGTCCAACCGGTCGCCGACTACAAGGTCTACGTCTCCAAGGGCGTCGATGATCTCGTCGCCCAGACAGAGAAATTCACGGCAGCCGTGAAGGCCGACAGGCTTGACGAGGCGAAGGCACTCTACGCACCGACGCGCGTCCACTACGAGGCGATCGAGCCGATCGCCGAACTCTTTTCGGATCTCGACGGGTCGATCGATTCGCGCGCCAGCGACCATGAGAAGGCGGAACAGGATCCAGGCTTCACCGGCTTCCACCGCATCGAATACGCGCTCTTTGTGGAAGGCACCACAAAGGACATGCACGACTTCGCAGACAAGCTGAATGCCGATGTGCTCGACCTCCAGAAGCGGGTGAAGACGCTGACCATTCCGCCGGACAAGATGGTGGGCGGCGCCGCCGGCCTGATCGAGGAAGTCGCGTCGTCCAAGATCAGCGGCGAGGAGGATCGCTACAGCCATACGGATCTGTGGGATTTCCAGGCCAATGTCGACGGCGCTGAAAAGATCGTCGACCTGCTGCGGCCGCTGACCACCCAGGCCGACAAGGGCCTGTCCGACAAGATCGATGGCAACTTCAAGACCGTCGATGACATCCTGGCCAAATATCGCGCCGCCGACGGATCATTCGCGGCCTATGACAAGCTGACCGGGGATGATCGCAAGGCGTTGCAGGGGCCGGTGACCGCGCTGGCCGAGGATCTGTCGACACTTCAGGGCACGCTTGGTCTCAAGTAGGACTTTGTCCTGGAGAGAGGGCAGTGCCGACATCGATTCGGAATTGGATAAAAAGCCCGCTGTCCGCTCTGGTGGACAGCGAGCCCTTTTGAATGACCAGCCCCATATGCGGGGGGGTGGGAGGGGCCAGCCGCCGGCACCATCAAGCCGAATCGCGTGCAAGTCCAGCCGATGGGCGACTTCCAAAGGTATAGCTGCATATCCGAAGGTATAGCGTCGATTCGAAGCGCCGGTGTCTAGAATAGCATGGCCAGCCATCTGGCATCTTCGGTCTTGAAAAGGTAGGGTTTTTGAATTTCAGTTCGCCGCCATGCTTTTGACCGCTATCATTGTTGCTCAAATACTCGATCCGATCAGAATCATCCTGGTAGGCATCGCATTTTTCGCCTGTAGGCTGGCAGAGCGCCAAGGTGCCGGGTGGCTCGCGCTCATCGTGGCGCTCGCGGCGATCGCTGCTTTTTTCCGTTCGTCATCTTTGGCCAGACTGGCAACGCCGCATGGACGTCAGCGGTGGTCGGCGTCATCTCGAACGCGCTTATCGTTCTCGTGCTGGCCGGACTCCAGAAGCTCTATCGACGGGTTTTGCGATCGGCCTGAGAACCGAGCATGGCGCAAACCGACCAGGTCGAAATGTTGGCCTATTGGCTCATGTCCGCCAATGCATCGCGCATCGCGGAACTGGTAATGCCGAACATGCCTCCGTAGAGGAAGGTCAAATCTATAATGACGAACATGACGCTGGCGACGGCTACGACCGAGATTGCCAGGACGATCGCACTCACCATCCGCCGCGGAACTTGCAGTCCGAAGCTGAAGAACACCAGCACCAGCCAGAAGCTGACTATGCCACTGTATGAATTGCTGGCCGCACGCCCTGAATCTTCAATGACCGCCCAACGGCTCTCCTCGACCATTGTGAAGTTCAATCGGCACCTGGCAGCCATGTTTGCGTGCGCGGTATCTGCCGGTGCCATGGAGTCGATCAATGATCCGATTTCGTTCATCATGACCTTTAGCGCTGCATCTTCGCCGCTTATGGCCATGTGATGAACATCCGGCATGCCCTCGACGACGGGCACGGCCTCATGCGGCCACGTGCTCGCTATAACGGCAGCCGTATATTGGCGAAGACGTTGTCTTGTCGGATCCGTCTCGGGGCCAAGATTTCGAAGGCACTCGTCGAGACGTGCCAATTTGGCGGCATAGAGAGAGCGATCACGGTTGGCGGCATCAAAAGCCGATTTCGCCGAAGATAACTGCAGGCTGAGGACCAGGGCGGTGAAGGTGACGAGTAGACCTGTGCCCAGGCTTACCGCGTCCATATTGTCCTTGGAAAAATGATCTTCGGGAAGCCAGGCGCGCAACACCACCCCACCGATGGCGCTTACGCTGAACAGTGCCAGAAACCCAAGCCCGTAAAGTATTTCCATCGCGCAAAGTGGCCGGAAATTCGGCAATTGTGCCGCTTGATGTCTTGGCTTTCAAAAGTATCGCCCCCAGCCAAACTATGCAAGCAGTGGCCTCACAGTGGCGGGTCTGGCCTTTCTGCTTGTCCAGCTTGCGATAAGTTCCCGGATCGCGGACGTGTGTGCTCTGCGATAATGTACTTTTGGACTTCAGCCCCGGATGGTCGAAAAACCCTTATGGGGACAGGGGCTGGAATTGGCCTGGCGTGGAGCGCTGAAAGGCGGAAGCGCTGACAAGGTGTCAGCTTACCGATGCCGCCCGTTCCCCGTATCGAGCCTCGTTGAAATTGCCGTTCGAAGCCGAACGAGGCGACCCAACGAAGCTTGAAAAGCAGAAGCCAAGGAAGGCTTGTTTGGTCGTCGTCTGACGGTTTTGGAGACGGTTTGCCTAAACGGCTTGATTTGTCTGGTACGCCCAAGGGGGAATCGAAACGTATGCCCAGCGTTATTTTTCTGGCACGCTGACAACCCATGGAACTGTCGAGCAGTAGATTGCCCTGGAGAGCCGTTGCTGAGACTTATGAAATCGAGTGGCTGCCTCTTGCCATCCGCGAGGACGTCGCTGGGCCTATTCTCGCGTGCCGTTGTCCAATCGAAGGTGGAGCCAAAGGACATGAGCCATCGAAGGCGGGATTTATGGTGAAGAATGCTCCCTGTCTGCTCATGCTATGGCTACTGCTGTTGGCAACCGGGTCCTTCGCGCAAGAACTGCCGGACACCAAGCAACCCGTCAAGGTTGGGCTCTATATCAGCCCGCCATTTGTTATGCGGGACAAGGACCAGTTTACAGGGATGGCGGTCGAACTTTGGACGGCGCTGGCGGACACGCAAAAACTTCAAAGCCAATACCAGTCATTCCCTACCGTTAATGCCCTGATCGATGCTGCCGCGAACGGCGAAATCGATGTCGCTGTCACCAATCTCACCATTACGCAGGGTCGGGCGCAACGCATCGATTTCACTTATCCATGGTTCGACGCTGGACTGAGGATAATGATCGACAAACATCAGGGCGCGGGGTTCCTTGAGGTCGTATCGGGATTGAGGGAATCGGGCTTTCTTCGCGCTTATGCGTGGATTGCCCTCGTCGTCGCGGCAGCTACCGTGTTGTTGACTCTTTTCGACCGAAGGTTCGATACCAATTTTCCGACTCGGTGGCGTGATGGGGTAGCGGAGAGCTTCTTCTCAGTCATGTCGATTGCCGCCGGCAGGCCAGCTGGCCGAAGGAACGTTTTCGGGTGGATCGGCCGAATATGGCAGGGCTTGTGGCTCGTATGCGGGATCGCTGTGCTTGCATTTGTCACTTCGTCCGTAACCAGCGTGATGACCACGCTGTCGCTGACCAACCAGATCAACAGCCTTAACGATCTTCCAGGCAAGGCCGTCGGAGTATTCGCCGGAAGTGTAGCGGAAGAATTTGCCCGTGGTACCGGGCTCGACTTCCATTCATACCCAAACATCGATGAAGCCGCAGCAGCTTTGCTCGCCGGCGACATCGCAGCGATCATCGGCGACGCGCCGGTGTTGGAATATTACTCCCACAACCATCCCGAACAAAGGGTGGATGTCATCGGAGGTATTTTCGAGCCTGACAAATACGGTTTTGGGCTTCCCCTCGGCAGTCCTTTGACAAGGCGGCTAACAGTTGAGCTTATCGGCGCACACGAGCGCGGCCTCTTGGAACAGTTGCACACCAAATACTTCGGCAAGTCGCCATAATCGGCGCTGCTGACAGCGAACGACACCGTCTCGGCAGCGGATCAAAGCGCGGTCATGACGCGGCTGAAACTACACCCGTTCATCAAAGAGGACATCGGTGAAGTGGTCGGTCGGCCTAAACGGCACCCCACCAGGTCGTCTCGGCGGCCACATCGACGGTCATTGCCAGGTCAAGCTGCAATATCAAAGGCAACATCTCGACTGAGACCGGCGAGCACATCTATCAACGTGCCCGGTCAGGAATATTATGCGCAAACTATCATCCGACCAGAGCACGGGGAGCGATGGTTCTGCTCCGAGGCCGGTTGGCGACGATCGAAAGTGTAGGCGCGTCCGCCGGTCTGGCTAGAGCCGAGAATTGTGCTGCGCTGGAGAGGGCTGCGGCCCTGGTCGGCGAATCAAGCACAATCTCAACCCGATTGTTCGACACAGCCGCCAAGCCCGACTCGACATTCCCCAAACGGCTTATTTGACGGTTTTTCGCCGTCTGTCGCAAAGTGCTTGAAATGTCTGGTACGCCCAAGGGGAATCGAACCCCTGTTACCGCCGTGAAAGGGCGGTGTCCTGACCGCTAGACGATGGGCGCGCTCAGATGTGGGGCTTATAGTTGCGTTGTTCGCAGCCGGCAACCCGTCTGTCGCTGCCTGCGACAACTTTTTTCAATTGTTTCACAAGAGGGTTTTTCGGCGGCCAAATTCTGGTGGCGCGGCGCTGAACAGCGCCGTGCCCGCACCAGCTGGAGGCGCTGAACAGGTTAGCCGTCGCCGCCGTCGCTGCCACCACTGCGCCGGCGGCAACGCCAGTTCCAGTCGCGCTCGGGGCCGACATCGACGTGCACCGATTCGGTGTGGCAGTACGTGCCGACGCCGCCGCGGCCGGGCATGGTGCGGATGTAGCTTGCGAGTTCCCACTTCGAGACGCCGGGCACCTGGATGTCGGCGGCGGCGCAGTACATGTGCAGCGAATTCTTGGCGCCGTTGGCGCGGCGGTTGCGGGCCGGATCGCGGTAGCCCGAGGTCACGACCATCTTGCGGCCGTAGTGACCCTCGATCGTTTTCAGCACGCGCACCAGCGACGGCTTCAGGCAGGCGACATCGACGGTCTCGTTCTGCTTGAGCAGTCCGTTCGGCGCCAGCCGGGCAAGGCCGGCGGCGGATGCGACCTGATAGGGGCCGCCCGAGCCTTCGTCCTCGTTCAGGTCGACGTCGCTCTCGTCGTCGAGGCCGGATTTGCGCTTGATCTCGAACAGCGCCGTCTGGCGCACGCCGGGCAGCGCATCGCTGGTGTAGTGGCTGGTATCGACGCCCACTGACGCGAGCTGTACGGGTTTGTGCGCGGAATCCGCTGTTGCCAGCGTGATGATCGGCTTTGCCGCGGGCGGCGGCGGCGCGGGCGGTGTTGCCTTGGCCTGAGCCTGAGCCGGCGGCTCGCCGGACCGTGTGTTGACGAGTGGAGCAGGAGTGGCCGACGCCGGCGTGGCGCCGAACAACGACGCGAGGAAGCCTTTTTTCTTGGGTGTGTCGGCCTGGGGCTGCGGCATCTCACCAGCGGTGACATAGACCGGATTGTTCATCGCGGGGGCGTCGGGCTTGGGCTGGGGCGTGGGCGCTGTCACCTGGGCATCGGCGGCGGCGATCTTTGAGGCGACCGCGTCGGTCTGTTGCTCTGTCTGGGCGGCTTGCACCAGCGGCTGCGGCGTGGTGCCGGCAATCGTTTCGGCGGCTGCGGGCGTCGTGATCGGGAAGGCGACCTCAGGCTTGGCCATCGGCACATAGGCTACTTCTTCCGGAAGTGCCGCGTCACCTTCGGCGGTCATCGTCATCTGCGGATGAGCAGCCATCTGCGAAGAGGAATCAGCCGTCGCCACCTGATGTACGGCTGAAGCCGTGCCCATTTCCGTCGTGGATGCGTTGAAACCAGGCATGCCGACCGACATTGTGGGGTCGCCGGCCGAGGTGCAGGATGCCAGAAGCACGGAGAAGAGTGCGGCCGCGATAGCGCGACTTTCTCCCTTCGCCAGGCACGATCCCGCTGATTTCAAAACAAATTCCCCCTCGGTGTCCGGCCGGTACATGGTGGCGCGGCGACTGAACGTCTACGTCACGATGATTCTTGTCCCCGACCCGGAAACGAGACCTGTGTCAAATCCGCAAGCCTGACCGAAATTCAGCAGTCGCGGACGAATTAAGGCTGCTTCGTGGTTGACGCCACATTTCGCCCTCTTTTACCGGGCCGTCAACTCACCAGACATTACAGTCCGTTACACACGCACTTTGACATAGGTACCGGGAGCATCGCCCAGGGTTTTCATATGCTTGCCGGGGGTGCGGGCAGGCACGCGGGTGTTGTCCTCGGCTTCGATCCAGCCTTGCCAGTGGGGCCACCAGGAGCCGGGATGGTCGATGGCCTTGGCGATCCATTCGCCGAAATCGCCTGTCGGTGTCCCGCCGGTCCAGTACTGATATTTGTTGGATGCCGGCGGATTGACAACGCCGGCGATATGGCCGGATCCAGCCATCACGTATTCGACCTTGCCGCCGAAATATCTTGACCCAAGGAACACCGAGAGCGCCGGCGCGATGTGGTCCTCCTTGGAGGCAAGGTTGTAGATCGGGATGGTGATATCCCCGAGCGAGACCGTATGGCCCGCCAGTTCCATCGTGCCTTGCGAAAGGTTGTTCTCGAGATAGCAGTTGCGCAGGTAGAAAGAGTGATTGGCCGCAGCCATGCGGGTCGAATCGGCGTTCCAGTAGAGGAGGTCGAAGGGCAGGGGATCCTTGCCGCGCATGTAGTTGTTGACGACATAGGGCCAGATCAGGTCGCCGGAGCGCAGCATGTTGAAGGCGGTCGCCATCTTGGTGCCGTCGAGGTAGCCCTTCTCGCTCATCGATTTCTCGACCGCCGCGACCTGTTCCTCGTCGACGAACACTTTCAGGTCGCCGGCGTGGGTGAAGTCGACCTGCGTGGTGAAGAAGGTGGCCGACTTGATGCGGTCGTCGCCTTCGCGCGCCATCAGCGCAAGCGCCGCCGCCAGAAGGGTGCCGCCGACGCAATAGCCGATCGCGTTGACGTCCCGTTCGCCAGTCGCCTTCTCTACGGTGTCGAGGCCGTATTGCAGGCCCTCCCTTATATAGGCCTCCCAACTCTTGGCGCCGTGACGTTCGTCCGGATTGATCCAGGAGATGACGAACACGGTATGACCCTGTTCGATCGCCCAGCGGATGAAGGATTTCTGCGGGTTGAGATCGAGGATATAGAATTTGTTGATCCATGGCGGGCAGATCAGCAACGGCCGCTTGAGCACGGTCTCGGTCGCGGGATCATACTGGATGATCTCGGCGACATCGCTGCGGCCAACGACCTTGCCGGGTGTGGTGGCGATGTTCCTGCCGATCTCGAAGGGCGAATAGTCGGCCTGCCGCAATTTCAGGTCGCCCTTGCCGGCGGCGATGTCCTCGGCCAGCATCTTCATGCCACGCACCAGGTTCTCGCCGTTCGAGGCAACGGTTTCGCGAAACAGTTCCGGATTGGTGAGGATGAAATTCGACGGCGAGATGGCGTTGGACACCTGCTTGACGTAGAAGCCAGCCTTGTGGCGGGTGTGCTCGTCCAGTCCATCGGCGTGCTCGACCAGGTCGGACGCCCAGCGCGAGGTGACGAGATAGGCCTGTTTCAGGAAATCGAAGAAGGCGTTGCGGCCCCATTCGGGGTCGAGGAACCGCTTGTCGCCGCGCTCTGGCTTGACGGCGTCTTCCGTGCCTTCCGCGGCATTGCTGGTGCGTTGAATGGCATTGGCCCAGACGGTCATGTAGCCGGAGAACAGCCGCGTCTGCGCTTCCAGCGCGCGCTGCGGATCGGCAAGCCAGTATTCGCTGAGCTTGGAGAAGGTCTTCACCATGTCGACAACCGGCTCGGCGACGCTGTCGCGCACTTCGCCCTTCTCACGCGGTTCGGCCCATGCGGAGGCGGCCTTGCCGGCCTGTTCGATCATGCGCGCCATGTTCAGGGCGAAGCGTTCCGGGTCCTTCACCAGATATTGCTCGACGGCCGAAGGCTCGTCATCTTCCGCTTTGCCCGAATCGGGTGTTTTGGACATGGCTGGCGGGGTTCCTCCCGAAGCGTTTTCTTGACATATTATCATGGGATATCAGACCGGGTCCAATATGCTGTACCCCGGCTGCCAGGGAAACAATATGACGATTGATATTGGCGATACTGTTTTTTCCGGGACTGGTCGTTTTTGCTGCGCGGGCCTTGCGATCATGCTGCTGGCCATAAGTGGCTGTTCCAGCACCAGTATGGAAGCCTCTACACCTGTCGCGGGTGTCGAGGGTCCCAAGGACACGGCCACCTTTCCAAACCTGAACATTCCGCCGAAAGTGGCGGCCCCGCAATTCACCGACGCGGAAAAGACCGCCAAGCTTGCCCAGCTGAAGGCTGACGAGCGGGCCCAGGCGGCGAAGAAGAGCGGCGTGAAGCCCACCAACCCGGCCGAGCTGACCGCGCTGGCAAAGCAGCACGGCGGTGACACGCTGAAGCAGATCGAAGGCAAATGTGACCTTACCCTCGACCCTACCTGCAAATAGGGTTATATCGCGCGCCCAGAAACCCCCTCGCTGTCTGGAACTGCCATGGAAGAATTTCACAAGGTTCGCCGGCTTCCGCCTTATGTCTTCGAGCAGGTCAACCGGCTGAAGGCCAGCGCCCGGTCGCGCGGCGCCGATATCATCGACCTTGGCATGGGCAACCCGGACCTGCCGACGCCCAAGGCAATCGTCGACAAATTGTGCGAAGTGGTGCGTGATCCGCGCACGCATCGTTATTCGTCATCGCGAGGCATTCCGGGCCTGCGTCGCGCCCAGGCCAGCTATTATGCCCGACGCTTTGGCGTGAAGCTCAATCCGGATACGCAGGTCGTGGCGACGCTGGGCTCCAAGGAAGGCTTTGCCAACATGGCGCAGGCCATCACGGCGCCTGGCGACGTGATCCTGTGTCCGAATCCGACCTATCCGATCCACGCCTTCGGCTTCATCATGTCGGGTGGCGTCATCCGCTCGCTGCAGGTGGAACCGAACGATGGTTTCATTCCGGCGGTCGAGCGCGGCATCCGCCATTCGATCCCGAAACCGCTGGCGCTGATTCTCAACTATCCGTCGAACCCGACGGCGCTAGTCGCTTCGCTCGATTTCTACAAGGATGTCGTGGCCTTCGCGAAGAAGAACGACATCATCATCCTGTCGGACCTTGCCTATTCGGAAATCTATTTCGACGGCAACCCGCCGCCCTCGGTGCTGCAGGTGCCCGGCGCGATCGACATCTGCGTCGAGTTCACCTCGATGTCGAAGACCTTCTCCATGCCCGGCTGGCGCATGGGTTTTGCCGTCGGCAATGAGCGGCTGATCTCGGCGCTGACGCGGGTGAAATCCTATCTCGACTACGGCGCCTTCACGCCGATCCAGGTGGCGGCGGCGCATGCGCTCAACGGCGACGGCGCCGATATCGAGGAAGTGCGCGACGTCTATCACAAGCGCCGCGATGTCATGGTCGACGCCTTCGGCCGCGCCGGCTGGACTGTTCCCGCACCCGCCGCATCCATGTTCGCCTGGGCGCCGATCCCCGAGCAGTTCCGCCATCTCGGCTCGCTCGAATTCTCGAAGCTGCTCATCGAACATGCCGATGTCGCGGTGGCGCCTGGCATTGGGTTCGGCGAGCATGGTGACGAATTCGTTCGCGTGGCGCTGGTCGAAAACGAGCACCGGATCCGCCAGGCGGCGCGCAACATCAAGCGCTTCCTGTCGTCCAGCGCCAAGCAGCCCAACAATGTGGTGCCGCTTTCCGCGCACCGCTGAGTTGCCCAACTCATATCGATCGATTTTTTTGAGGGACGTCGCCGGACATGGCTGAAGCATTGCGTGTTGGAATCGCCGGTCTCGGCACTGTCGGCGCGTCCGTGGCGCGCGTTCTGCGTGACAAGGCAGCGGAACTGACCCGGCAGTGCGGGCGCGATATCGTCGTCACCGCCGTTTCGGCGCGCGACCCCAAGCGCGACCGCGGCATCGATCTTGGCGCGACGCGGTGGTTCGACGATGCGGTGAAGATGGCGCAGACCGCTGATATCGATGTGTTCGTCGAACTGATCGGCGGCGACGAGGGCCCGGCTCGCGCCTCGGTCAAGGCAGCACTCGAGGCCGGCCGTCATGTCGTCACCGCCAACAAGGCGCTGCTGGCCAAGCATGGCGTGGCGCTGGCCGAGATCGCCGAGAAGAAGGGCGTGCTGCTCAACTACGAAGCGGCGGTGGCAGGCGGCATCCCAGTCATCAAGACGATGCGCGAAGCGATGGCCGGCAATTCGGTCACCCGTGTCTTCGGCATCTTGAACGGCACGTGCAACTACATCCTGACCCGTATGGAAGCCGAGGGCATTTCGTTCGACGAATGCCTGAAGGACGCGCAGCGGCTGGGCTATGCCGAGGCGGACCCGACCTTCGACATCGAAGGGCAGGACACCGCGCACAAGCTGTCGATCCTGACCAGCCTTGCCTTCGGGACCAGGATCGCCGCCAACGACATCTATATGGAAGGCATTTCCAACATCACCCAGGCCGACATCCGTGCGGCGGCCGATCTCGGCTACCGGATAAAACTGCTTGGCGTCGCCCAGCGCACCGAGAGCGGCATCGAGCAGCGCGTGCACCCGACCATGGTGCCGACGGCCTCGGTCATCGCGCAGGTGCATGGCGTGACCAATGCGGTGGCGATCGAGACCGACATTCTGGGCGAGCTTCTGCTCTCCGGACCGGGCGCTGGCGGCAATGCGACCGCGTCGGCGGTGATCGGCGACATCGCTGATATCGCCAAGAGCCGGCCTGGTTTCCAGCACGGCCCGGTGTTCGGCCGCCCCGCCAAGGAGTTGAAGCCCTACAAGAAGGCGCAGATGCGCAGTCATGCCGGCGGTTACTTCATCCGGCTGACCGTGCATGACCGCATCGGTGTTTTCGCGGCAATCGCCAAGCGCATGGCCGACAATGACATTTCGCTGGAATCGATCGTGCAGCATGCTGTCAATGGCGAGGCCGAGGCGCAAAAGACAGTGATCCTTGTCACCCATGAGACCACCGAAGCTGCAGTGCGCAAGGCAGTCGACGGCATCACCAAGGACGGCCATCTGACCGACAAGCCGCAGGTCATCCGCATCGAGCGGGCCGGGTAGGAATCAACCGGCCTTCGCCTCCTGGTCCGTCGAGGCCAATGATCCCATAGTTCTCACTTGAACCCGGTCGAGCGTCATGGCGATCGGAACGAAATTGCGTGCGCGCCGTTCTCTTGGTCTACAACCAAAGGAACCTTTCAATGGCTGATGCAAACAAGTCCGACGTCCCTCACATCGACGATATCCAGAAGACGCTCGAAAAGCAGATCGCGGAACTCCGCAAGGAGATCACCAAGATCAACAAGAGCATTTCGGAGCGAGGTGCCGAACTGGTCGACGATGCCAGGGAACAGGCGTCCGACATGTATGACACCGCCGCGGCGCGCGCGTCGCGAACCGCGCAGCAGCTGCGCACCCAGGCGCAGGCCGTCTCCGAGGTCGCACGCGACAATCCAGGCACGACGACAGCCGTGGTCGGTATCATCGGCTTGATCGGTTTTCTCGCGGGAATTGCAGTGGGACAGGCGATGAGCGACACGCCGCGCCGCTGGTATCAGTAGTCCAGTCGATGGCCGGCTCAGCCGGCCTCTTCGTCTCGGCACAGCAATTTCAAGGAGGGTTTTATGGCGTCGTCCATGCTGATAGGCATCCTGATCACGTTTCTGGTGATCATTCTCGTTCTTTATCTTGTGCAGCGGCTTCCGCTCGATGCCAGGATGCGGCAGATCGTTCAGATCATCGTCATCATCATCGGCATCATCTCGCTGTTGAAGTATCTCGCGGTTTTCTAGGCCTGTAATCCAGCAAATCCGACCTGATCCAACGCACGCCCGGCCCACCAATGCCGGGTGTGCTTCGTTATAGCGCCCGACTTCAATCGATTGATATTGTTGCCTTTTCGAGAAATCCCCCAACAGGTCTTGCCGTTGTCATGCTCGTTTGACAAAAGAGACGCGCCTCCGGCGGGAGGCCGCCTGCCAACGAGGATTTTCCCCAGATGAATGTGGCTCACAACATTGTCGCCGGTCTCGACCGGATACTCACCATGGAACTGGTGCGCGTCACCGAAAGGGCCGCCGTCGCGGCCGCCAGGCTGCGTGGGCGCGGCGACGAAATGGCCGCCGACCAGGTCGCGGTCGACGCCATGCGCCAGGAACTCAATCGTCTCGCCATCAAGGGCACGGTGGTGATCGGCGAGGGCGAGCGTGACGAGGCGCCGATGCTCTATATCGGCGAGGAGGTCGGCACCGGCAAAGGTCCGGCCGTCGATATCGCTCTCGATCCGCTCGAAGGCACGACGATCTGCGCCAAGAACCTTCCCAACGCACTTGCCGTCATTGCCATCGCCGAGAAGGGCAGCCTGCTGTTCGCTCCCGATGTCTACATGGACAAGATCGCCATCGGTCCCGGCTATGCCGACGGCATCATCGACATCGACGCAACGCCCGCCGAAAACATCGCCAGTCTTGCCCGGGCCAAGGGTGTCGCGGTGTCCGATATCACGGCCTGCATCCTGGACCGGCCACGTCATGCCAAGCTGATCGAAGCCGTGCGCGCCACGGGGGCTGCGATCCGGCTGATTGGCGACGGCGACGTTGCCGGCGTCATTCATACGACCGACCCGGAGGAAACCGGCATCGACATCTATCTCGGCACCGGTGGTGCGCCGGAAGGTGTGCTGGCCGCTGCCGCATTGCGCTGCACCGGGGGGCAGATGGAGGGTCGGCTGATTCTCGATACGCCGGAAAAAGTCGAACGGGCCGCCAAGATGGGCATCTCCGATCCGAAGCGGGTGTATCGGACTGATGACATGGCGCGCGGCGATGTTCTGTTTGCGGCGACCGGCGTCACCGACGGCAACATGCTGGCCGGCGTCAAGTTCGGCCACAACTACATCACGACGCATACGATCGTGCTGCGTTCGTCGTCGCGAACCGTGCGCGAGATCAAGGCGCGGCACCAGGATCTGGAAAAGTTTTGATACCTTCCTGCTTAGCCGTCGCATATTGTGAGAAATGACAATTTTGCAGACGGCGCGTCGCATGACGGGCGAAAAACGACTTTTTCTTGATGTCAGGCAGTCGGCAACCGGTGTTTCTTGGGAACACCGGTTGACGGCGCGACAGGACATGACGGCGCTCGCCATCGCGCAAGGCCATGGCGTGCCCGACATCGTTGCCCGCGTGCTTGCCGGGCGCGGCGTGACCGCGGAACAGACCGAGCGCTTTCTCGACCCGACCATCCGTGACCTCCTGCCCGATCCGGCGTCTCTGACCGGTATGGAGAGAGCCGCCGCACGCATCGCCGCGGCGGTGATGACCAAGGAGAAGGTGGCGATCTTCGGCGACTATGATGTCGACGGTGCGGCTTCATCGGCGTTGCTCAAACGGTTTCTCGCGCATTTTTCCGTGCCGTCGGAAATCTATATCCCCGACCGGATCTTCGAGGGGTATGGTCCCAATCCCGATGCGATGCGAGAACTGGTTTCGCGCGGCGCAACACTGATCGTGACCGTCGACTGCGGCACCAACAGCGCGGCTTCCGTCGACGCGGCAATGGAGGCTGGCGCCGATGTCGTGGTGCTCGACCACCATCAGGTTGGCGGTCCGTTGCCGGAGGCCATCGCCGTGGTCAATCCCAACCGCGAGGACGACCTTTCGGGGCAAGGCCACCTTTGTGCGGCGGGTGTCGTCTTTCTCACACTGGTCCAGACAGCAAAAATCCTGCGCGGCCGCCTGACCGACGAACCGCCGCCGGACCTGCTTTCCATGCTGGACCTGGTTGCCTTAGCGACCGTCTGTGACGTGGTGCCGCTTACCGGCGTCAACCGCGCCTTTGTCGTCAAGGGACTGCAGGTGGCGCGCCAGCAGAAGAATGAGGGCCTGGCGGCGCTGGCGCGCGTGTCGCGCATCGGCGAGCCGATCAACACGTTCCATCTGGCCTATTTGATCGGGCCGCGCATCAACGCCGGCGGACGCATCGGCGACGCGGCACTTGGCAGCCGGCTGCTCGCCACCGACGATCCGGTCGAGGCCCGCACCATTTCCGAGACGCTGGACCGACTGAACCAGGAGCGGCAGCTGATGGAGCAGGAGATGCTGGCGGCGGCGCGCGCCGAGGCCGACGCCGAGCTTGCTGGCGGCAATGGTCCGGCAATTGTCGTCACCGCCAGCAACAACTGGCACCCAGGCATCGTCGGCCTGCTTGCCTCGCGGCTGAAGGACCATGCGCGCCGGCCGGCCTTCGCCATCGCTTTCAACGCCAATGGCGTCGGTACAGGTTCAGGCCGCTCGGTGTCGGGCTTCGATCTCGGTCGCCTGGTTCGCGAAGCAGCCGATGCCGGGCTGATCATCAAGGGCGGTGGCCATGCCATGGCGGCGGGCATCACGGTGGAGCGCGCGAAGCTCGGCGAGCTCAGAGCCTTCTTCGAGGAGCGCGCCGCCGGCGATGTGTTCCGGTTGCAGGACGAGGAGAGCCTGGCGATCGACGGGGCGCTGGCCGCCGAGGGCGCGACGCTTGGCCTGCTCGATGCACTGGAAAAGGCAGGTCCTTTCGGCGCCGGGCATGTGGCGCCGGTCTTCGCTCTGCCGCGTCATCGGCTTGCGGATGCGCGCCCGGTCGGCACCAATCACATCCGCGCCGAGCTGCAGTCCGAAAGCGGTGGCCGCATCCAGGCGATAGCGTTCCGCGCCATAGATACCGCGCTCGGCGAATTCCTGTTCAAGAACCGGGGCAAGACCGTGCACGTTGCCGGCTCGCTGTCCGGCAATTACTGGAACGGCAACCGCACGGTGCAGTTTCGCATCACCGATGCCGCGCTCGCCTGATGCATGTCGCCCAAAAGTGACCTCGGTTTCTGGGAGAACGACATGCATGAAAACAAAAGAGCTAAAGCGCGTCGCATGAATCCGTTTCGACGCGACGCGCTTTAGCCACAACTGAGGCTACGCAACTCAGCCGGCCGGTGCGTAACGCAGCAGGGTCACGCCCTGGGCAAGGCTCTCCGTGCCAAGCGGCTTCAAGGCCAGCGACAGGCCGGACTGGAAGTACGGCTTGCCACCGCCCAGCACGATCGGATGCATGTAGAGCCGATATTCGTCGATGAGACCGGCTCGTGCCAGACCGGCGGCAAGGTCGGCGCCGCCGAGGATGATGAGGCCCTCCGTCCCGGCCTTGAGAGATCTTACCGTGGCCTGGGCATCGTCATTCACCAGCCGGGCGTTAGGCCCGACTTGCCGAAGCGTGGCCGAGAATACGATTTTCGGCGTCTCCCGCCATGCACCAGCAAAATCCCGCTCGACCTCGGTGGCGCCGGTCTCGCGATCCGGACTGTCCCAGAAGCGCATCATCTCGTACATACGGCGCCCGGCGAGCACGACCGAGGCCTGTCTCATCATGTCGTTGAAATGCTGGTGCAATTCCGTCTCGGGCACCGGCAGGCCGATGTCGCCGTCTGGCCCTGCGATGTAGCCGTCCAAAGACGTCAGCATGGAATAGACGATCCTGGCCATCGGCGCCTCCGTTCTATCCGCGCAGATCAACATAACCAATTGCAATTTGCAATCGGTTTGTCGCGAAGGGACGAATAGCGTTGCAGCGGTGGCAGGCAGACGCAGCATCGCGTCGTCAATATCACGGGCGCACCGGCATTTTCCAAACGATGGATGTGGTTAGGCGAGAACCGACTGCAATCGGGTCAGTTCGCCGATCTGGGCCATCGTCGCCTGATAGCCGAGGCTGATCGCCTCGTCGGCGCGATGGAACTCGGTCAAGCCGATATGGCTGAGCTTTGGCTGCAGCGACATGTCCGGAGGATCGCCCGCGAGGCGCGCGCGTGAAATGCGGTCCTGGATGATGTTGAAGGCTTCGACCATGACGCCTGTGATGCCGAGCCGCGTCTGATGCGACGGGTGATCAGGGTCGACGCGGCCGGCGCGCTGCGCGTCCTTTTCGATAACAAGTTCGCCGGCGCTGTGTTTGATCACCGCGGCGCGCCCGAACAGATCGTAGTGAAGGTTGACCGCGACCACGAGCGGTTGCTCATAGGCGCGGCAGACCGAAACCGGCACCGGGTTGACTAGGGCACCATCGACCAGAACGCGGCCATTGCAGTCCACTGGCTCGAACACGCCGGGCAACGCATAGGAAGCGCGCATGGCGGTGATGAGCGAGCCGTTCGACAGCCAGATCTCATGGCCGGTTCGGATCTCCGAGGCGACGCAGACAAAGGGCTTTGGCAGGTCCTCGAAACGAATGCCCGCCATATGCTCGCGCATGCGCGCGTCGAGTTTCATGCCGCCGAACAGACCGCTGCCGCGCAGATTGAGATCGAGCAGGCCAAAGATGCGCCGCTTTGTCAGGCTGCGCGCGAACTCCTCCAGCTCATCCAGTTTGCCGGCAAGGTAACAGCCGCCGACCAGCGCGCCGATGGATGTGCCGGCTATCATCGACACTTCGATGCCGGCTTCGTCGAGTGCACGCAGCACGCCGATATGGGCCCACCCGCGGGCGCAGCCGCCACCCAATGCCAGGGAGATGCCGGTTTTCTTAAGGGGGGTCGGTTCGGACGCGCCGCCGGACGAGGAGAGGCCGTTGGCTTCTCGAACGTCTGACCGGTTACGCAATGACGCCCACTCGAGCATCATGATCTCCCTTGTCCCGCATCCCTTGTACCGAAAGGATGTTTGAGAATAGTGAACATGAGTGGTTTGTGAATATGGAATGGTTCACAAAGGCTTCCGATACGTCTTTTCCGCATCGAACAGAGGTTTGCTGCCGTCGTCGGCAAGCGTCCCCTTGCCGTCGATCAGCCCCACCGTCCGATAAAAGCATGAACGCCGACCAGTGTGACAGGTTGCATCGTGGCCCAACACTTTGACGCGCAGCCACAATGCGTCCTGGTCGCAGTCGGTCCGCATCTCGACGACGTGCTGGAAGTTGCCCGAGGTCTCGCCTTTTTTCCAAAGCGCGTTGCGTGAACGCGACCAGTAGTGGGCGATGCCGGTTTCCAGCGTCAGCGCCAATGCTTGGGCATTCATATGCGCGACCATCAGCAGCATGCCGTCCTCGGCATCGGTGACGACGACGGTGACGAGGCCGCTAGCATCGAAGCGCGGTGAAAAGACCGCGCCTTCTTCCAATATTTTCTTGTCCGAGGGAGCTTTCGGGAATTCCAATGCCGACATCGCCGGTCCTTATCTTGTTTGACCATGATCTTGTCCGAAAACCGGCATCCACTTTTCGCTGACGCGGTCCTTCGGTTCGGGATCATGGTCTGGCGACCGGCGAGGGGCGTTACGCCCTGCCGCCGCGCACCATGGTGACGAAGCGAACCTGCTCCTCGGGCGTGTCCTTGAACACACCGGTGAAGGTCGAGGTCAGCGTTGTGGAACCCTGCTTGCGGATGCCGCGCATGGCCATGCACATATGCTCGGCCTCGATCATGACGGCGACGCCGCGCGGATTGAGCACGTCCTGGATGACACCGGCGATCTGCGCGGTCATCGCTTCCTGGGTCTGCAGGCGATGGGCGAAGATGTCGACCACGCGCGCGATCTTGGAGAGACCGACGACCTTGCCGTCCGGCAGGTAACCGACATGGGCCTTGCCGATGATCGGCACCATATGGTGCTCGCAATGCGAGTGGAATGTGATGTCCTTGACGATGACCAGGTCGTCATAGCCGGCCACCTCCTCGAAGGTGCGGCCAAGCTCCTCGGCCGGGCACATGTCGTAGCCGCCGAACATCTCGCGAAAAGCCTTTGTCACGCGCCTCGGCGTGTCGATCAGGCCCTCGCGGTCCGGATTATCGCCGGTCCAGCGCAAAAGCGTGCGCACCGCGGCCTCGACCTCGGCTTCGCTCGGCCGGTCGGTGACCGGCTTCTCCATATAGGCGGACTGGGGCATGAGTTTCTTGATGACGGCATCCATAAAAGGCGTCTCCCGTAGTTCCCCTCGGTGGAGGAACGAGTTGAACGGACCACAACCTTCGGTTTCAGAAACTCGCCCGGTTTCCGGCCCCGTAAGCGGCGTGAACAGATTTGGCAAGGACGCGGCTTATGGTTGCCTTGTCGATACCCGACTGCCAGCATTATATATGGTCGTGCCCAGCGAAAGGAAGACACTACAGCGGCAATCGCTGTTCGCTTGGCGGCGACGGATTGGAAAATTATGATCGACGACGTCTACAATGCGAAAATTCTGGGTTTTGCCGGAAACATCGCGCGCATTGGCCGTCTCGATCATCCCGATGCGACAGCCAAAGCGCATTCCAAGCTCTGCGGCTCCACCGTGACGGTCGACCTCAAGATGGAAGACGGCTTGGTCACCGATTTCGCCCACGACGTAAAAGCCTGTGCGCTTGGCCAGGCGTCTTCCTCGATCATGGCGCAACATGTGGTCGGCGCCACGGCCGACGAGTTGCGGGCCGTGCGCGAGACGATGCTGAAGATGCTGAAGGAGGGCGGCACGCCGCCGAACGGGCGCTTCGCTGATCTCAAATATCTGGAGCCTGTGCGCGACTACAAGGCCCGCCATGCATCGATCATGCTGACCTTTGACGCCGTTGTCGACGCGATCGGCCAGATCGAGAAGAAGCGGGCCGAAGAGGCAGCCTAGCCCTCGATATCATCCAGAAAACGCCGGCTTTCAGCGAACTCACCGCGCACCCAGTCGGCGAACGCCCTGGCCGGTTCGGACAGGTTGCGCAGGCTCCTGGCGACGAGCCAGTAGGCCCCGCATCTGACGTTGGTGTCGAACGGCTTGATCAGGGTGTGCGCCGTCAACTCCTCCTGCACCAGCAGGAGATCGCCGAGAGCGACGCCATGGCCGAGCATGGCCGCCTGCTTGGCAAGCGAGGCGTCCGCCAGCAACGGACCGCGCTCGGGCATTGCGTCATCGGCGACGCCGGCCGCCTCGAACCATCGCGTCCAGTCCTGGCGATTCTCCTCGTGCAGCAATGTATGGCGACGCAGGTCGGTCGGGCTTTCCAGAGGCGGGCCGGATTTGAAGAGCGCCGGCGACAGCACCGGCGAATCGATCACCGGCGCCATCAACTCCGCTTCGCTGCGCGGCCATGACGTGGCGTGTGCGCTGAAGCGCAAGGCGAGTTCGGCCTGGTCGCTACGGAAGTCGATCAGGCGCGTGTCGACATCGAGGGAAATGTCGATGTCCGGCCGCAACTGGCGGAAGCGATTGAGCCTTGGCACCAGCCAGGATGTGGCAAGGGAGGGGTCGACGCTCACGCAGGCCACGGCCTGCGCCGGCGTCGCCACCAGATCCGACAGCAAACCATCGATGGCGTCGAAACTCGTAACCAGCTGGTCCAGCAGACGCTGGCCGGTGTCGGTCAGCTCGACGCGGCGGTGGTGCCGTTCGAACAAGGGCTGGCGCAGGAAGACTTCGAGCTCGCGCACCTGGCGGCTGATTGCCGCTTGCGAGACAAAAAGCTCCTCGGCCGCGCGGCTGAAGCTCAAGTGCCGGCCGGCCGCTTCGAAACTTCTCAATGCCGTCAGCGGCAGGCGTCCGCGCTTCATTCGCATAATCTCAAGTTATACGACGTCGAAATTATACTCGTTTGAGGACGAAGGCCAGCAGGGGTCTAATAGGCCTTCAAAGGAGATATGGCCATGTTCCAGTTCATGGAGATTTTTGGCGACATGATGCGGATCGTGACGTTCCAGAGGCAGAGCGAGAACCCATCTCAACGGCATGAAGAAGGCCGTCGCCGGGTGTCCAGGCCTGATCGTTGCATCGTGCCGTTTCGCCGTTAGACAATGCTGCTGAAACAGCCACGCCGAGCAGGGGATTGCGTTCCCCGGCTGAAACTCACATCTATGCCGGGGAACGCGATGCGGAGATTGCGATGCGTGACGACCATCCGCATGTGCATGCCGCCAGACCACCTCAGCGCGGGCGCAACTGGCCCGGCCCCTGGCGCAAGACGCCGGGCCGTGTCCTTGGCACGTCCATCGTGCGGCTCTACCAGCTGACGCTTTCAGGCTTCGTCGGCAATTCCTGCCGGCATCTGCCGACCTGTTCGGAATACGCGCATGAGGCTATCGCCCGTCATGGGCTGTGGGCGGGCGGCTGGATGGGGCTGTTTCGCGTGCTGCGCTGCGGGCCGTTCGGCACGCATGGCATCGACCGCGTGCCGGAAGTGCTGGCGGAACGCTATCGCTGGTTCACGCCTTGGCGGTATTGGCGTGTAGGAAGACAGCGCGGCGATCCTCAGAACTGATCGCGTGGTCGGACAGGAGAGGGGTCGCTTCCACGTGTTTACGATCTGGTAGGGTTAACACAAGCCTGCACAAAGACTGCTCATTTGAGACAAAATCGAGACAAGAGGCCTCGCTAAGCCGCTCGCACATCCCCACTGGAGCGAGCATCCCATGCGCAACATCGACCGTCTTCCCTTCATCTTTGCCGGAATCCTGTTCCTGCTTGCGTGGCTGCTGGGATTTCCGATGCGCGCTCAGTCGGCGCCGCTGAATGATGTCCAATGCACGGTGATCCTGGATGCCGCGAGCGGCAAGACGCTTTACCAGGACGGCGTCTGCGACCAGCGCTTCAGCCCGGCCTCGACGTTCAAGGTGCCTTTGTCGCTGATCGGTTATGACGCTGGAATTCTGAGCGACGCGCACACGCCGACCTGGGACTACAAGCCCGAATTCAACGCTGTAAAGCGCGAGCAAAAGACCGTCGATCCGACGATCTGGGAAAAGGATTCGATTCTCTGGTTCTCCAGGGAGGTCACCCGCCGGCTTGGAGAAAAGAATTTTGCCGGCTATGTTTCGAAATTCGACTATGGCAACAATGATGTTTCCGGCAACCCGGGCAAGAATGACGGCCTCACCCAATCCTGGGTGAATTCTTCGCTGAAGATCACGCCGATCGAGCAGGTGAATTTCTTGCGCCGGCTGCTCGACCGCAAGCTGCCGGTTTCCGCCAAAGCCTACGACATGACCAAGGCGATCATACCGACATTCCCTGCCGGAGACTGGACCGTGCAGGGCAAGACCGGCAGCACCAGGCTTCGCAACGACGCCGACAAGATCCAGGACAAGCGCTCGCTCGGCTGGTTCGTCGGCTGGGCGCAGAAGGGTGACCAGCGGATCGTCTTCGCCCGCCTTGTGGTCGACACCAAACGCACCGATATGCCGAAGGGCCTGAAGACGCGGGCTGGCTTCCTGAAGGACCTGCCAGGGCTCATCAAGTAAACAACGACGCTTGACCCGGCTTTACGGCGGCGGGATCTGCCCATAAAAGACAGCCCGCCGCCGGACGCATCCGGCTCTTACCTGTGCATGTCGCCCAAGCCGGTTCGCCTTGGGCTCTGTGCATTTCAACCACCCGCGCTCGTTTGCGGGACTGGATAGGAGAAAATCATGTTGAATTCCGTTTCCCTCACATTTCCCGATGGCTCCGTGCGCGAATACGACGCGGCGATGACCGGTTCTGGTCTTGCCGAATCGATCTCGAAGTCGCTGGCCAAGAAGGCGGTCGCCTACAGCATCGATGGCGTGGTGCGCGATCTCTCGGATCCGCTGGGCAAATCCGGCAAGGTCGAGATCGTCACCCGCGATGATCCGCGCGCGCTGGAACTCATCCGTCACGACACCGCGCACGTGCTGGCCGAAGCCGTGCAGGAACTGTGGCCGGGCACCCAGGTGACCATTGGCCCGGTGATCGAGAACGGATTCTACTACGATTTCGCTCGCAACGAGCCGTTCACGCCCGACGACTTTCCGGTGATCGAGAAGAAGATGCGCGAGATCATCGCGCGCAACAAGCCGTTCACCAAGGAGGTCTGGTCGCGCGACAAGGCGAAGAAAGTGTTTGCCGACAAAGGCGAGCGCTACAAGCTGGAGCTGATCGACGCCATTCCCGAGGATCAGGATCTCAAGATCTACGCGCAGGGCGACTGGTTCGATCTCTGCCGGGGGCCGCACATGGCCTCGACCGGGCAGATCGGCAACGCCTTCAAGCTGATGAAGGTGGCCGGCGCCTATTGGCGCGGCGACTCGAACAATCCGATGCTGACGCGCATCTACGGTACCGCATGGGCCGACCAGGCACAGCTCGAAGCCTACCAGACGATGCTGGAGGAAGCCGAAAAGCGCGACCACCGGAAGCTCGGCCGCGAGATGGACCTGTTCCATTTCCAGGAAGAGGGGCCTGGCGTCGTCTTCTGGCACGCCAAGGGCTGGCGGATGTTCCAGAATCTGGTCAACTACATGCGCCGCCGCCTGGACGAGCAGGGCTATCAGGAGGTCAACGCGCCGCAGGTGCTCGACAAGAGCCTGTGGGAGACGTCGGGCCACTGGGGTTGGTATCGCGACGCCATGTTCAAGGTGACGGTCGCCGGCGACGACACCGACGACGATCGCGTCTTCGCGCTGAAGCCGATGAACTGTCCGGGACATGTGCAGATCTTCAAGCACGGGCTGAAGTCCTATCGCGACCTGCCGGTGAAGCTCGCCGAGTTCGGCAATGTGCACCGCTACGAGCCGTCGGGCGCGCTGCATGGGCTGATGCGCGTGCGCGGCTTCACGCAGGACGATGCGCATATCTTCTGCACCGAGGAGCAGCTGGCGGCGGAGTGCCTGCGCATCAACGACCTGATCCTGTCGACCTATGCCGATTTTGGTTTCGACGAGGTCAGCGTCAAGCTGTCGACGCGTCCGGACAAGCGCGTCGGCACCGACGAGGCGTGGGATCACGCCGAGGCGATCATGAGCAACGTGCTGGAGACGATCCGGACACGGTCGGGAAACCGCATCAAGACCTCGATCAATCCGGGCGAGGGCGCGTTCTACGGGCCGAAGTTCGAATATGTGCTGAAGGATGCCATCGGCCGCGAATGGCAGTGCGGCACGACCCAGGTCGACTTCAACCTGCCGGAACGTTTTGGCGCCTTCTATATCGGCGCCGATTCGGAGAAGAAGCGGCCGGTCATGGTGCATCGTGCCATCTGCGGCTCGATGGAGCGCTTCCTCGGCATCCTGATCGAGAACTATTCGGGTCACTTCCCGCTCTGGTTCGCGCCGCTGCAGGTCGTGGTGGCGACGATCACTTCCGATGCCGACGACTACGCCCTGAAGGTTGTCGCGCGGCTCAAGGCGGCCGGCCTGCTGGCCGAAGCCGACCTGCGTAACGAGAAGATCAACTACAAGGTCCGTGAACATTCGCTGGCCAAGGTTCCGGTCATCCTGGTCTGCGGCAAGCGCGAGGCGGAAGAGGAGACGGTCAACATCCGTCGCCTGGGTTCACGCGACCAGGAATCGCTTGGCCTTGGCGAGGCCATCGCACTGCTTACGGAAGAAGCGATCACGCCTGACCGCAGACGCAAGCGCGCAGTCTGACCTAGCCGGCCTTCGAACGACATGGCGGTGGAGCGATCCACCGCCATTTTCACATGCCTGTCACGCCAATCTTGTAACGAATCCCCATGCTCAAGCTGAAAATGCGCGAAAAACCGTTTCCCGAGCTCTCCTATGCCAATCCGTGTCAGCCGGCGCTGGCGCGGTGGGTGATCCATTCCATCGAAGGCCTTTCGGGCCGTGATCGTTTCGCCGCACTTTACGATTTCTGGCGCCGCCAAGTGGTGCCGACCGGCGAGCGCGTGTTCAGCCGCATGCTGGAGCTGATCGACGTCCGGATACGGACCGCCGACCAATGGCCGCCGGCGCAGTTGCCGGACACGCCGCTGGTGATCGTCGCCAATCATCCCTTCGGCATCGGCGACGGCATCGCGGTGCTGTCGCTGGCCGAACAGTTGGGGCGTCCATTCCGGGTGATGATCCACAAGGATCTTCTCAAGATCCGCGAGATGGAACCCTATTCGCTGCCGGTCGATTTCTCCGAAACCAAGGAAGCATTGAAGAACAATCTGGCCGTACGCCATGAGGCGGTGCGGCTGCTCAAGGAAGGCGTCACCATCGTTGTGTTTCCGGCCGGCGGCGTCGCCACAGCACCGAAGGGCTTTGGTCGGGCACGCGATCTGCCCTGGAAGATGTTTCCGGCCCGTCTCGTCCAGGATGCCAAGGCGTCTGTCGTCCCGATGCATTTTTCCGGTCAGAACGGCAGGCTGTTCCATCTGGTGAGCGGCCCGATGAACATGGCCGAACGCGACGGACGCGTGGCGAAATTCGTCGGCAAGGCGTCGCTGACGCTGCGCATTTCCCTGCTTATCCACGAATTCGCGCGTCTGTCCGGCAAGCCGATCGACGTTCGCGTCGGCGATGTGCTGAGCTGGAGCGAACTGGAGCCGCTGCGTGACCGCAAGGCGCTGCTCGATCGGCTTTATCGCGGCGTTTTCGATCTGGCGCCGGCCGCACCACGCCGCCGGATCCCGTTCCTGCCGGCGCGGACCAAGCTGGCTGCCTAAGGTCATTCGCCTAACGAATTGACCGTCATGTTGATGTCATGGCAGTTCGGGACTGGACAACGGCAGACGCTAATCCGCGCCTTCTTCCGGGTCCATGGCCGCTGCTTCGTTGGCCAGAACCTCGATCTCCTGGTTCTGCCCGGCCACGACCGTAAAGTCCTTCTGATAGATGCGGTCGCGGTTCTTGGCGATGATGGTGTAGTCGCCTTCGGCGAGCACCATGGAGGCGAACGCGCCGACGGTTTCCTTGATCGGATCGCCGGATTCGTTGAGCAACGACCAGGACGTATCCGCGATCGCCTCGCCGCCGGTCTCGCGGACCAGCTTCATGGTTATTTCGGCTGCGTGATGCTCGACGGTTGCTTCGGTCAGCTTGCCGGCCTCGACGCGGATGTCGGAGCGGATGACCGCGTTCACCGCGCCATAGGTCGAGACGACATGGTAGATGCCGGCGTTGAGCCGCACCACGCTGTTCGGTTCGACATCGGGGATGATCAGTGCGCGGTCCCCATTGGGCTCGGCATGGCCTTCATAGATCGAGAAGCGCAGCTTCTTCGGCGGGATGTGCGCTCCGCCCGACAACACCGCGTCGAGCTTCAGTCCACCGGCATCGAGCACGAGGCTTTCGCGCCTGGCTTCCTTGCTGACGGTGATGCGCTTGGTGGCGCCGGCCCGGCCGTAGGAGGCATGGACCAGATAGCTGCCCGGTTCGAGCTGGAACACGGCCGTGCCACCATGCGCCGAGGCAACCATCGGCAGCTTGCCGTTGACCGTTTCAGGCTTGAAGACGCGCCAGACGATGCCGCGCGTGATGTCGGCACCCTTGTCGGTCAACTGGGCCGAAAGGGTGATCGCGCCGCTGTTGCCGACCGCCAGCGTGGTGTCGCTCTTCGGCGTGGCATAGCTCGAAATCCCTGGGAGTTTCAGGTTGCTGACGCCGTCTTTTTCCTGTGCACCGGCGAGCGAAGCCGGCACCATGAACAGCGCGGCACCAAGCCAGACCAGCAAAAGGCGCAGAGTCCCCTCAAACATGCCTTGCGTTGAAGCCCATGGCGGTGGCAATTTCAAGGCTTAAGAGTCCGATCGGCTTCTGTTAGATGACTCTTCAAGTCCGGCGCGCCGCGCCAATGCCCGAGCCGCCCGAATTCCCGCAGGCGCGCTTCAGCTCAAAATCGAGTGTTTTAGGAGAATTGCGCCCATGGCGTCGCCGATCATCGACTTCCTGCTGACCCGCAATTCCGCGCCGATCCTGGATTTGAAGGAGCCTGCACCCAGCGACGCGGATATCGCGACGATGATTGCCGCGGCCACGCGGGTTCCCGATCACGGCCGGCTGGAGCCTTGGCGCTTCATCCTCTATCGCGGCGAGGCGCGCGTCGAGATCGGCCGGAAACTGGCCGCCCTTGCCGAACAGCGCGAAGGACCCTTGCCGGAAGGACGCCGCAACCAGGAACTGGCGCGGTTTTCGCGCGCCCCATTGGTGATCGGCGTGGTGTCGGTCCCGAAGGAAAATCCGAAGATCCCGCAATGGGAGATGTTCCTGTCCGGCGGCATGGCGGCGATGAACCTCATGATATCAGCCAATGCGCTGGGCTATGGCACCAACCTGATCAGCAACTGGTATTCCGACGTGCCGGAGGGCAGGGCCATCCTTGGCCTGGCGCCGAGCGAGCGTGTCGTCGGCTTCATCCATATCGGCTCCTACGCCGGGCCGGCACCCGAGCGGCCGCGGCCTGATTCGGCAAAGCTCTATGCCGACTACGCGGGACCCTGGAACGGCTAAAATGTTCTACGAACCGTCCGAGGGCCATGGCCTGCCGCACGATCCTTCCAAGGCAATCGTCGCACCACGGCCGATCGGCTGGATCTCGACGCTGAATGGGGCAGGCGAGGTCAATCTTGCGCCCTATTCCTTCTTCAATGCCGTGTCGACGCGGCCCTTCATCGTCTGGTTTTCGTCGGAAGGCGAGAAGGATAGCGCCGCCTTTGCTCAGGAGACGGGCGAATTCGTCGCCAACCTCGTCAGCCGCGACCTTGCCGAGAAGATGAACCGCACCTCCGTCAACGCACCGCGCGGCGTCAACGAGTTCGCCTACGCCGATCTCGCCATGGCGCCTTCGCGTCTGGTCGCGCCGCCGCGCGTGGCGGCGGCGCCGGCCGCGCTTGAATGCCGGGTGACTGAGATCTTCCGGCCGAAGGCATTGGATGGGACGCTGGCGAGCGCCGTTGTCGTCGCCGGTGAAGTGATCGGCGTCTACATCGACGATGCCTTCCTGAAGGACGGCATGTTCGACATCGCCATGGCCGGGAATGTCGCCCGTCTCGGCTATATGGACTATGCCAGCGTCAGCGAGATTTTCTCCATGCGCCGGCCACGCTGGGACAAGGACTAGGCGGTTCATCGTTTCAAGGAAACGCAGAACCGCTCTATCTCTTTGTTTTGACGCAATTCCGGACGGAAAACCGTTTCACACTTTTCCTGGAATTGCTCTTAGGCACTCGGTGCCTGCTCCACCGTCCGCCGACGGGCTGTCATGACGGCGCGCACATAGCCGGGTTCGCTGATCCGGATGCTTCCGTCGGGGAGGCCGAGTATGCGGTCGAGAGCGATCTCGTAGAGCCTGACGCGTTTCTCCAGGGTTTCGATGGCGACGTCCATGTCGGCGTCGCTGCCGCTTGCGATCGCCTTGGCGACGACGCCATGCGTGGCCATGCCGAACTGCATGACCATGTCGGCGACGCCCTCAGGATCGAAGGTCCGGAATGTGCCGTCCTCGACACCTTGCCTGATGATCTTGACCAGCAGGGGCGAAAACGACGCGCTGGCCGCCAGGTTGATGCGATGGAAGAGCACCAGGTTTTCCGGTCGAAACATCGTCTCGAAAAGAGCCCAGGCTTCCGCCGCGGCCTCGACCTTGGCCTGCCGTGACTGTGCAAGCAGACCATTCAGGCGGTTGAGCGGATCGAGACCGGGATCGTCGAGTATGTCCTGGACGCCAGCCAAGGCCTGCCTCGCGAAGCGCTCGGCCAGCGCTTCCAGGAGAGCCTCCTTGGAGGCGAAATAGTGATAGAAGGCGCCTTTCGACACGCCGGCCGCCGCAATCACGTCATTGAGGCTCGCTCGGTCGTAGCCATGCGTCAGGAACAGGGCCTGGGCCTGGTCCAGGAGTTCTTCTCGCCTGAGCTCTGGGTGCTTGATGACGCGTGGCATGGCCATACCTTCTGCACGTGGCGGCGGTCCCCGTCCAGATGCGTGATACCAGCTTGAAAAATAGACCGATGGTCGGTATAATAGACTGATGGTCTAATTCAGCCAATGCCGGCCAGGCAATTCACGGAAGGTTGGTCATGATCTCGAAGTTGATCCTTCAGACATTCGTGTGGTTCGGCGTCATGGGCGTGTTGCTCTTCCTGTCGGCTGGCACGCTGCACTGGCCGGGAGCCTGGGTGTTCCTCGTGGTGATGGTCGCGCTCAGCCTCACCCTGGGCGTGGCGTTGGCCCGGCGCGATCCGGGCCTGATGAATGAGCGGCTGAGCCCTCCCATCCAGAAGAACCAGACCGCGGCCGACAAGGTCCTGCTGAGCGTGCTGCTGCTTGGCATGTTTGGCTGGCAGATCCTCATGGGCCTAGACCTCCGTTTCGGCTGGTCGGCGGTTCCCCTGTGGGTGCAGGTGGTCGGCGCTCTGATCCTGCTGCTTGGAATCTGGATCTGCTACCTTGTGATGCTGGAGAACAGTTTCGCGGCGCCCGTCGTGAAGATCCAGGACGAGCGCGGACAGCACGTGATCACCACGGGTCCCTACAGTTTCGTGCGCCATCCGATGTATGCCGGCGCCATTCTCTTCTTCGCCGGCACAGCACTGCTGCTTGGCTCCTGGTGGGGGCTGGCATCGGTGCTGGTGTTCGTCATTCTCCTGGCCATCCGCACATTCATCGAAGAAGCAACGCTTCGGACTGGCCTGCAAGGCTATGACGACTATGCGGCCCATGTCCGCTACCGCCTGATTCCGCGGATCTGGTAGCGGCTCGTTCGTTCAGGCGGAAATCCCCGCCGCCTTGGCCCGAGCCAGAAGCCGCTCCGCCAGCTTGAGATGCGGCCGATCATACATCTTGCCGTTGATGCCGACGACACCGGGATTTCCGGCCGCGTCGAATGCTGCGACCACGGCGGCTGAATGCGCGATGGCCTCGGCCGACGGTGTGAAGGCCGCGTTGATGACCGGCACCTGCGCAGGGTGGATCGCCATCTTGCCGGTAAAGCCGTCGCGCTCGGCTTCGGCGCACTCGGCCTCGAAGGCGGCCATGTCGCGAAAATTCGGGAATACAGTGTCGATGGCGGCGACCTCCGTCGCGCTTGCCGCGAGCAGGGTCATGGTGCGGGCGAAACGGAACACATCGGTGTAGCGGCCGCGCTCGTCACGGGCCGCGCGTGCGCCGATCGCCGCCGACAGATCCTCGGCGCCCCAGGTGAGTCCGGCCAGGCGCGCGCTTGCCCCAGCATAGGTCGCGGCCGCCAGAACGCCGGCCGCCGTCTCGGTGATGATCGGCAGGATTCTGATCGCGCCGTCGGCCAAGCCGTTTTCGGCTTCGCGAACCCTGAGCTTTGCCGACAGATGCTGCACATCCCGGCCGCTGTTCGATTTCGGCAGCATGATGCCGTCGGGCCTCGCCGCAACCAGCGCGGCCAGGTCATCGTCGGTCAATCCAGTCGACAGATCGTTGACCCGCACATAGATCGCCGAACTGGTGTGTTGCCTGTGCCCGAAGATGAAGCGGGCCGCGATGTCGCGCGCCATTGCCTTGTTTTGCGGTGCGACGGAATCCTCGAGGTCGACGATGACGACGTCGGCGCCGGCGCCAAAACCCTTTTCCAGCTTCTTTTCCGAATCGCCGGGGACAAACAGCAGCGAACGCACCGGTCAGGCCGTCTTCTTCATCATGGCCTGTCTCGTGCATTTGGCGACGAGATCGCCGTGCTGGTTGTAGGCGCGGTGTTCGAGTTCGACGATGCCGCGGTCTGGCTTCGATTTCGACTCGCGCACCGAGATGACCGTGGTCTCGACGCGGATCGTGTCGCCATGGAAGACCGGATGCGGAAACACCGTTTCCTTCATGCCGAGATTGGCGATTGTGGTGCCCATGGTGATGTCGTTCACCGAAATGCCGATCATCAGGCCGAGCGTGAACAGCGAATTGACCAGCGGCTTGCCCCATTCGCTCTTGGCGGCGAAATCGAAATCGATGTGCAGCGGCTGCGGGTTCAGGGTCATGACCGAAAACAGCATGTTGTCGCTTTCGGTGACCGTTTTGCGCAGCGTGTGCTGGAAGACATGGCCGACGACAAACTCATCCAGGTAAAGCCCAGCCATGGCCGATGTCCTCCGTTTCCGTTGTTTGATAGGCGCTGCAAGCCGGGCCATCAAGCGGGTTAATGAATATGGTGAACCGTTCGTAAACCATTTCTGCCTACCCTCCGTAACGGGGCCGGAAACATCTGGCAGGGGGCGTAAGCAGGCGGCATGGTTGTCTCGCATTTCTTGAAATGGATCTACACGGCGCGAGTCTCGGAGCGGGCCGCCGCAGCCAGCGCGCTGGCCCGTGCCTACATCAATTCCGACCTGCCGTTCGAGGATCGCTGTGCCGCAGAAGCTGCGCTGACGCTGCTGCTTGATGACGCGTCGTCCAAGGTGCGGCTGGCCATCGCCGAAGCGCTGTCCATGAGCCATCACGCCCCGTTGCAGATCATCAGCGCACTGGCCTCCGACCAACCGGAAGTCGCAAGCCTGGTGCTGGCACGTTCGCCGCTGCTCACCGATGCCGACCTGATCGACCGTGTGGCCTCCAGCCAGAAGGCGACGCAGAAACTCATCGCCGATCGGCCTGTCGTCTCCATGGCGCTTTCGGCGGCCATCGCGGAGATCGGCGAGGCCGATGCCTGCGCAGTGCTCCTCGCTAACAGCGGCGCCGACATCGCGTCGCTCAGCTTCCGCCGCATTGCCGAGCGTCATGGACATCTGCCCCTGGTGCGCGAGGCGCTGATTGCCGACGCGCGCCTGCCCGCCGACTGCCGGCACATGCTGCTGGTCAAGCTTGGCGAGACGCTCAAGGGATCGCCGCTGGTGATGGCGCTGATGGGCGCAGCCAGGGCCGATCGCGTCATGCGCGACGCATGCGTGAAGGCCTCGGTGACGTTGATCGAAGGCACGCGCCAGGAAGAGCATGCGGCGCTGATCGAGCATCTGCGCCTGCGCGGCGACCTGACCGCAAGTTTCATCATCCGGACGATCGCGCATGGCAAGGTCGACTTCTTCGGCTCCACTTTGGTCGCGCTTTCCCAGCAGTCCGAGCAAAGGGTGCGGGCGCTGCTGGCCGGCGGGCACGATGTTGCGCTGCAGGCGCTGTTCCGCGGCGCGGGCCTTGCCGCCGCCACCCACGCCATCATCCTGCGGGCGCTAAAGATCTGGCGCGAGGTCGCCAATGGCAAACGCATCGCCGGGGTACAGGAAGTCAGCTGGCTGATGCTCAAGGAATTGGGCGGGCAGTCCGCGGAGGGCGATCTCGTCGCACTGGTCAAGTCGATCCATCTTGATGCGCTGCGCGAAAACGCCCGGGGACATGCGCTGGCTATAGCTGCCGCCTAACCTCGATCCTTCGCGAAGAAATCCGGAAAATCCTCGATCGCGGCGGCGATGATGCGCAGCGAGGCGGCGACCTGCAGCATTTCGCCCGCATTGCTTCGCTGCGCGATGCCGGCTGCGTATTGCCTGGCGACGGTGACGGTCGATGTCTGCGGTTCGCCCGGCCGCCGGAAGAGCAGCTCGCGTGCCAGCCCACGCAGAAAATTCGAGACCGAGAGGGCCGTTTCGGACGGCAGGGTGGCACTCTGCAATGCGTGGCGCAGATGCAGGATTTCGATGCCGACGGTGACAGCGGCGATGCTGCCATCCAGAACCGCATCGCCCTTCTTTCCGGTGCGTTGCGTCTGCGACATAAGCTGGTTGACCCGATCATAGGCAAGGCTCTCGAAAGCGGTGCGCCTCGGCACGCGCTCATGCAGGCAGAGGCGCGCCAGGTCTTCGCGCATCACGCGTACGATGCGGTTGACGAAGACCCATGGATCGGAGGGCAGCACGACGATGAAGACGCCGATCGCCAGCAGGATGCCGACCAGTATCGATGCGCAACCTGCCAGGAAAGGCCCGGGATCGTAGGTCATCGCCTGATGCGGGCTGAGGAAGGCCAGGAAATTGATGGCAAAGGCGGTGGCGACGCCGACGTAGCGCGGATTGGCCATCGCCAGCGCGGCTGGCACCAGGATCGGCACGACAAAGACCATGAACCAGCCGAAGCCGGGCAAGGCGGGCAGCGCGATCTGGCCGACAAGGAAGGCAAAGGGCAGGGCAAGCAAGGTGCCTTTGAAGAAACCCCAGGCCACTTGCACCGGGTCGGGACGGGCGGCAAACAGGCTGGAGACGACGGAGACGAGGATGACTGTGCCCGCCGCTTCGGACCATTTCGTCGTCAGCCAGAAGGCAGCGACCAGCAGGGTGGCCAGTGCCGCGCGCACGGCGTTGCGCGAGGCCGCCTGGTAATCGCGGTGCACCACCAGCGCCGGCTGCTTGCGCACGCGCGCCGAGCGCGAGGCGGGAGCGCGCAGGGCATCGAGGCCACGCAGCACCTGCTTCAAGGCTTCGGCGAAATCGGCGGCGATGGTGAGGCGCGTGATGGTGCCAAGCCTCTCATCGGCTTGTCCGTCCGGCATGTCCGGCATCTGCCTTGCCCTGGCGGCGATGACGTCGAGCCGCGCCACCCACGGCGTGATATCATCGAGAGCGCCTGGTTTGGCCGCGAGTTCGCCGACCAGTGCATGCAGGTCGGCGCGCACCGGAATAAGCGCCGCGTTTTTCGGTGCGGCATGGGCATGCAGCGCGCGTGCCGCCGAGAGGGCTGACAGCAACTGGCCGATGGTGCGCCGGACTGGATGTGCTCGGGTCGCCAGGCTCGGTGCTTCCAGCCTGGCATAGACGCGCATTTCGCCGAGAGTCTCGGCCTCGGCGATCAGCTTTCGGTGCAGGTCGGCCAGTACCGCCGCATCGCGGCCGGAGAAGGCGCCGGCGGCATAGACGGCGAGATCGAGAATGCTGCGCTTCAGCCTTTCGATGATGGCCTCGCCCGCCAGCTTGGGCAGGATCAACCGGCTGGTAACGCCGGCGCAGACGATGCCAAGCACGATTTCCGCGCAGCGCGCGACGGCGAGATCGACCACGACATGCGGTTGTCCGAAAGCCGGCAAGCCGATGATCATCGCCGTGTAGCCGGCGAGTGCCGCGCCATAGGCCTCGGGATTGCGCAGCAGTGATGAGACAAAGGTGCTGATGCCGATCCAGACCGCAAGTACCGTCACCAGCAGCCACGGATCGGGACCGAAGACGATGGTGATGCCGATCGCCGCCAGCCCGCCGGCCAAGGTGCCGAGCAAACGGTAGAAGCCCTTGGCCAGCACCATGCCCGCCACCGGCTGGGCAACGATGAACACAGTCATCATTGCCCATTGCGGATGGTCGAGCTTGAGCTCGTAGGCAGCCAGAAGCGCAATCAGCCCGGCCGAAACGGTTCTAAGAGCAAAAATCCAGTCCGAGCGCGTCGGTCGCGTCAGGTCGGCGAACCTTGTCCCGACATAATCTTTCAGCCGCGCCCATATCACATGCCCGACTCCGCACCCGTTACGGACAAGGTAGAGCAGCGGGCGCTCAGATATCCAGCACTTCCGTCTCGGCGAATTCGGCGCGTTCCTGGATGAAGCGGAAACGGGCTTCGGGCTTGGTACCCATCAGCGCGTCGACGGCGTCCTTGGTCGCGGCCTCTGCGTCGATCACATCCACCCTGAGCAACGTGCGCTTTCTGGGGTCCATGGTGGTTTCCTTCAGCTGCGAGGCCATCATCTCGCCCAGGCCCTTGAAGCGGCCGAGCTCGACCTTGCCGCGACCGGTGAACTCCGTGCGCAGCAACTCGTCCTTGTGGGCATCGTCGCGGGCATAGGCGACCTTGCCGCCCTGCCGGATCGAGTAGAGCGGTGGCACCGCCAGATAGAGATGGCCGCCGTGAACCAGCGACGGCATTTCCTGATAGAAGAAGGTGATCAGCAGCGAGGCGATATGGGCGCCGTCGACGTCGGCGTCGGTCATGATGATGACCCGGTCGTAGCGCAAATCCTCGTCGCGGTATTTCGAGCGCGTGCCGCAGCCGAGTGCCTGGATCAGGTCGGAGATCTGCTGGTTGGCCGCGAGCTTGTCGTTGCCGGCGCTGGCGACGTTGAGGATCTTTCCGCGCAGCGGCAGCACCGCCTGGCTGGCGCGGTCGCGCGCCTGCTTGGCCGAGCCGCCGGCCGAATCGCCTTCGACGATGAAGAGTTCGGCACCCGCCGCCGCGTTCTGGGTGCAGTCGGCGAGCTTGCCGGGAAGGCGCAATTTGCGCACGGCGCTCTTGCGCGACACTTCCTTTTCCTGGCGGCGGCGCACCCGCTCGTCGGCGCGCGCAATCACCCATTCCAGCAGCTTCGATGCTTCCTGCGGATTGTCAGCCAGCCAGTGGTCGAACGGGTCGCGGATCGCGCTCTCGACAATTCGAACTGCCTCGATCGTCGCCAGCCTGTCCTTGGTCTGGCCGACGAATTCCGGTTCGCGGATGAACACCGACAGCATGCCTGCCGCTGAAATCATCACGTCTTCCGAGGTGACGATCGAGGCGCGCTTGTTGCCGACGAGATCGGCATAAGCGCGCAGCCCGCGCGTCAGCACGTTGCGGAAGCCGGCCTCATGCGTGCCGCCTTCGCCGGTCGGGATGGTGTTGCAGTAGGAATTGATGAAGCCGTCGCCGCCGAACCAGGTCACCGCCCATTCCAACGCGCCGTGGCCGCCTTGTTTCTCGGTCTTGCCAGCGAAGATTTCCCTGGTGACCTGGAATTCGTCGCCGAGCGAGGCCTTCAGGTAGTCCTTGAGGCCGCCGGGGAAATGGAACGTCGCCTTGGCCGGCGTCGTGTCCTTTTCCCTGATCAGCGATGGATCGCAGGTCCAGCGGATTTCGACGCCGCCGAACAGATAGGCTTTCGACCGCGTCATGCGGTAGAGCCGCGCCGGCTCGAACGCCGCGCCCTTGCCGAAGATCTGCTCGTCGGGATGGAAGCGGATCTTGGTGCCGCGCCGGTTGTGCACTTCGCCGAGCTGCTCAAGCCCGGTCACCGGAACGCCGCGCGAAAAACGCTGGCGGTAGAGCTGACGCCCACGCGCCACCTCGACCTCGAGATGATCCGAAAGCGCGTTGACGACGGAGACACCGACGCCATGCAGGCCGCCCGAGGTCTCATAGACCTTCGAGTCGAACTTGCCGCCGGAATGCAGCGTCGTCATGATGACTTCGAGCGCCGGCTTCTTGAATTTCGGGTGCGGATCGACCGGGATGCCGCGACCATTGTCGGTGACGGCGAGATAGCCGTCGGCGGACAACTCCACGTCGATGAAGGTCGCGTGGCCGGCGACCGCCTCGTCCATCGAGTTGTCGATGACCTCGGCGAACAAATGATGCATCGCCTTGTCGTCGGTGCCACCGATATACATGCCTGGACGCCGCCGTACCGGCTCAAGGCCTTCAAGCACCTCGATGTCGGCGGCACTATAGCTGTCGCTGGCATCACGCGATGGCGCTGGGCGTTTCGCTGCCTGCACCAGCGGATCCGCCGGGCGCGCCGGTGCACGAACCGGTTGCGGCTGCTTGCCCAGGTTGCCGAAAAGATCGTTGCTGTCGTCCATGCCTGTCCGGGTACCGATACTGCGAATCACCCCGCAATACTGCCACGCTTTTGCAGCGTAGGCGACGGAGGTTCCTGTTACGTTCGAGGATTTGACCCCCTCTTAACCCAAAACCATTCGATAACCAAGCAGGCGGAAATAGGTCGAATGCCGCCGAGCAAGATTCCTCATTCTTTAACAATGCCGCCTAGCGTGAGCCCAACAAAACAAGAAACTGCGGGCATCAGGGGTTTCGGCGTGAGGGGCAAGGCCATAACGATGATCGGCATCGCCGCCGTTTTCGGCGCGATCTCGATCTTTGCCGCCGATTTCTGGGTCAAGAGCCAGGCCAGGACCGGCGCCGAGGAAAGAACGGCGTCGATCGCCGCTCCGGAGACGCCGAAGGTCGAGTTCAAGACCATCGTGGTGGCGAGTGCTCCGTTGCGCTACGGCATGCCGGTGGAGCGGGGACAACTGGCCGAAATCCCTTGGCCGCAGGACTCCCTGCCGCAGGGCGCATTCGCCACCGTTGATGCGCTGATGGCTGACGGCAATCGTGTCGTGCTGTCGCCGATTGAAATCAACGAACCGCTGCTGCTCGCCAAACTGTCGGGACCGAACGGCCGCGCGACGCTTTCCAACATGCTGTCGCCCGGAATGCGGGCGGTGACCATCCGCACCGACGAAATCGCTGGGGTTGGCGGTTTCGTCACACCCGGCGACCGGGTCGATGTCGTTCTGATCCGTGACGCCGGCGAAATCCAGGAAGTGGCCAAGAACGCGCAAGGGGCGGCGGGATCGACCATCACCTCGGAAATCGTCGTGGCCGACGCCAAGGTGCTGACCGTCGGGCAAGGCGCCGACGTGCGCCAGACCACGCCGCAAATTGCCAATTCCGTGACCATCGAGGTGACAACGGAGGGAGCCCGCAAAGTCGCGCTTGCCCGCACCGTCGGCACGCTGTCGCTGTCGCTTCGCTCGGCCAGCGACAGCATTGTCGGCAAGGACGGGGTCACCACCATCTCAGCCTTTGGCGGATCGGTCGCCTCCGGTGTCAAGGCGACCGCTGTTACGGTGTTCGACGCTGTGGCCAAAGAGCCCGAGGGTCCAAAATTCAAGAAGATCATCGTGACCCGCGGCACGCAGGTCGAGGAATACCAGGTGCCTTCGCGGGACCAGAAATAGAGGCCGGCATGTACCGGACAGGGACGAGACAATGTTGGCGCTGATCATGCATGGGATGACGAAACGACTGCGTCTGGCGCGCGCCCTGGCGATAGCGGCTTCGCTTGCCGCTGCCGGGATGCTGGCTGTTGGCGCGCCAGCCCGGGCGAGCAATGACATTGTCTATGTGTCGTCGACCAAGAATGCGTCGGTCAAGGTGGCCAAGGGCAAGCCGAAGACCATCATCACCAGCGCCGCCTTCTACCAGATCGTGATCGGCGACCCCGACATCGCCAACGTCAACCCGTTGACCGACAAGTCCTTCTACGTGCTCGGCAACAATCTGGGCACCACCGGTATCGCGCTGTTCGACGAGAAAAAGCAGCTGGTGGGCACCATCGACATCGAAGTCACGCTCGATACCGACCAGCTGGCCAGCACGATCCGCGCCGCCGTGCCGGACGCCAACATCAAGGTCGGTTCCGCCAATGGCCGCGTCGTGCTGTCGGGCGACGCTGATGATGCCGTTGCCGCCGACAAGGCAAACAAGATCGCGACGCGCTTCTCCGGCAAGGAAGAGGTGATCAACTCCGTCAACATCTCGTCGTCGCAGCAGGTCCAGCTCAACGTCCGCTTCGTCGAGATCAACAGGCAGGCGGGACAGCAACTGGGCGCGAAATACGCCGCCAATTTCGCCTATGGACTGGGTGGGCGCAGCGTCCAGATCGATCCGGGTACTGTTCCGGCCGCGGGCACCGGCGAAATCATCGGGCGGTTGCTGTCGAACGGCGTTTCGATCGACATTGCAATCCAGGCACTGGAAAACAAAGGCCTTGCGCGACGGTTGGCCGAGCCGAACCTGATCGCTCGCTCTGGCCAGACGGCAAGCTTTCTCGCCGGCGGCGAGTTTCCGATCCCTGTTTCCGAGGACAATGGCAAGATATCAGTCAGCTACAAGAAATATGGCGTCAGCCTGGATTTTACACCGACCGTTCTGAAAGACGGGCTGGTCAGCCTGGACATCGCACCGGAAGTCTCCTCGATCGACGCATCGGCTTCCTACAATATTGGCAATATCTCGGTTCCAGGGTTCATCGTACGCCGCGCCAGGACGTCGGTGGATCTGAAGAACGGCCAGAGTTTCATGATCGCCGGCCTGCTGCAGGACCAGAACGATATCACGACATCGCGCATTCCTGGCCTTGGCAAACTGCCGGTGCTCGGCTCACTGTTCTCCTCGAAGTCCTATCAGCGACGTGAGACCGATCTGGTCATCATTGTCACGCCCTATCTGGTCAAGCCGGTCGACCCGTCGAAAAAGATGGCGGAGCCAACCGACGGCACGCTGCCGCCGAGCAACGCTGACTATTTTCTCAACAACACGGACGAAGTGAAGGCGTCCGACGCCAACCGATCGCTGGCAATGGCGAGCGGAAGTGTCGTGCAGCCGGCCACTGTCACCACCGTCGGTCATTTCCTCGACCTGCCGAAGGATTGAAGCCATGCGCGGGATCTCGAGATCGAGCATCGCCTTGCTGCTGGCCGGCCTCGCCGGCGGTTGCACCAGCGACGACTATCAGCGCACCGAGGGGCCGACCTTGGCTGCCGGCAATGCGCAGGCAGCCAACACCGTCGTGCAGATGGTCGACCCGTGGAAATACGGCGTCCAGAACACGAAGCTCCTGGTGCCGGCAAAGCGTGACGCTCCAGCGACCGGCGGCACTGACCCGGCGGCTGCTGCGAAAACGTCACAATCGACCGCAAGCGACTGATTCATTGGCGACTTATTTGATTGACGAGTTCAATCGGCGACTGACCTGACGGGCTGACAGAATGGCAAGTGGAACCAAATCCAGGAAGATCCTGCTCGTATCGACCGACAGGGCCTTTCTCCAGGACACGCGGACGGCATTCGCCGCCTCCGAAATCATCCAGCTTTCGACGGTCGAAAAGTCAGTCACGGAGTTGCGCGGCGAGATCCAGGAAACCGACTTCGGCGCCATCATCGTCGATATGGATGCCGCTAGGCTCGAGCACGTCGAGTCGCTGCAGCGCATCATGCGTCGGTTGGAGGGCCGGGTGCCTGTCGTCGTCGTCACCCAGGAGTTCAACGCGGCGGCGGTGCGCATACTGGTCCAGCTCAAGGTCGCCGATTTCCTCGTCAAGCCGATCACCACGGCCGATCTGGTTCGTTCCGTTATCCGCGCGCTGCAGGGACCCGGACGCGAGGAAAACACCGAATCGCAGATCTACACCTTCATGCCGGCCGCCGGCGGCGTCGGCACCACGACGCTGGCGCTGCAGACCGCCTTCCAGCTGCATCACTCGGTGACGCGGGGCGCCTCCACCTGCGTGGTCGACCTCAATTTCCAACAGGGCGCCTGCGCTGAATATCTCGATCTCGAGCCGCGCTTCGACATCACCGAAATCGAGAACCAGCCGGAGCGTCTCGACCGGCAATTGCTCGACGTGATGCTGTCCAAGCATGCGAGCGGCCTTTGCGTGCTGGCGGCGCCGACGCATCCGTCGGAGATGCGCTCGTTCAAGACCGATGTCGTGGTGCGCATGCTCGATCTGGTCTCGGCCTATTTCGACAATGTCGTCATCGACATGCCGCGCACCTGGTTTCCATGGACGGAGACGGTTCTGCTCGGTTCCAACAAGCTTTACATCGTCGCCGAGATGACGGTGCCGTGCCTTCGCCATACGCAGCGGCTGATCCAGGCTGTCTACGAGACCGCCGGCAAGGAGGTGAAGCCCAACGTCATCGTCAACCGCTTCGAGCAGAAGATGTTCGACAACGGCATCAAGCAGGCCGACGTCCAGGAGATCCTCGGCGAGCATTTCGTCGGTGGCATCGCCAACAACTATCGGCTGGTGCGCGAGGCGGTGGATCGCGGCGTACCGCTGCACGAGATCGATCCGAACGCCAATGTCATCAACGATCTGAAGAAGATCATCCTGCCCGAGGAGACGCTGGCGACAACAGCGAAGTCACGCTCGCTGTTTGGCATCAGCAAAGGACTGTTTCGGAGGAAAGCCGGATGAGCAGCCGTTTTTCCACCCTGCAGAACCGCGATGCGCGTCCCGCGCGTCCCGTGGATCCGGCACCTGTCGCGCATCATGCCGTCGTCATCCCGACAACCCGCAAGCATGTGCCGGCAAAGCCGGAAGCAGCACCCGCGAAGAACGCCAACAAGGTGCTCGATGCACGCGTGCGCATCCACAGGATGCTGCTCGAGGAAATCAACCTCGTCGCTCTCGAGCGGTTGCCCAAGGATGAGATGCGCCGGCAGGTGCATGAGTTCGTGTCGGAAAAGACCCGCCAGGAGCGCATGGCGATCAACACCGCCGAACTCGATGCGCTGGTCGACGACATCGTCGACGAGATGGTCGGCCTCGGTCCGCTGGAGCCGCTGCTGAAGGATCCGGATATCAACGACATCCTGATCAACGGCCACCAGAACTGCTTCGTCGAAAGAAGGGGCAAGCTGCAGCAGGTCAACATTCCATTCAAGGACGAGGCGCATCTCCTTAGAATCATAAACAAGATCGTGGCCGCCGTCGGCCGTCGCGTCGATGAATCGCAGCCGATGGTCGATGCGCGCATGCTGGACGGCTCGCGTTTCAATGCCGCCATTCGTCCGGTCGCCGTGGACGGGCCGCTGGTGTCGATCCGCAAGTTCTCGAAGAACAAGCTTGGCCTGCACAAGCTTGTCGAGTTCGGCGCCATCACCCAGAACATGGCCGAAGTCCTGGCCGCAGCCGTGCATGCCCGCAAGACGACGATCATCTCGGGGGGCACCGGTACCGGCAAGACGACGATGCTCAACGCGCTGTCGGCATTCATCCCGGAAGACGAGCGGCTGATCACCATCGAGGACGCCGCCGAGCTCCAACTGCAGCAGCCGCATGTCGCGCGCATGGAGACGCGGCCTGCCAACATCGAAGGCCATGGCGAACTGAAGCAGCGCGATCTGGTCAAGAACGCGCTGCGCATGCGACCCGACCGCGTCATTCTTGGTGAGTGCCGCGGCGAGGAAGCGTTCGACATGCTGCAGGCGATGAACACCGGCCATGAAGGGTCGATGGCGACGATCCATGCCAACACGCCGCGCGACGCCATCTCCCGCCTCGAACAGATGCTCGGCATGACCGGCATGCCGATGACGGTGCAGTCGATCCGCAGCCAGATCGCCAGCGCGCTCGACCTGATCGTGCAACTGACACGCCTGTCGGACGGCAAGCGCAAGGTGACCAGTGTCGCCGAGGTGACCGGCATGGAAGGCGACGTCATCCAGATGCAGGAGATATTCCGCTTCGTGCGCACCGGCATGGAGGCCGACGGCAAGATCCTCGGTCATTTCGAGGCGACCGGCATCCGCCCGCGCTTCCTCGAGGATCTGCGTGCCATGGGCATTGAGTTTCCCGGAAAATATTTCGAACCCGGCCGGCCGCAGGACTGACGATGTTCAGCGGATTCAGCGCCATCTACGTTGTCTATGCCACTGCGGCGCTCACCGGCATCATGATCGCCGAGGCGTGTTACCTGCTCTATGCCGGCCGTAGCGACAAGCGCACCGCCATCAACCGGCGCATGAAGCTCCAGGAAACCAAGATCAGCCAGGAACAGGTGCTGCTCCAGTTGCGCAAGGAGCGCGGCATCGATGCAGACACATCGCTGTTTTCACTGGACAGGTTCCACGCGCTGCGCACGCAGTCGGGCATGGTCATGCCGCTGGCGAGATTCCTGATGATCACTTCGGGCGTGGCGCTTGGCCTGGCTTTGGTCGCGATGTGGTACGGCCTGCCAATGCTGTTCGGCCTCATCCTGTTCGTCGTCCTGTTGCCAGTCGTGCCGGTGATGACAATGCGTTTCAAGCGGGGCAGACGATTGAAGCGGTTCGGCATGCAGCTTCCGGAGGCGCTGGAATTGATCACGCGCGGACTGAAGGCTGGTCATCCGGTTCCCGTGGCCATCGCCATGGTGGCGCGCGAAATGCCCGACCCGATCGGCACCGAGTTCGGCGTCATCGCCGATGAGGTGACCTATGGCTCCGACCTGGTTTCGGCCTTGAATTCCCTGTTCGAACGAGTCGGCCATGAGGATCTGCCGCTGTTTCTCACCGCCGTGTCGATCCAGACAAGCTCAGGGGGCAATCTGCGCGAGATCCTCGATGGGCTTGCGCTGACAATCCGCGAGCGCGGCAAGCTGCGCCGCAAGGTGCGGGCGATCTCCACCGAAGGCCGCATGTCGGCCTATATCCTGACCGCCGTGCCGGCGCTGCTGTTTGCCGCCATCATGGTGCTGATGCCGCAATTCTACCGAAGCGTCTGGGGCGAAGCGAAGACCTGGTACCTGCTTGGCGGCTCGATCGCCTGGCTGATGCTGGGCAACGTCATCATGTTCAAGATGTCGAACTTCCGGTTCTGACATGAACAGCGTGATCGAATTCGTTGCCTCGCTTGCCCCGACCTCGCCGATGCCGGTGGCGGTCCTGTTGCTGTTGTTGGGTGGTGGCGCCGTGACCTGGCCGCTGGTCACGGCAAAGGGCGACCGCAACGACCTCAAGCGCCGGCTCAAGATCGAGGACAGCCGGATGGTTGAGAAGGCCGAGCCGGCACCCAGGAAGAATCCCGGCGCGGTGCGCGAGAAGGCGGTCAAGCGCGCCCAGGAATTCTACGCCAAGAGCGACCCGGAGAATGTCGCCCGCCTGCGCTTGAAACTCATCCAGGCGGGCTACATGGAGCCGCGCGCCGTCGGCCTGTTTTTCCTCATCCGTTTCGCGGCCCTGGTTGGCGGTGCGATCGGCGCCTTCCTGGTCAACCGATGGATGGCGAGCGCGGATGCAACGATGACCAGCCGCTGGACCTTCGTCATCCTGTCGGGAGCGGCCGGCTATTTTCTGCCCGGCCTGGTGCTGACCCAGAAGGTTCGCGAGAAGATGCGCGAATACCGCAATGGCTTTCCCGACTTCATGGACCTGATGATCGTCTGCTCCGATGCCGGCATGAGCATGGAAGCCGGTATCGAACGCGTGTCGAAGGAGCTTGCCAGAACCTATCCCTCACTCAGCCAGAACCTGCAGCTTGTGTCGCTTGAATTGCGGGCCGGCCGCAGTCTCGACGATGCGCTGAAGGCGCTCGGCGATCGTCTCAGCCTGGACGAGGTTCGTTCCTTCGCCACGCTGCTGCAGCAGTCTAAGGAACTCGGCACGAGCCTTTCGGGCGCACTGCGCGTTTTTTCCGATGAAATGCGCCACAAGCGCATGTCGCTGGCGGAGGAAAAAGCGCATGCTTTGCCGGCTAAGATGTCGGTGCCGGTGGTGGTTTGCATCCTGCCGGTGGTGCTGATGATCGCGGTCATTCCGATCATCGTCAAAATGACATCGATGCACTAAGCTCAGAAGTTAATGCGCTCTTTGCACGATCTCAAAATTTTGGAAGTGTTTCGGCACTGAAGCTTAATCGCTCTCCAATACTGTGCCCTTGAACAACGACCTGGTAAATCGGGCGATCGGGGCAGGGCATGCGTCACAGAGTTTTCTCGGCAATGGCCGCGATGGCGACCATCTTGATGGTAACCGGCTGTTCGGCCAGCGACGTCGACAAGACCAAGACCACGGCCATCCCGCCGGTAGCCAAAGACGTCAGCACGTCGGATTTGGCGCAGGGCAAGGTGCAATTCCGCGAGGCCAACTACGGTCTCGCCGAACAGCATTTCCGCAAGGCGGTGGAGTTGAAGGCCGACAATGCCGAAGCCTGGATGGGGCTTGCAGCTTCCTACGATGAGCTTGGCCGCTTCGACTTCGCCGATCGCGCTTATGACCAGCTGCTGAAAGTTGCCGGGCGCAAGCCGCGGATCGTCAACAATATGGGCTATTCCCAACTCTTGCGCGGCAACCGCAAGAAGGCCGAGGCGCTCCTGCTGGAGGCCAAGGCTGGGATGAAGGACCCCGCGGTCGTCAATGCCAATCTGGCGCTTCTGAACAAGGGATGATCATCCGATCTTGACGGCATGTGTCGTGTTTCCGCGAGATGGCGTCGACGCTTTGTAAACCTTGACCGAAGTTTGGTGCGGAAGACCGGATGAAAGCGGTTTGCGCGCACGCCGGCTTACCTAGAATGCCGCGAACGATCCCCAAGAGGCCGCTGCTTACGCATGTTGGATTTCAGTTCGCTCCTGCTCGCGGCGGCGCTGTCAGGCGCGTGCCTCAGTGGCACGATGTTCGCGATCTGGTTCACCGCGCCGCGGGCACGCTTTGTCCTGACGATGGCATGCGGCATACTCGTGCTTGTCGCGCATGTCGTCCTGTTCTGGCTGTACGCCAGGGACCCCAGCCCCTTGCTGTGTCAGGCGGTGCTGGCGCTGCTCAACATCGGCTTTCTCGTCGTTTGCCTGTCGGCCATGCAGTATCTCGACGTCCGCGACTACAGGCGCGCCGTCTTGCCCGGCTTGGTCGTGCTGGCGGCCAGCGCCGGCGCGACCATCCTCGGCTTCGACGGCATCGGTTTCATCGTCAGTTACACATTGGTAACGGCGCTGCTCGCGGCAATAGGGGCACTGTTCTGGGTCAATGGTGGTGGCCATGATCGACGGATTCTGCTGGTCGTTTCAGCCCTGAGCGGTGTCTGCGGCTTGTCCTTCGGACTGTGCGGCGCGGTGCTTCTCTTGAAGGGGCAGTGGGTGCTGGGTGCTGCGCCAGACAATTGGGCCGAACGGCTGAATTCCGTGGTCTCGGTCGCCTGCATGACCGGGCTGGGCGCCCTGACGCTCTCCCTTCATCATTTGCAGGCGCAGATCGAGCTGAAGGCTGAGACCATGACCGATCCGTTGACCGGACTCATGAACCGACGTGCCTTGACATCATTTTACGGCGAGCGTGCTTTCGGGCCGTTCATGTCGATCGCCATGTTCGACCTCGACCATTTCAAGAGGACCAACGATGTCTTCGGTCATCCCGTCGGCGACCAGGTTCTGTGCCGCTTCGCCGCTGTCATCAAGAAGTATACCCGGACCGGCGTCGATGCGTTTCGATTGGGCGGCGAGGAGTTTGCAATTGTCATGTCGCGAATGACGCCGGAGAGAGCGTACGATATCGCGTGCAAGATCGGCGTCGCTTTCGGTGCTGAAGTCGTTGCCACCAAGCTTGGACCGTTGCGCAGCACCGTCAGCGGCGGCATCGGCTTTGGCCGTCCTGACGGTGCCGTGCTCGATGAAATGCTCGCCGAAGCCGACGTGGCGCTCTATGCGGCGAAGCGCGCCGGGCGAAATTGCGTGATGTCTTCGAAAACTGGCAAGGCCGACCCTGTCGGGCCGGCCTTGCGCTCCGCCTGATTGCTCGGGGAAGACTATTCCGCGGCCCCTAGATAGTCAGACAGCGGCGGGCAGGAGCAGACGAGGTTGCGGTCACCGGCGACGTTGTCGATGCGTGACACGGGCGGCCAGTATTTGGCAGATGTGTCGGCATCACCTGCAGGATAGGCAGCCTCGAGCCGCGAGTACGGGTGGGTCCACTGGCCGGCCAGCGCCTCGGCGGCGGTGTGCGGTGCGTTGACCAGCGGATTGTCGGCCAAGGGCCACTCGCCCCTGGCGACTTTCGCGGCTTCCCCCGCAATGGCGATCATCGCCTCGCAGAAGCGGTCGAGCTCGCGCTTGGGTTCGGATTCAGTCGGCTCGACCATCAGCGTGCCGGCCACCGGAAACGACATGGTCGGCGCGTGGAAGCCGTAGTCGATCAGGCGCTTGGCGATATCGTCGACACTGATGCCGGCGCTTTCCTTGAGAACGCGCGTGTCAAGGATGCATTCATGCGCGATACGATCGTGCCGACCCTTGTAGAGCAGGGGGAAGTGCGGCGCGAGCCGTGTCGCCACGTAGTTGGCCGAGATGATGGCGGTCTCCGTCGCCTGTTTCAGGCCAGCAGCGCCCATCATGCGGATATACATCCAGGTAATCGGCAAGATGGAAGCGCTGCCGAACGGCGCTGCCGACACGGCATGCGCCGAGCCTTCGTTGATATGGCCGGGCAGATGGGGCTTCAGATGCGCCTTGACGCCGATCGGGCCGACGCCCGGGCCGCCGCCGCCATGCGGAATGCAGAAGGTCTTGTGCAGGTTCATGTGGCAGACATCGGCGCCGATATCGGCAGGCCGCGCCAGCGCGACCAGCGCGTTGAGGTTGGCGCCGTCGAAATAGACCTGGCCGCCATGCTCGTGGATGAGGGCGCAGAGGTGGCGCGCGCCTTCCTCGTAGACGCCGTGCGTCGAGGGATAGGTGAACATCAAGGCCGCGAGATTCTTGGAATGCTCGTTGGCCTTGGCCCGCATATCGTCCATGTCGATATTGCCGTCCTCCAGGCAGCGCACGACGACAACGCTCATGCCGGCCATCGCCGCACTTGCCGGATTGGTGCCATGCGCGGAGGAGGGGATCAGGCAGACAGTGCGATGGCCTTCGCCGCGCGCGCGGTGATAGGCGCGGATGGCGAGCAGGCCGGCATATTCGCCCTGGCTGCCGGCATTGGGCTGCAGGCTGACGGCGTCGAAGCCGGTGATCTCCGACAGCCACCCCTCCAGCTCGCCGACCATGGCGCGATAGCCGGCGGAATGGCTGGCCGGCGCGAAGGGATGCAGGTTGGCGACGCTCGGCCAGCTCACCGGCATCATTTCCGCGGCGGCATTGAGCTTCATCGTGCAGGATCCCAGCGGGATCATGGTGCGGTCTAGCGCCAGGTCCTTGTCGGCCAGCCGGCGCAGCAAGCGCATCATGTCGGTTTCCGACTTGTTCTCATGGAAGACCGGCTGGGTCAGGAACTCTTTTCCACGCGGCTTGCCGGGAACGGTACTGTCGGCGGACAGACCAGCCTTGGCGCCGAACAGGGCCGCGATCGCGTCGAGATCGGCGTCGGTCGAGGTCTCGTCGAAACTGATGCCGACATGGTCGGCATCGAGGAGGCGCAACAGCCGGCCGTCCCTTTCGGCGGCGGCCGCGATCTGGGCGGCCTCGCCCTTCACTTCCACCGTCACCATGTCGAAGCGGCTGGCGCCGAGCACAGAAACGCCGGCCGCCTTGAGGCCGTCTGCCAGACGATTTGCCAGCGCGTGGATGCGCCCGGCAATCGCCTGCAGCCCGGCTGGGCCGTGCCAGATGGCATAGGCCGTCGCCATGTTGGCAAGCAGCGCCTGCGCGGTGCAGATGTTGGAGGTCGCCTTGTCGCGGCGGATATGCTGCTCGCGCGTCTGCAAGGCCAGGCGGTATCCGGGGCGGCCCTTGCTGTCGGTCGACTGGCCAACGAGGCGGCCGGGCATCAGCCGCGTCAGTCTGTCGGAGACGGCGCAATAGGCAGCGTGCGGGCCGCCAAAGCCCATCGGCACGCCAAAGCGCTGCATGGGGCCGACGGCAATGTCGGCGCCGAGTTTCGCCGGTGCATCGGTCAGCGTCAGGCCGAGCGGGTCGGCGATGAAGACGACGAGCGCGCCGGTGGCGCGGGCCTTGTCGATCGCGGCCTTGTGGTTGCCATAGACGCCAAAGGTGTCTGGCCAGGAGACGAGCAGGGCGGCCGTGTTATCGTCGATCGTTTCGCCGTCGATCTCTATGCCGAGCGGCTCGGCGCGGGTACGCACGACATCCAGCGTCTGTGGGTGGGGCGTGCCGGCAAACGCGATCCTGGTCCGCTTGTCGCGATGATGGCGCAGCGCGATGCCAACGGCTTCGGCGACCGCGGTTGCTTCATCAAGCAGCGAGGCCGACGCCACCGGCAGGCCGGTCAGTTCGGCGACCAGCGTCTGGAAATTGAACAGCATTTCCAGCCGGCCCTGGCTGATCTCGGCCTGATAGGGGGTGTAGGCCGTGTACCAGGCCGGATTCTCGAACAGGTTGCGCTGGATGACTGGCGGCACGTGGACGCCATGATAGCCGGCGCCGATGAAGCTCTTCAGCACCGTATTGCCAGCCATGATCGCCGACAATTCGGCCAGCGCTTCGGCTTCGCTGGCCGGCGCGGGCAGGGTCAGCGGCACGTCGAGGCGGATCGACTGCGGCACGGCCTGGCTGATCAGCGTCTCGACGGACGGAACGCCGATCACGGCAAGCATGGCTCTGACATCGTTGACACCCGGACCGATATGGCGGGCCGAAAAGGGGGTAAGTGCTGCGCTCATCGTTTTCAGTCCTGTTGTCAGGCGATATGGGCTTTGTAGGCGGCCTCGTCCATGAGGCCGGCGAGCTGGCTTTCATCGGCCAGCTTCATCTTCCACAGCCAGCCATTGCCGGTGGCCGCCGAATTGACCAGCGACGGGTCGGATGAGAGCGAGCCGTTAGCCTCGGTGATCTCGCCATCGACCGGCGCGTAGACATCCGATGCAGCCTTGACGGATTCGACCACGACGGCCGTATCGCCCTTGGAAAGCTTCTTTCCCTTCTCGGGCAGTTCAACGAAGACGAGATCGCCAAGCTGCTCCTGCGCGTAGTCCGTGATGCCGACGGTGGCGATGCCGCCTTCGACGCGGAGCCACTCGTGATCGGTGGTGAAATAGGTTGTTGCCATTGGATTTATCCTTTGCGGTAGCGATGTGGTGTGAAGGGTAGCGAACTGACATCGACGGGGATTTTTGTCCCGCGCACATCGGCGAAAACCCGTGTTCCGGGTTTTGCCAGCGGCGTCGCGACATAGCCCATGGCTACCGGGTGGCCGGCCGAGGGGCCGAAGCCGCCTGATGTGACGTGGCCGGCGGCATTGCCGTCGGCATCGAAAAGGGCAACGCCGGCGCGCACAGGCTGGCGGCCTTCCGGCTTAAGCCCGACGCGCTTCTGCGCGGGGCCTCGTTCCACGGCGGCGCGGAGCGCATCGGCGCCGATGAACGCGCCGGACGCACGGATCTCCTTCGGGATCGCCCACATCAGTGCCGCACCTGCAGGGTCGGTCTCCGGCGTGATGTCCTGGCCGTGCAGGCAGAGGCCGGCTTCCAGCCGCAGGCTGTCGCGGGCGGCAAGGCCGATCCACAGCACGCGCTCGTCCTCCAGCAGTTTGGCGACGAGGTCGCGCGCATCAGCCTCCGGCAGGCCGATCTCAAAACCGTCTTCGCCGGTATAGCCTGAGCGGCTCATGAACCAGTTTTTCCGCGGTTCGATGCCATGCATGAACAGCAGCGAACCGGTCTCGATGCCGGCGCGAGACAGGACGGCCCAGGCCTCAGGCCCCTGGATGGCCAGGAAGACGCCGTCGAGGGCATCCACCTTGACGTCAAAATCCCCGGCTAGCGAACGCAGGTGCTTTTCGTCGGCGACGGCGTTGCCGGCGTTGGCGACCACCATGAATCTGGTATCGCCGAGCCTGGTGACGATCAGGTCGTCGAGGATGCCCGCCGCTTCATTGAGGAAGAATGTCAGCTTGGACTGCGAGATTTCGAGCGCGCCGGCATCCAGCGGGCAGGCGCGATTGAGCAGCGCGGCCGAACCGGGTCCGCTGAGTTCGAACAGCTTCATATGCGAGATGTCGAACAGGCCGGCCTGTTCGCGGGTGTGCAGGTGTTCCTTCATGACGCCGGCCGGATAGGTCAGCGGCATGGACCAGCCGGCAAAGGCGCCGAAGCGCGCACCGGCGGCGATATGCATATCTTCGAGGGGAAGGTGTTTTGTGTCGTCGCCCGTCATGTCATCTCCAGAGTCGCACGCAAGCGGCCGCGAATGGCGACCAGTCCGTGCCCCTCTGTCTGAAGCCTGAGAGACTCGCGCAGCCGGAACTCTGTCAGCGGCGCTTACACCTTCGGCGCGGGGGCAAGCCCCGACTTTCCAGAGTGTCTTTCCCGTCTACGGTTCTTTTGCCTGAGAGATTTCGGGCGATTTCCCCTTCGGCGACAGCTTTCGCTGCTCTCTCCCGCAAACAGGTAGGACTCGAACCTCGAGCCCTCGACGCGCCATCCATAGCCCCTCAACGACACGTTGTCACCTGTCAGCGACGCATTACCGACAAGTCTTCGCTAACCACGCCGTTTGCCGGTTTTTCAAGACACTGCTGGTATTCTGGCTGATATCACGGGGATCCGCCGTGGCGGCGAACGGGGAAGAAAAATGGGCGAATTGATCATGACCGCGCCAGTGGCGGGGCTGACTTCCAAGAATCGTATTGCTGCCGAGGACGTGCTCATGCTGCGCCGCGAAGTGTTCGCCGACGGCGTCGTGACACGCGGCGAAGCCGAAGCGCTGTTCGCACTCGACCAGACGGCGCGCGACAAGTGCCTCGAATGGGCGCCGTTCTTCGTCGAGGCGGTGACGGACTACATCGTCCATCAGGAAAAGCCTGAAGGCTATATCTCGCAGGAGAACGCCGACTGGCTGGTTCGCACCATCTCGCGCGATGGCATGGTCGACAGCCGGACCGAACTCGAACTGCTGGTGCATGTTCTGGAAGAGGCGAGATCATCTCCCAGCCAGCTTTCTGCCTATGCACTGGAGCAGGTCGCCCATGCTGTAATAGATGGGAAGGGGCCACTGATGCGCGGCGGAAACCTGGTTCCCGGGCTGATCGCAAAGTCCGAGGTCGAGCTTCTGCGCCGCATTCTCTATGCCTATGGTGGCGACGGCAACATCGCCGTCACCAAGGCCGAAGCCGAGATCCTGTTCAAGATCAACGAGCAGACGGCGGCGGCCAACAACGATCCGTCCTGGAACGACCTGTTCGTCAAGGCGATCGCCAATTTCGTCATGTGTTCGGCCGGCTACGAACCGCCGACGCGCGACGTGGCGCTGCGCCACGAAGACTTCCTGGCGCATGCCGAGCCGGAGATCGGCGGCTTCTTCAGCCGCATGGTGTCGGGCGGGCTTGCCGGCATCATGGAAGCGTACAACTCGCCCGGCGATATCGAGGCTGATTGGGAATCGAAGAACAGGGCAGCCGAGGCGCTGGCGCGCCGCGCCGAAACGATCGACGCCAGCGAAGCGAAATGGCTGGCGGAGCGTATCGGCAGCGACCGTCCGTTGCGCGACAACGAACGCGCCTTGCTTACGCTGATCAAGCACGCCTCGCCGGAAATCCATCCAGTGCTGAAGCCGCTGCTCGACAAGGTAGCCTAAGTCAGCAGGGCCAGATCAAGCGCCAAGAAATGGCTGGCGGCATCAAATGCCGCCATACCAGTCATAGCCATTGTCTTCCCAATAACCCCCGCGCCCTTCGCCGACATCGGCGAAGCTGTCGACGAGTTCAATCTTGGAAAGATACTTTGGCATCTTGTAGCCAAGCTGGCGCTCGACGCGGACGCGCAGCGGCGCGCCGTTCTCGACCGGTAGCGGCTTGCCGTTCAGGCCATAGGCCAAGATGGTCTGCGGGTGTCGGGCATCGATCAGGTCGATGGTGCCGTAGTATTTGACGTCGCCGGCAAGGCTGCGGTCGATCGTGTCGAGGCAATGGAACATCACGTAGCGTGCCTGCGGCTTGACCACGGCCTGGTCCAGCACCAGCGATAGCGGCGTTCCCGTCCATTTGGCGATGCAACTCCAGCCCTCGACGCAGTCGTGGCGGGTGATCTGGGTGCGGCTCGGCATGTTCATGATCTGGTCGCGGGTTAGCGACAGCGGTTTTTCGACAAGACCTGTAACCTCAAGCCGCCAGTCGGCGAAATTGTTGGCGAGCAGGCCCTTGTAGACGTCGTCGTCGGGTGCCGTGACGCCATTCGGCCGTTGTGGCTGGCGGATGTCGGCTTCCGTGAATTCCGGCGCCAGCGAATCGCGTCCGGCTAGCAGACGTTGCGCGCGCCATGTCAGGCCGTTGGCGTTTTCCAGGAAACTGCGCAGGCCATCGCCGATGCCGAGTTGGCTGTCGAAGGCATCGCAGCCCGACAGCATGATGCCGGATACGCCCAGGCTGGCGCCAGTGAGGAATTTCCTGCGGCTGATCTCGAACTTTGCCATGTCAGGAATTCCTCTTTGCGGGTTTGTTGTCATGTGCGGGAGGATCGGTGCGGTACCAGCCGGTGATGATCGAACGGAGTTCGTTGATCGGACCGGCGGCAATGATCATCAGTATATGCACGACGAAGAAGAGCACGAGCAGCACCATCACGCTGAAATGGATGGTCCGCGCCGTCTGGCGGCCACCGAGCAGATCGTTCAGGAACGGCAGCACCGAATTCATGCTCGGCGACATGGCCAATCCGGTGATGATCATCAGCGGCAAGAGTACGAACAGCACGCCGCCGTAGGCCATCTTCTGCAGCGTGTTGTATTCGCGGGTGTGGTGGAATTTGAGCTTCGCGTGGTCGATGATGTCTTGCGGCAGCCGCTTGATATCATCGATGCGTGGCGCAAGATCGCGGCGGATATGGCCGTTGATCAGGCTGGCGACCAGCCAGACGATCAGCGTCGTGACCAATATCCATGCGAAGAAGAAATGCACGACGCGCGCGGTGCCGAGGTCATAGTAGGACGGGATCGTCGCCCATGATGGGAAGCCGCGCGCTGTCTCCTGGCCGGCCGGGCCGGACCAGCCGAGCACGCCGGTGGTGTCGAAACGATGCCCGAGGATTTCAGTATAGCCGCGCGAGCCGTTGGCGGTGTTTTCCGCGCCAATGGCAAAGACCGTGTTGTTGAATTCGAAGCCGGACTGCTTGCCGATATAGAGCTGGGGGCGGGCGTTGAAGATCTGCAAGCCCGAGAGCAGCATGAAGAATAGTGAGATAGCCCAGAGCCAATGCGTCAGCCGCGTCCAGTGTGATTGCCGGTAGATCAGCGTTTTTTCGTTCGACACCGGAGTATCTGGCCCGGTGGCGGATTGGCTTCTGACAACCGATTCCATCTGTCTCGTCTCCCGGCCTCGCGACGTGGCCTGCGTGCTCATTGTCCTCCTGATACGTCGCGATCCAAACCAATGTTTCATCCGATCACGGATTTATTACGGACCGCCAAGGCTGACCGCGAGATTGACGGCTGCGGCGACGATGACCGTGTTGAAGAAGAACGACAGGATCGAATGGACAAGCACGACACAGCGCATATGCGTCGTCGAGATGTTGGTGTCGGCGGTCTGCGCCGTCATGCCGATAACGGCCGAGAAGTACAGGAAATCCCAGCCTTCCGGCCGTTTGTCGCCTGGAAAGAGCAGGCCGCCGACAGGAGCTTTCTTCCTGGTCTTGGCGTCGGTGGTATCGCCGTCCATCCAGTAGACATGGGCATAGTGGAGCGCTGCCATGGCATGGATGGTGAACCAGCCGAGCGGGATGGACAGCAGCGCGAAGCCGAGTTCGATGGGGTGGCCTTTGTCCTTCTGATTGATCAGCAGGAACAATGAGACGACGGCAACGCAGACGACGACGAGCGTCACGGCAAAGATGACCAGAACAGGCTGATCGGTGGCGCGCGCGTTCTTGCTGAGGTAGGCGCCGGTGAACTTCGGCATCTGGGCAACGACCAGGATAACGTAAGCGGCAAAGAATGCGTTGGCACCGATCGAATAGGCAAGCGGGGCGTGAAGCAGCAACGCAACGACAAGTGCCAAAACGCCAAGGCAGGCCGACACCGCGAACATCATGTGGCGCTGCATGGGGCTCTTCATCGCAATTTCGGCGGCCATGGCGGTCCCAGCCCTGGATGGTATGGCGCTCTGTTCTAGCCCGGTGTGGCGGTTTTCAGGGCGCGCCGCAAGATGCGGTCGAGTTCGCCGAGAAACCGCGAACGGTCCTGCGGCGCGAAGCTGGCATTGTAGCCCTTGCTTTCGCCGGTCTCGCGCAAATGCTGCTTGAGATCACGCATCGCCACCGCCATGCCGATCGTCTCAGGCGTGAACGGGCGTCCTGTCGGCCCTAGCACATGCGCGCCGAGCGCCACGGAGCGGGCCGCAAGCGGGATGTCCGCAGTCACCACGATGTCATTGGCCTGAGCATTCTCGACGATCCAGTCGTCGGCGGCGTCGGCTCCCTTGGAGACGACGACATTGCGGACCATTGGATCGCGGGAAGGGCGCAGGCCGCCATTGGAGACGTAGGTAACGACGACGCCGTGACGCTCGGCCACTTTTTCGACTTCGGCTTTCACCGGGCAGGCGTCAGCGTCGACGTAGATGGCGGGTGCGGTCATCGTTCATTCCAATAAGGATGGGGCCGGTGATTTCTTCCGGCCCCATGGATACCATCTGATAGGGCGCTATGCCGGCAAGGCGCCGGACTTCTTCGCGGTCCAGGTGGCGATATAGTCCATCAGGCCCGGGCTGAGGCAATCGTAGGGTTCGAGACCGGTCTTTTTCAACTGGCCGCGAATGCCATCCATCCGCTTCGGGTCGACACCGGATTCGATGATCGAGGATACGAAGGCGGCGAAGCCCGGAGGCGACCAGCCGTCTTCGACAAAACGCTCGGGATGGATGAAGGTCAGGCCCTTGAACGGATGGTCGCGCTCGACCGGCCCGTGCATGTGGACGCCGCAGCCGGTGCAGGCATGGCGCTGGATCAGCGCGCTCGCGTCGACCACTTTGAGCTTGTCGCCATTCTCGGTGACCGTGACGTCGCCCGTACCGGCCACGGCAACGACCGAGAACACAGCGCCTTCAGGTTTCCAGCACTTGGTGCAGCCGCAGGCGTGGTTGTGGGCGATCTGGCCCTTGATCTTCACCTTCACCGGCTTGCTGGTGCAAGCGCAGACCAGCGTGCCGCCGGCGAAGCTCGCGCTTTCCTTGGGCAGGCCGTTGTCGATTTTCGGATGCAGTTTTTCCGCCATGTCTTCTCCTCCCATGTTGTGAACCACAGAGGTCGCGGGCCGGTTGGTCCGCGGCATGTCGTTCTGGCAACGCACGGTCCGCCAAAATTTGATGGTTTTGGCTGACCGTACGCAGATTCAATGGAGCGCGACCGGACGCCGCCTTGCATCCGCTCCTTGTGGTCGCGTCCTAGTAAACCACGACGCTCCGGATCGACTTGCCCTCATGCATGAGGTCAAAACCCTTGTTGATGTCCTCGAGCTTCAGCGTGTGGGTGATCATCGGGTCGATCTCGATCTTGCCGTCCATGTACCAGTCGACGATCTTCGGCACGTCGGTGCGGCCGCGCGCGCCACCAAAGGCGGTGCCCATCCAGGTCCGCCCGGTGACCAGCTGGAACGGCCGTGTCGAAATCTCCTGGCCAGCCCCGGCAACGCCGATGACCACCGATTTGCCCCAGCCGCGATGCGAGGCTTCCAGCGCCTGCCGCATCACCTTGGTGTTGCCGGTGCAGTCGAAGGTGTAGTCGGCGCCGCCGATCTGGTCGGCGCCACGCTTGGTCATGTTGACCAGGTAAGGCACGATGTCGCCGTCGATCTCCTTCGGATTGACGAAATGCGTCATGCCGAACTTCTCGCCCCAGGCCTTCTTGTCGTTGTTGAGGTCGACGCCGATGATCATGTCGGCGCCGGCAAGCCGCAGCCCTTGGATGACATTCAAGCCAATGCCGCCGAGGCCGAAGACTATCGCTGTCGCGCCGATCTCGACCTTGGCGGTGTTGATGACCGCCCCGATGCCGGTGGTGACGCCGCAGCCGATGTAGCAGATCTTGTCGAAGGGCGCGTCGGGGTTGACCTTGGCCAGCGCGATCTCCGGCAGCACGGTGAAGTTGGAGAAGGTCGAGCAGCCCATGTAGTGGAAGATCTTGTCCTTGCCGATCGAGAAGCGCGACGAACCATCCGGCATCAACCCCTGGCCCTGCGTGGCGCGGATCGCCGTGCAGAGATTGGTCTTCCGCGACAAACACGACGGACACGAGCGGCATTCGGGCGTGTAGAGCGGAATGACATGGTCGCCCTTCTTGAGCGAGGTGACGCCCTTGCCGACATCGACGACGACGCCGGCGCCCTCATGGCCGAGGATGGCGGGAAACAGGCCCTCGGGATCGGCGCCCGACAGGGTGAATTCATCGGTATGGCAGATGCCGGTGGCCTTGATCTCGACCAGCACCTCGCCTTCGCGCGGACCCTCGAGGTCGACCTCCATGATCTCAAGCGGCTTTCCGGCGGCGACAGCGACTGCGGCGCGGGTTTTCATGAGGCGTCCTCCAATGCGAATTTTTTTCCAAGGTTTCAGGTTTTCTCGACACGATCAACTGGAAGCTGGTGGCGGGATTGTGCCACGGCGACGAATTGGAATCGCAAATCGATTGAAAGGCGGTGAATTACACGGCCGGCTTGACCCCACAAGCACAAGCCATAAAAGGAACGGCCGACCGGAGGGGAATGACCTCAGCATGTTCACGAAGATTCTGATTGCCAACCGTGGCGAGATCGCCTGCCGCGTCATCAAGACCGCGCGCAAGATGGGCATCGCCACCGTCGCCGTCTATTCCGACGCGGATCGCGATGCCGTGCATGTCGAAATGGCCGATGAAGCCGTGCATATCGGGCCGTCACCCGCCGCGCAGAGTTATCTGATGCCTGAAAAGATCATCGCCGCCTGCAAGGCAACCGGAGCACAGGCCGTTCACCCCGGCTATGGCTTCTTGTCGGAACGGGCCGCTTTCTGCGAGGCGCTCGAAGCGGAAGGCATCGTCTTCATCGGCCCCAAGCCGAAGGCCATCAAAGCGATGGGTGACAAGATCGAATCGAAGAAGTTCGCCAATGCCGCCAAGGTTTCGACAGTGCCGGGCTGGCTCGGCGTGATCGAGAATGCCGACCATGCCGAAAAGATTGCCGGCGAGATCGGCTATCCCGTCATGATCAAGGCGTCGGCCGGCGGCGGCGGCAAGGGCATGCGCATCGCCTGGAGCCAGTCTGAAGTGCGTGACGGATTTGACCGGGCGCGCTCGGAAGCCAAGAGCTCGTTCGGCGACGATCGCGTGTTCATCGAGAAGTTCGTCGTCGATCCGCGCCACATCGAGATCCAGGTGCTGGCCGACGCGCACGGCAACGCACTCTATCTGGGTGAGCGCGAATGCTCGATCCAGCGCCGCAACCAGAAGGTCGCCGAAGAGGCGCCGTCGCCTTTCCTTGACGCCGAGACGCGCAAGGCGATGGGCGAGCAGTCGGTGGCGCTGGCCAGGGCCGTCGACTATCAGAGCGCGGGCACGGTCGAGTTCATCGTCGACAAGGACAAGAACTTCTATTTCCTTGAAATGAATACACGATTGCAGGTCGAACACCCGGTGACGGAACTCGTCACAGGCATCGATCTGGTCGAGCAGATGATCCGCGTTGCCGCCGGCGAGAAGCTCGCCATCAAGCAGAGCGACGTCAAACTCAATGGCTGGGCGGTGGAAAGCCGGCTTTACGCCGAAGACCCCTATCGCAATTTCCTGCCCTCGATCGGCCGGCTGACCCGCTATCGGCCGCCGGAGGAGGGACAATTCGGCGACATCGTCATCCGTAACGACACCGGCGTCACCGAAGGCTCGGAGATCTCGATGTTCTATGATCCGATGATCGCCAAGCTGTGCACCTGGGCGCCGACGCGTATCGAGGCGATCGACGCCATGTCGGAAGCGCTCGACAGCTTTGTCGTTGACGGCATCGAACACAATATCCCCTTCCTGGCGGCGCTCATGCAGCATCCGCGCTGGCGGGAAGGGCGAATATCGACGGCCTTCATCGCCGAGGAATATCCGGACGGTTTCGCGCCGATCGTGCCGGATGCCGATGAAAAGGCCGTGCTGGCGTCTATCGCCACCGCGGTGGAACTGCTGCGCCGCGACCGGCTCGACCGGCTGGGCGGACGGCTGGCGCCGCACTCGGGCGCCTTGAAACGCGATTGGGTGGTGAAGATCGGCGAGGATTACCTCTCGGCCTCGATCCTCGAAGGCATGATCTCCATCCCCATCGAAATCGACCTGTCGATCGAAGGCGGCAAGGCGCTGACAGTGTCATCCGATTGGCGGCCGGGCGACCTGATCTGGCAGGGCAAGGTCGGCAAGAGTTCGGTCACGGCGCAGATCAGGCCGGTCGCGAACGGCCTTCGCATCGCCTGGAAGGGCATGTCGGTGACCGCTCGCGTCATGTTGCCGCGTATCGCCGAACTTGAAAGGCTGATGCCGGAAAAGGTGGCGCCGGACACGTCGAAGATGCTGCTCTGCCCGATGCCCGGGTTGGTCGTGTCGATCGCCGTTGTCGAGGGGCAGGAGGTCAAGGCCGGTGAAACGCTGGCCGTGGTCGAGGCCATGAAGATGGAAAACGTGCTGCGCGCCGAACGCGACCTTACCGTATCGAAACTCAATGCCAAGCCGGGTGACAGCCTGGCCGTCGACGCGGTGATCATGGAGTTTGCGTGAGGCTTGTGGCCTTGCATCGCCAGCGTCGGTTTCGTTTGGCCGCGACCTATCTGTGAACAGGCAATCGCTGGACTCGCATCCGGCCGTCCCGGACAATACATCCTGATGACCTGAGTCCTTTCGAACGGCGCGAAAACACCATGGCGGATGACAGACTTCCACGCGATCCCCTGAAGCGCGAAGCTGCGATCCAGGCCGCGCGCCCGGAGGCTCCGGCGCGTCCCTTCATTCATCTGCGCGTGCATTCGGCCTATTCGCTGCTCGAAGGCGCGCTCCAGCTCGGCAAGATCGTTGGCCACGCGGTCAAGGACGAGGCTCCGGCCATCGCCGTCACCGACACCAACAATCTGTTCGGTGCGCTGGAATTCGCGCAGAAGGCGGTCAAGGACGGTATCCAGCCGATCATCGGCTGCCAGATCGCGCTCGCTTTTTCCGGCGAGAACAGCGACGGCCAGCGCGACCGCCGGCGGCAGGGTCCGGACATGCGGCCCGTGGTGTTGCTGGCCGCCACCGAGGCAGGCTATGCGCATCTGGTCAAACTGGTCAGCCGCGTCTATCTCGAAACGCCTCCGGGCGAACCGGTGCATCTGACCACCGAGATGATGCGAGGCTATTGCGATGGTCTAATCTGCCTCAGCGGCGGACCGCGCGGCCCGATCGGCATTGCGCTGAAGGAAGATCGCCGGGATCTCGCCGAGGCGCGGCTTTTGACCCTCAAGGCCATGTTTGGCGACAGGCTCTATGTCGAGCTGGATCGGGTCTCCGGCTATGACCGGGTGATCGAGCAATTGTCGATCGATCTTGCCTATACCCATGAATTGCCGCTGGTCGCCACCAACGAGGCATTCTTCTCGGCGCGCGACGACTACGACGCGCATGATGCGCTGATCGCCATCGCCGAGGGCTCGGTCGTTGCCGCCGACAATCGCCGGCGGCTGACGCCCGACAATTTCCTGCGCGGTCAGGCCGATATGGCGCGGCTGTTCGCCGATCTGCCGGAAGCGATCGACAATACCGTCGAGATTGCGATGCGCTGTTCCTACTATCCGAAGAACCGCAATCCGATCCTGCCGCGTTTCACTGGCGGCGATGTCGCCGACAACGATGCCGCCGTGCAGGCGGAGGCCGACGAACTCACCCGCCAGGCACATGAAGGGCTCGATGCGCGGCTGGCCGCGCATGGCCCGACGAAAGGCTACACGGTCGAGCAATATCGCGAGCGGCTGAATTTCGAGCTCGGCATCATCACCAAGATGAAGTTTCCGGGCTACTTCCTGATCGTTGCCGACTTCATCAAATGGGCCAAGGCGCAAGGCATACCGGTCGGGCCGGGCCGCGGTTCGGGCGCCGGTTCGCTGGTCGCCTATTCGACGACCATCACCGATATCGATCCGCTGCGTTTCTCGCTGCTGTTCGAGCGCTTCCTCAATCCCGACCGCGTGTCGATGCCCGACTTCGACATCGACTTCTGCCAGGACCGACGCGAAGAGGTCATCCGCTACGTCCAGCAGAAATATGGCCGCGAACAGGTCGGCCAAATTATCACCTTCGGTACACTGCAGGCCCGCGCCGTGCTGCGCGACGTCGGCCGTGTGCTGCAAATGCCCTACGGCCAGGTCGACAAGCTGTCCAAGATGGTGCCGCAGAACCCGGCCAATCCGGTGAAGCTCGCCGAAGCCATCGCAAATGAACCGCGCTTTGCCGAAGAGGCCGAACGCGAGCCGATCGTGCAGACGCTGCTCGACATGGCGCAGAAGCTGGAAGGGCTCTACCGCCACGCTTCGACCCACGCCGCCGGCATCGTCATCGGCGACCGGCCGCTGTCCGAACTGGTGCCGATGTATCGCGACCCGCGCTCGGACATGCCGGTCACCCAGTTCAACATGAAATATGTCGAGCAGGCCGGGCTGGTGAAATTCGACTTCCTCGGCCTGAAAACGCTGACCGTGCTGGAGACGGCGGTGAAGCTCATTCGCCGGCGCGGCATCGAGATCGACCTGGCAAATATCCCGCTCGACGATGCCGAAACCTACGCCATGCTGTCGCGCGGCGAAGTGGTCGGCGTGTTCCAGGTGGAAAGTGCGGGCATGCGCAAGGCGCTGATCGGCATGCGGCCCGACTGCATCGAGGACATCATCGCGCTGGTTGCCCTCTACCGGCCGGGCCCCATGGAGAACATCCCGACCTACAACGCCAGAAAGCATGGCGAGGAGGAGATGGCGTCTATCCATCCCAAGATCGACCATCTGGTGAAGGAGACGCAGGGCGTCATCGTCTACCAGGAACAGGTGATGCAGATCGCGCAGGAGCTGTCCGGCTACTCGCTAGGCGAAGCCGACCTTCTGCGCCGCGCCATGGGCAAGAAGATCCGCGCCGAGATGGACAAGCAGCGCGAGCGCTTCGTCTCGGGCGCGGTCGAGCGCGGCGTCGGCAAGCCGCAAGCCGACTTCATTTTCGATCTCCTGGCCAAGTTCGCCGACTATGGCTTCAACAAGTCGCACGCCGCCGCCTATGCGGTCGTTTCCTACCAGACCGCGTATCTGAAGGCGCATTATCCGGTCGAGTTCCTGGCGGCGTCGATGACGCTCGACATGGGCAACACCGACAAGCTCGCCGATTTCCGCCAGGACGCGCTACGGCTTGGCATCGAGGTTCTGGCGCCATCGGTGATGACCAGCTTCCGTCCCTTCGAAGTGGGTGAGAACCGCATCTATTATTCGCTGGCAGCACTCAAGGGCGTTGGCGACGCGGCGGTCGAGCACATCGTTGCCATGCGGGGCGAAAAGCCGTTCAAGAACCTCGCCGACTTCTGCGAACGCGTCGATCCCAAGATTGTCGGCAAGCGTGTCTTTGAAAGCCTGATCACAGCCGGCGCGCTCGATTGCTTCGGCCATGACCGCGCGTCGATGATGGCGGGCGTCGAACGGATGATGGGGCTGGCGTCGCTGGCGCAGCAGAATGCGGTCTCCGGCCAGCATGACATTTTCGGTGCATCGCTTGGCGCCCAGTCACAGGCGCTCAACCTTCCGATGACCGAACCGTGGCTCGCCGCCGACCGGCTGCACCGCGAATTCCAGGTGGTCGGCTTCTATCTCTCGGCCCATCCGCTTGATGAATACAAGGCTGCCCTGCAGAAGATGCGGGTGCAGAACTGGGGCGAGTTCTCGGCGGCCGTCAAGCGCGGTGCTGCCGCCGGCCGTCTTGCCGGCACGGTAACGTCCAAGCAGGAGCGCAAGACGCGCACCGGCAACAAGATGGGCGTCATCGCCTTTTCCGATACATCCGGCCAGTATGAGGCCGTGCTGTTTTCGGAAGGGCTGGCGCAGTACCGCGACCTTCTGGAGGCTGGCCGCTCCGTTGTCATCACCGTTGCGGCCGAGGACAGGCCGGAAGGCGTCAATCTGCGCATCAACTCGGTACAATCGCTAGAGGATGAGGCAAGCCGCATTCAGAAGGCGCTGCGCATCTTCGTGCGCAACGCCACGCCGATCAACACGCTGGCGAACCAGTTGACCGTCAGGGGCGAGGGGCAGGTCAGTTTTGTGCTGATCAAGGAAGAGGGCGCGGGCGAGGTGGAGATCGAGTTGCCCAACCGCTACCGCATCTCGCCGCAGATCGCGTCGGCCATGCGCGCGGTGCCGGGCGTGGTCGAGGTTGAGCTCGTCTAGTCGGCTGGACTGGGCTCGACGCAGACGCTATCGCAATCGCCATGAAGAGCGACGACGGTGGCGGATTGCAGAATGGTTCGGCACTGGCGCGGCTGCGCAACAGGCTGCGCAAGCTCTATCACGGGCGCACGCCCGCGGCCTTCCGGTTCCAGGTGGCGGCAATTGTCATCGATCTGGCCATCATCGCCTTCTTCATCGCCGCACCGGTCCTGCAACAGTCGGCCTCGTTTCTGTGGCTCGACTATGCGGTGGCGGCACTCGTCGCGGCAGACATAGCTGCCCGGCTGCTCGCCTCAAACGACATGCTGCGCCAGCTGAAGCAGCCGACATCATGGGTCGATATCTTTATCCTGCTGACATTGCTGATGCCGACGGCGCTGGCTAATCTGGCTTTTCTGCGCATCCTGCGGCTGTGGTCGCTGTCGCGCAGCGGCTCGCTTTGGCGGCATTTCGAAATGCGCGGCCTGAAACCCTGGCGCGAAGCGAGCCAGGCTGTCATCAATCTGGTGACCTTCCTGTTCGTCATCACCGGTTTTGTCTACACGTTCTTCTTCCGCAACGGCGCTGGCCTGGAGAACTACGTCGACGCGCTCTATTTCACCGTTGCCACGGTGACGACGACCGGCTTCGGCGACATCGTGCTGCCGGGCATCGCCGGCAAGCTGACGGCCATCGTCACCATGATCATCGGCATATCGCTGTTCGTCAGGCTGGCCCAGGCGATCTTCCGGCCGACCAAGGTGTTCTTTCCCTGTCCGCAGTGCGGGTTGCAGCGGCATGAACCGGATGCCGTGCATTGCAAGGCCTGTGGCCATGTCCTCAACATACCCGACGACGGCAACTGACTTTGGGTAGCGCTACGAAGCCGCCACTTCGGCCGGTTTTATCGGTTTTCGCTGCAGATTGAGCAGGTTGCCCATCAGGATCAGCAGCGCGCCGCCAGCAGTGAAGACGTCGATCTGCTCGCTGTAGAGCAGCCAACCCACCAGTGCCGACAGCGGCACGCGCAGGAAATCCATCGGTGAAATGACGGTGGCGTCGGCATAGGTCAGCGCGCGGGCCATGCAGAAGTGGGACGACATGCCGGTGAAGGCGATCAACAGGATCCACGGCCAGAGATAAAGCGGCGGGTTACGCCATTCGTAGAGTGCGGGAGCAAGGCCGACCACCGACTGGATGATCAGCATCCAGAAGATGATGCGCACCACGCTGTCGGTTCGGGTCAGCGACTTGACCAGCACCAGCGATATGCCGAAGCAGACGGCCGCGCCGAGGACAACGACGTGCCCGAGATCAGCCGAACCAAAACCGGGGCGCACGATGATGACAACGCCGATCAGCCCGAGAACGATCGCGGCGAGCCGTGCACGGCTCAGCCTTTCGCCGAGAAACGTTACCGCCAGGATCGCCGTCCAGATCGGCGTGGTGAACTCGATGGAGATCAGCACCGCCAATGGAATCAGCGTCAGCGCATAAAGCCATGCCGCCTGGCCGGAATAATGAACGACGTTGCGAGCGATATGCGCGAGAGGGCGTTCGGTGCGCATCGCCGCGAAGCCGCCGCTCGCCATCACCAGCGGCAGCAGAATGAAGAAGCCGATCACCGAACGCAGTTCCAGCACCTGGAACACATTGAGTTCCGCCGTGGTGGCGCGACCGGCGATGGACATCCCCAGGAACGAGGTGACCGAAAGCGCCATCCAGAAGGCTGCCTTGGGGATTGAAGGTGTGGCTGACATCGGAGCTATGTCGCAAGCTGGGGCCGTCACCGCAACCATGAGACAGCGCATTCGACTGGGCCAGCGGGGATGACCAGAGGCTGCAAAACCGCCATACTGCAGGCGGAACCTGCCGTGGAGCGACGTATTGAGCCAGGGGATTTGTCGAGCGTCAACAGAAGCGTTGTGCTTCACGCGCCAACAAGGAGAGCTTCAATGAGGTTATTTGGGCGATTTGCTGTTGTTGGCTGTCTGTTGGTCGCGGCTGGCGCGGCGCATGCCGACGAGAGCAAATTTCTCCAGTCACTTCAGGGGAGTTTTGCCGGGAAGGGCACCGTCAAGGTCGACACGGATGCGCCGACTCTGAGCGTATCTTGCACCTTCAAGTCCAACGCAACGTCGACTTCCTTGTCGCTGAACGGTACATGCCGCGGACTTGTCCTGGTCACGCGCGACATCAGCGCGGATTTGAAGTCCAGCGGGGCGAAGTACACGGGTACCTATATCGGATCCCGCACCGGGCCTGCGCAACTCACCGGCAGCCGCTCGGGCAATGCGATCAATCTCATCATCCATTGGGCCAAAGTGATCAACGGTGAACGTAGCGCGAAGTTGACGGTTGAGAAGACAGGCGGCGGCATGCGGCTGACCGTTGTCGACCGTGACCCGAAAACCGGCAAGGGCGTGGTGACAAGCCGGATTGATCTTCTGCGCACCTGAACGTCTGTAAACGTCTGTTTTAATCCTCGATTGGCTCCGGCGGATGGGCGCTGCGGCCCTTGCCAAAGGTGTAGCCGGTTTCCACTGCCTTGCGGCCGAACTTGTCGCGCAGGGCATCGATCGCCCCTTCGGCCATGGCGCGCTTGCGCGCCTGGACATCGACGAGATCGGGCGGATCGGCCTTGTCGTCGTCCGAGAGATCGCTGACGCCGATGCCGAGCAGCCGATATTTTGTTCCATCCGTTTCCTTGCGAAGCAGCTCCACCCCGGTCTGGAAGATGCGGTCGGCGAGCCGGGTCGGATCGCCGAGCTGCCGGTTGCGCGTGCGAAGCTTGAAATCCTGGGTCTTCAGCTTCAGCACCACGGTGCGTCCGGCAATTCGTGATTTCTTCAATCGGGCCGAGACCTTTTCCGAAAGGCCCCTCAGCACCGCGACCAACTCTTCCAGCGAGGCGATGTCGGTGTCGAAGGTGGTCTCGGCCGATACGCTCTTGGCATCTTGGTCAGGATCGACACGGCGGACGTCCTCGCCGCGCGAAAGGCGGTAGAGCCGGTCGCCCATTGTGCCGTAACGGCGCATCAGGTCGCTGCGATCCATGCGCTGCAGCTGGCCGATGGTGCGAATGCCGTCGCGTTCGAGCGTCGCGTTGAAGGCCTTGCCGACACCCCAGATCATCGTCACCGGCTGCTCGGCCAGGAAGCCGACCGCCTCCGCCTCGCCAATCACCGAAAAGCCGCGCGGCTTGCGGAAATCCGACGCTATCTTGGCCAGGAACTTGCAGTAGGAAAGGCCGGCGGAAACCGTGATGCCGATCTCCTTTTCGACGGCGAGCGCGAACCGCGCCAGCACCACCGCCGGCGGCAGGCCGTGCAGCCGCTCGGTTCCGGCGAGATCCAGGAACGCCTCGTCGATGGAGAGCGGCTCGACCAGTGGCGTCAGCGCCTGCATCATGGCGCGCACCTCGCGGCCGACGCGCACGTATTTCTCCATGTTCGGCGGAATGACAACGGCTTCCGGGCAGGCTTCGAGGGCCTTGAACATCGGCATTGCCGAGCGGACGCCCTGGATGCGGGCGATGTAGCAGGCGGTGGAGACAACGCCGCGCTTGCCGCCGCCGATGATCAGGGGCCGGTCCTTCAGCGCCGGATTGTCGCGTTTTTCTATGGCTGCGTAGAAGGCGTCGCAGTCGATATGGGCAAGATGCAGCCGGTAAAGCTCGGGATGGCGGGTGAGGCGAGGGCTGCCGCACCGCTCGCACCGGCGAGTCTCGCCGCGCTGAAAAGTCAGGCAGTCGCGGCAAAAACCGTGATCGGGATTGTTGACAGGGGCCGCCATCACTGCGAACATAAAGAGAACAGAGGCAATGGTACGACAGTGCAGGGCCGGCGACAAGGCTGGCCTGGGGAGAACGTATGAGCACGACCGTCGCGCCGCTGGTACCCGAGCTTTGGGCGGATTTCGAGGACCTGTTCGGCAAGCAAGGCGCCTGCTACGGCTGCTGGTGCACGCATTTCCGGCTGGCGCCGGCAGTGCGTCGGGCGAGCGATCGCGAAAGCAATAAGGACCATATCAAGGCGCGCATTGAAGCCGGCCCGCCGCCGGGCCTGCTGGCATATGAGGACGGCCAGGCGGTTGGCTGGATGCAGATCGGTCCGCGCGCCGACGTGCCCGAATGGAACAATCGGGGCAGGGGCTCAGCGCCGGTCGACCCAGTCGATGCGGCGGATCCGGGCGTCTGGGCAATTTCGTGCTTTTTCATCCGCGCCAGGGCGCGGGGCAGGGGCGTGACCCACCGTCTGGTGGAAGGTGGCATCGCGTTCGCCCGACAGAGTGGCGCGCGACTGGTCGAGGCCTGCCCGATCGATCTGTCCAGGGATTCGCGCTCGATCGGACTTTTTGTCGGTTCGTCGCGGGTTTTCGAGAAAGCCGGCTTCGAGAGGCTTCTCGAACGCAAGGCGGGCCGGCCGCTGATGCGGTTGATTCTTTGAGGCAAACGCCCGATTGTCGCTGCCCGTCTTGCGGCTGTGATGGTATTTTCCTACCAGAACAGCGATATGTTTTCGCCATCTAAGGCCAAACGGAGAATTTGCGTGAACCGTGCCCTGCCATTTGCTTTCTTTGTTGCGCTGAGCGCGCCTGCTTTCGGACAGACAGTCGACAGCCAGGGTGCGACGCATCTTTCCGAGAATCTGTCCCGCTATGTCGGCAAGCAGGCGGTCGACAAGGGCGTGCTGAAGGTCTCCGTGGAAGGCGATGCCTACAAGATCGCTTTCGACCTCAAGACACTTGCCGCGATGTTTCCGGACCAGAAGCTGCTGAAATTCGACTTTGCCCCCTATGCCTTGCTGGTTAAACCGCGCAGCGATGGATCCTGGGATGTTTCGATGGATTTTTCGCAAAGCGCATCCTTCGAGTTCAACGGGCCCGAGGGGCTGCAAAGCACGCAGTTCTCGATCAAGGACGGCAAGGGTTCCGGGGTCTACGATCCCAATCTGGCGGCGTTCACCAGCGGCGCCAGTTCGATGGCCGGCATGACGATGACATCGAAGGATGCCAAGCAGCACATCGATGTCAGTGCCGGCGCTGCCACCGCGACCATTGCCGGGACCAAGTCCGCGAATGGCGGCGTCGATTTCACCACATCGCAAAAGGTGTCGAGCTTTGTCGAAGCGATCAATTTCGACGACGCGGAAAGCGGGCTGAAATTCCCGGTCACCATCAAGTCGCCGGAAGTGTCGTTGGAGGCGACTGGCAAGGGCGTGCAGACAAAGCCGTTGCTCGACCTGCTGGCATTTGCGGTGGCCAACGAAGACGAGGCCACGCTCAAGGCCAACCAGGCGCAGCTCAAGACGCTTCTGCGCGCCGCCTTGCCTTTGTGGGAGCGGGTCGACGGAAGCTACGGGTTCAAGGATTTGGCTGTGGCGAGCCCCGTCGGCAATTTCGGCGCGGCGCAGCTCAGCACCGCATTCGGAATGGACGGAATCGCGCAGAGCGGAACGGTCAATTATGCGATCAAGGCGTCAGGTTTGACCATCCCGACGCAGGTGCTGCCCGACTGGAGCGTCGCCCTGCTGCCGACCGATATCGACCTGAACTTTGGCGGCGCCAACATTGATCTCGACACTATGGCCAAGAAGGCAATCGATGCCTTCGATCTCAACCAGAATCCGCCGCTGTCGGCCGAATTTGGCGATACCTTGACCGCTGACTTCCTGGCCAAGACGCCTAAGGTCGTCATCGGGCACAGCACAGTGAAGAACGCCAACATGGACGTCGCGGTGGAGGGCGAGATGACGTTCCCCGACGAGAAGCCCGAGGCCAATCTCAAGGTTGATATTGGCGGCTATGACAAGATCGTTGAAACCCTGCAGGCGGCGGCAAAGTCCGATCCGGACGCCGCGCAATACGTCCCTGTCGCGCTCGTCGTCAAAGGTTTTGCCAAGACGCTCCCCGATGGCCGTCTCGAATGGGTCGTCAACACCAAGGCGGATGGCTCGGTGACGGTCAACGGCGTCATGGTGAAGCCTGCCGATCCAGTCGCCGATGACAGCGGCGCAACCGACGACAGCAGCGATGACGATGGTGGCGATTCAGGCGCCCAGATGGGACAGCCTTCTCAGGAGAGCAAGTAAACGCGACGAGATTTGACCAGAGGCGGGGCCGGTCGATGAATATCGATCGGCCCTGTTCGCATTTGAAAGGGAATGGCGAACCGCGCTGACTATTTGATTTGGCGGGTTTAAAGTCCGAGGGCTGCCGCGATCTTCGGCGCCGCCTCGGGCCAGTCCTGCACGACGACGATGTCGTCGGGTATCGGCGGCAGGAATTCGCGCAGCGAATTGTCGGCCATCAGGTGGAAAAGATGCGCGTCGGCGACCGAATGGCGCGCCGACACCAGATTCGGCGGCTGATCGTCGACGAATGCAATGGGGCGTCCCTTGTCACCGCGCAGCTTGGCCACTGCCGGTCCCTTGGCCATCTCGGTGGTCAGCAGCGGGTAATTCAGACCGAGGGCATCGAGATGGGCGCGGCGGACAGCGCGATGCTTGTGCGGCATGGCCGTCAGCATGACGATCTCGGCCCGGTCGCCGAGCGCTGAAAGCGCCTCGGCCGCGCCGTCGGTGATGCTTTGCCAGTCAGCCTGCGTGTGAAAGAAATCGTCCAGAAGCGCCGTCACTTCCGCCTGCTCGACCAATCTGCCGGTTGCCTGCTCGGCAATGTTGCCGGTCAACCGGAACGAAGCCAGTGTCAGACCAAAGCCGCGGGCCTTGAGGAAATTGGGGAAGGGGCGGATGAATTCGAGCACGACATCGTCGACGTCGAGTATCAGCAATGGCCGGTCGTCGGCCGCAAGTTCGGCTATCTGTCGCGCGGTTTCGGGGTCATCGCTCATATCGAATGCTCATGATTGTCGTCGCCAAGTGGAAGTGCCCGCAGCGCCTTGCCGACTGAGGCAGGCGGCGTGCCTGTTTCCTCGGCGAAGCGCAGGAGCGTCGGCTCGTGGGCGAGAATGAATTGCAGGACGCCGGCCAGGAATCCCGGTTCGCCGGCCGCCAGGCGGATGGAATGCGCCTCGATGCCGGTGATCGCCAGGAAGCGGGGCAACAGCTCCGGATCCGAGGCAACGAAGGCCAGAGCCTTCACGGCAATGGTTTCCGCTTCTTCGCGCATTGACGCTACGTTTGCCATCACTACCTTCAGGGTGTGCGGGATGAGTCTGTTTCCGCAGTAATGGCAAGCGTCGCTTGCGGCAAGCCACCAACCCCTTCCAAGCGGCGTTCGAGGTGGAATCCGGGCAGCTTTTCACGCAGCGGATTTCCGTTTCGTCAATCATATTGCCGTAAAGTGAAGCAGGGTTTGGTGCGCTTCGACAGGGACGCATGACGGTTGCCTTCAAGTCGAAGGACGGCCGGGACGGGAATTGGATGCCTAAGAAGGTCATGATCGTCGAGGACAATGAGCTCAATATGAAGCTCTTTCGGGACCTCATCGAAGCAAGCGGCTATGAGACTGTGCGCACGCGCAACGGCCTGGAAGCCCTGGATCTGGCGCGGCAGCATCGGCCTGATCTCATCTTGATGGACATCCAGCTGCCGGAAGTGTCGGGCCTGGAAGTGACCAAATGGCTGAAGGAGGATGATGACCTCCATTCCATCCCGGTCATTGCGGTGACTGCCTTCGCCATGAAGGGCGACGAGGAACGTATTCGTCAGGGCGGTTGTGAGGCATATATTTCCAAGCCGATCTCGGTGCCGCGTTTCATCGAAACCATCAAATCCTATCTGGGCGATGCATGATGTGCCCTTCCAGCCGAGCCGGAGCGTTGTGAAATGACCGCGCGGATCCTCGTCGTCGACGACATCCCTGCCAATGTGAGGTTGCTAGAGGTCCGGTTGCTTGCCGAGTATTTCGAGGTGCTGACGGCGACCAATGGGCCGGATGCGATCGAGACGTGCGAGAACGGCAAGGTCGACGTCGTGCTGCTCGACGTGATGATGCCGGATATGGACGGGTTCGAGGTTTGCCGGCGGCTTAAGAGCGATCCCGCGACCTCGCACATTCCTGTCGTCATGATCACGGCGCTGGACCAGGTTTCGGACCGGGTGCGCGGCCTCGAGGCTGGCGCCGACGATTTCCTGACCAAGCCGGTCAACGACCTGCAACTGATGACGCGCGTCAAAAGCCTGGTGCGGCTGAAGTCGCTGACCGACGAGTTGCGGTTGCGCGCCTCGACCACGCGTAACATCGGCATCGAGGAACTGCTCAGCCGCAGTTTCGCCTCCGAGGACACGACGCCGAAAGTGCTTCTGATCGACGAGCGCAAATCCTCCTTCGACCGTATCCAGAAAATGCTGCGCGGCAGCGCCGACGTCGACCTTGCCATGGATCCGCATGCCGGCTTCTTCCAGGCTGCGGAACTTCCCTATGAATGCGTGCTGATCTCGACGGCCTTCACCGATTTCGATCCGCTCAGGCTCTGCTCGCAATTGCGATCGCTCGACCGCACGCGCTTCCTGCCGATCATCCTGCTGGCGGAGCAAGGCGATGAGGCCCGCATCATCCGCGGCCTCGAACTCGGTATCAACGATTACCTGATGCGGCCGATCGACCAGCATGAACTGACGGCGCGCCTGCGCACGCAGGTGCGCCGCAAACGCTACAACGACCATTTGCGCGCCAGCGTCACCCAGACGATCGAGATGGCGGTCACCGACGGCCTGACCGGGCTGCACAATCGCCGCTATCTGGACAGCCACCTGCAGACGCTGTTCGAGCGCGCCGTGGCGCGGCGGCGGCCGCTGTCGGTGATGATCACCGATCTCGATCGCTTCAAGAGCATCAACGACACGCATGGCCATGATGGCGGTGACGAGGTGCTGCGTGAATTCGCGCGGCGGCTGCGCAAGAATGTGCGCGGCATCGATCTGGCCTGTCGTTTTGGTGGCGAGGAGTTCGTCGTGGTGATGCCGGATACGGATGGCACGGTGGCCGAGAAGGTCGCCGAGCGTATCCGCGCGGAGATCGCACAGCTTCCGTTCGCGGTCGGTCAAGACGGCAAGACCATCGAAGTCACCGTCAGTGTCGGCGTCTCATCCGTGCTGAAGGGCGTGGACACCGTCGCGGCGCTGATGAAGCGCGCCGACCTTGCGCTCTACGAAGCCAAGAGCGGCGGCCGCAACCGCGTCGTCGCCAAGGCGGCGTAGGGGCGATCGCCCGATTATCCAGCGAAGCCGACAGGGTTACGAATTTACCTTAATCCAAGCGATTCGCGAGCCGTGGTTAAGAAACTGTTGATTTTCATCAGTTCTTGGGCGAGTGTGGTGGCAGACAAAAGTTGGCCGGCGCGAGGGTAGATTGCCGGTCAATCCCAAGAATACCCCATGTCTCAGGTCCGCCGCATCTCCTGGGTCCGTGGGGTCGGCCGGCCGGCGCTGGCACATAGTGGCCTCCTCGTACCGCTGCCAAACGCCGACCGGCCCCCTTTTTCCAAAACACATCAGGACTCCCTGCTAGGCCTTTGAAGGTGCTGGTTGTTGACGGAACGGCCCTTGAAGCTGGCCGTCGCGTCGCGGCGCCTATCTGCATGTCTGCCGCCCAGCTCTCGGCTCGCGATTTCCGGTGAAAGCCGTTCTCGCTCCTGACATTTGGTTGACAGGAGCTTTCTTCTGTGCAGAAATTGGTTGGGCCATTGAACCACTTGGAGGATTTGTGGACCAGAACAGCCTGCCACCCATACAGACGACGGCGCGCGACGACGCCGTGCTGAAAGCGTTGGTGGGCTTTGTCAGTGCCGAGGCCTTGCAGCCCGGCGAAAAACTTCCGACCGAACGCATTCTCGCCGAGCGGCTGAAGGTCAGCCGCAATACGGTGCGCGAGGCGCTGACGCGCTGGGAGGGGCTGGGCCTTGTCGAACGGCGGCAAGGCAGCGGCACCTATCTCAAGGCGGCTGTATCGGCCGACATGCTGCATATGCCGCTGACGCTGGCGGGCGGCAATGATTTCACCAGCCTGATGCAGACGCTGGAAATCCGCCGTGCGCTGGAGGCAGAAGCGGCAGCACTTTGCGCTGAGCGCGCAAGCCTGGCGGATATCGCGGAGATCGCTCGCAAGCTGGACGCCATGGAGCAGGCTTTTCTCATGCGTGACGGCATGTCGTCGGATGAGGACTGGGAATTTCACCAGGCGATCTACCGGGTCTCGGGCAACCCGTTGTTCGAGCAGATCATCTCCGCCATGCACGAATTGTTCCACCGCTTCTGGGAGCACCCGCTCGGTGTGCGCGATTTTGGCCACGCCAGCTTTCCCTACCATCGCACCATCTACGAGCGCATCGCCGACGGTGACCCCGAGGGCGCACGCGCCGAGGCGCTGAAGCTGATCGCCACCGTAGAGAACGACCTCAAGCGTGGCGCCGCCAAACTCAAACTCCTGGACCTGAAATGAACGAGCACCCAACCGGTTTCGATCACGACTATCTCGCCGAGGCGGCAACGCTTCTGGCTCACGACGAGCCGTTTCCGGGTGGCGCGGTGGTGCCGCCGATCTACCAGACCTCGCTGTTCACCTTTGCCAACTATGCCGAGATGGCCGACACATTCGCCGGCAAACGACGCCAGCCGATCTATTCGCGCGGCGACAATCCGACGGTGATGGAGTTCGAGAGCCGCGTGGCGGCGCTTGAGGGTGCCGAAGCCGCGCGCGGCTTTTCCAGCGGCATGGCGGCCATCAGCGCCACCGTGCTCGCGTTCGTCGGGGCGGGTGAGCGGATAGTGGCGGTGCGCAATTGCTACGGCGATGCCTACCGGCTGTTCGAGCGGTTGCTGCCGCGGATGAACATCAAGGTCGACTATGTCGACGGCTCGGACCCGGATGCGGTCGCGGCGGCACTTCCCGGCGCAAAGCTGCTCTATCTCGAAAGCCCGACCTCGATGATGTTCGAGCTTCAGGACCTGCCTCATCTGACCCGGTTGGCGAAGGAACAGGGCATCATCACCACGATCGATAATTCCTGGGCGACGCCGGTTTTCCAGAAGCCGATCCTGCACGGCGTGGACCTGGTCCTTCACTCGGCGTCGAAATATCTCGGCGGCCATAGTGATACGGTCGCCGGCGTCGTGGCGGGTTCATCGGCTCATATCAAGCATATCAACGAGCAGACCTATTCCTTTCTTGGCGGCAAGCTTTCTCCCTTCGAGGCCTGGCTCCTGTTGCGCGGGCTGCGCACGCTGCCGCTGCGATTGCCACACCACATGAAGAGCGGCCTGACCATCGCCGAACGGCTGAAGGCGCATGGCAATGTGGAGCGGGTCAACCATCCCGTCTATTCGAACCATCCTGGCAAGGCCACGCTTGCCGGCTATGCGGGCCTGTTCTCGTTCGAGGTGACCGAAGATATCGACATCCCCGTCTTCGTCGATGCGCTGAAATATTTCCGCATCGGCGTCAGCTGGGGTGGGCATGAGAGCCTTGTCGTCCCTGCCAAGGCGTCGCTCGAGCAGACGCCGGGCGTGAATTCGATGGCGCGCTTCGGCGTCAGCCCCCGAACCATCCGCTTCAATGTCGGATTGGAAAATGTCGAGGATCTCTGGGCGGATGTGGCCCAGGCCTTCGAAAAAGCAAAAAAATAACTGGAGCAGCAAACTGAAATGGGAGTGTTCAAGATGAAACGACTGAGCGTGATGCTTGCAGCGGCCGCGGGCCTGGCGATCTCCGCCGGAACCGCGATGGCGGATACGACCCTCAAGATGGTCGAGGTGATCACCAGCCCGCCGCGCACGGAATTCCTGAAAAAACAGATCGCCGAGTTCGAGGCGGCCAATCCGGGCGTCAAGGTCGATCTGGTCTCGCTGCCCTGGGGGCAGGCTTTCGAGAAATTCCTCACCATGGTGCAGGCCGGCGATACGCCTGACGTGGTCGAGATGCCGGAGCGCTGGATGGGCCTTTACGCCAACAATGGCCAGCTCGAGGATCTCGGTCCCTACATGGCCAAATGGGCTGACGCCAAGACGCTGGGCGAGCGGGCCAAGGAGTTCGGTTCCACCGTCAACAACACGCAGTACATGATCCCCTATGGCTACTACGTGAACGCGCTGTTCTGGAACAAGAAACTGTTCAAGCAGGCTGGTCTCGACGGTCCGCCCGCGACGCTCGATGAATTCATCGCGGACGCCAAAAAGATTTCGGCACTGCCGGGCAAATATGGCTACTGCCTGCGCGGCGGCCCCGGCGGCTTCAACGGAATGCACATGTTCATGAACATCGCGGACGGGAAGGGCGGCTACTTCAACGCCGACGGCACGTCGACCATGAACGATCCGGGATCGGTCAAGGGCCTTCAGATGCTGGCCGACATGTACAAGGACGGCCTTGCGCCGAAGGATGCCGTCAGCTGGGGCTTCAACGAAACCGTCACCGGTTTCTATTCGGGCACCTGCGCCATGATCAACCAGGATCCGGATGCGTTGCTCGGCATTGCCGACAAGATGAGCGCTGATGATTTTGCCGTGGCGCCGATGCCGGTTGGGCCAACGGGCAAGTCGTTCCCGACGCTGGGCTATGGCGGCTGGGCAATGTTCGCCAATTCGCAGCACAAGGACGACGCCTGGAAGCTGATGGCGACCCTTTTGTCCCCTAAGGACAATCTTGATTGGGCCAAGGAAGTTGGTGTCATTCCGATCCACAATGGCGCCGATCAGGACGCGCACTTCAAGACCGAGCAGTTCAAGGGCTGGTTCGAGGAACTGAGCGACCCCAGCAAATACGAAATGGTGACGCCGCCGACCCACCTGGAAAATCTCGGCAACTTCGTCGACCAGGTCGCGATCAAGAACTTCCAGGAAGTTCTGCTTGGCCAGAAGACGGCCAAGGACGTTGCCGACGAATGGGCTGCTTTCCTGACCAAGGAGCAGCAGGACTGGATGGCCAAGAACAAGAAGTAGGGCGCCTCTTCCTTCTCCCCGTTTGCGGGGAGAAGGTGGCCCGAAGGGCCGGATGAGGGCGGCGTCAGCACCCCAAGGTTCGCGCTGCCCCCATCCGCCCGCAGGCATCCTGCCCCCTTCGCAGCCGCTCCGGGCGAAAAGCCAGGCAGTTGGCTTTTCGGGCGATGCGCGGACCACGCCTCACCCGTGACCCGGGAAGGGCGCTGTCGCCTACGCGGCATTCACCTCTCAACGTAGAGCTATCCATGACCTATGCCGTCCCCGAAATACGATCCGCCGGCGCCTCGCGCCGCAAGCGGCTGTCCTATGCGGCGGTCGAGCCATGGCTTTATCTCAGCCCGGCGATCGTGCTTCTGATCGTCGTTCTGGTGGTGCCGCTCATCATCGGCATCAGCTATTCGTTCCGCAAATTCTCTGCTTTCAAATCCGAATTTGTCGGCCTTGGCCAATACCACGCCATGCTGTCCGACGCGGTGCTGGGGCAGGCGCTTGTCAACACGCTGTGGTGGACGGTCGCCAGTCTTTTCTTCCAGTTTTTCCTGGGCCTCGGCCTGGCGCTGCTGCTCGACAAACCGTTCATCGGACGCAAGCTCGTTCAGGCGGTGGTCTTCCTGCCCTGGGCGGTGCCATCCTTCCTGTCGGGCCTGACCTGGGCATGGCTGTTCAATCCCATCATCGGGCCGCTGCCGCACTGGCTTTTCGTATTGGGGCTCAGGTCTGATCCGTCCACCAGTATCCTGTCCGATCCCGCCACCGCCATGTGGGGGCCGATCATCGCCAACATCTGGTTCGGCATCCCGTTCTTCGCCATCACGCTGCTCGCTGCACTGAAGTCGATCCCCGCGGAATTGCATGAGGCGGCGGCGATCGACGGCGCCTCGCCATGGCAGCGCTTCAGCAAGGTGACGCTGCCATTCCTGGCGCCGACCATCGTCATCACCGTCATGCTGCGCACAATCTGGATCGCCACCTTCGCCGACCTGATCTTCGTGATGACGGGAGGCGGTCCCGCCGGCTCGACCAACACTGTGCCGGTTTACGTCTACGTCAGCGCCTTCAAGTCGCTAGACAAGGGGTACGCTTCGGCGGTGGCGGTGCTGCTGCTCGCGCTGCTCATTGTCTATGCTATCGCGCTGATCGGTATCCGGCGCTCGCTTGTGAGGCATGTCTGATGATCGCTGGACGCTCCACCTCTTCGCGCATCGTCGGCGGCATCGGCCTCTATGGCGCCATTGCGGCCTATATGATCTTCGCGCTGTTCCCGATCTTCTGGACGCTGAAGATATCGGTCACGCCGGAACGGTTGCTCTATTCAGAGGGCATCACCTTGTGGCCCTCGCAGACGACGTTCCAGAATTTCTACACGGTTCTGGAAGCCTCTGATTTCCCTCGCTATTTCCTGAACAGCGTGATCGTTTCGGTGGCGACGGCGGCACTGGTGACCGTGATCGCCACGCTCGCCGGCTATGCCATGTCGCGCTTCACCTTCCGCGGCAAGGCGGCGCTCGCCATCATGCTGCTTCTGACCCAGACCTTCCCGCTGGTGATGGTCATTCCGCCGATCTACCGCGTCATGGGCGAGCTTGGCCTCACCAACAGCCTGATCGGGCTGATCATCATCTACACCGCCTTCAACACCGCCTTTGCCACCTTCCTGATGCAGTCTTTCTTCGACGGCATCCCGAAGGATCTTGAAGAGGCGGCGATGATCGACGGCTGCACGCGTGCCCAGGCAATGCGCAAGGTGATCGTGCCGCTGACGCTGCCCGGCATGGGCGCGACGCTTGGCTTCGTCTTCACCGCCGCGTGGAGCGAGCTGCTGTTCGCGCTGATGCTGATCTCCAGCGACGACAAGAAGACCTTCGCGGTTGGCCTGCTCACCTATATCGGCAAGTTCGCCGTCGATTGGGGACAGATGATGGCTGCGTCCATCCTGGCGCTGATCCCGGTCTGCATCTTCTTCGCCTTCCTGCAACGCTATCTCGTGACCGGCCTTACCGCCGGCGCGGTCAAAGGATAATCGATGGCTTCCGTTACACTGCAAAAAGTCGCGAAGAACTACGGTTCGGTACGGATCCTTCACGGTGTCGACCTCGAGATTGCAGACGGCGAGTTCGTCGTGCTGGTCGGCCCGTCCGGCTGCGGGAAATCGACCCTGCTGCGCATGATCGCCGGTCTTGAAGAGGTCTCGGACGGCGAAATCCGCATCGGCGAGCGGCTGGTCAACGACGTTGCGCCCAAGGATCGCGACATCGCCATGGTGTTCCAGTCCTACGCGCTCTACCCGCATATGGACGTTTCGTCGAACATGGGCTTCAGCCTGCTCTTGAAGAAGGCGGAGAAGGCGACGATCGACAAGCGCGTCGGCAGCGCGGCCAGCCGGCTGGGCCTCGATACCTTCCTGCAGCGCCTGCCGCGCCAGCTTTCCGGCGGCCAGCGCCAGCGCGTCGCCATGGGCCGCGCCATCGTGCGCGATCCGAAGGTCTTCCTGTTCGATGAGCCGCTGTCCAATCTCGATGCCAAGCTGCGCGTCCATATGCGGGCCGAGATCAAGGCATTGCACCAGCAATTGAAGACCACCTCGGTCTACGTCACACACGACCAGATCGAAGCGATGACCATGGCCGACCGCATCGTCGTCATGCATGACGGCTTCGTTCAGCAGGTCGGCGCGCCGCTGGAGCTTTACGATCGGCCGGTCAACATATTCGTCGCCGGCTTCATCGGCTCGCCCGGCATGAATTTCCTGCCGGCGACGGTGCGCAAGGACGGCAAGACGAGCGCGGTGCTGGCCGACGGCCAGGCGCTCTCACTGCCCGATGGATTGCCATTGAAGGACGGCGACGCACTGACCATCGGGCTGCGGCCGGAGCATATCCATCTGACCGAGGACGGGTCGCTCAAGGCGGAGGTCGAGGTGGTCGAACCGCTTGGCCTGTCGACGCAGTTCTACGTCAAGCTTGCCAACCAGCAGGTTTGCGTCTTCGCCATGGGGCGCAGCAATGTGAGGCCAGGCGACATGGTGCGGCTATCGGCTGATCCAGCGGCGCTTCACCTGTTCGACCCCAAGAGCGGCGATCGCATCGGGTAGGGCGGAACCGATCAGTTGCGGTGCGAGGGTTTCAAGGCGGTGCGCCAAGGATAGGTGAGATCGCGCCAAGGTGCACCTTCAAGATAGCGGGGCTCCGTCCATGCGCGAGTGGCCGGAAGAATGTCTATTTGACGCTTCCAGGGCAGAGCGCCTTGAACTGGTCCAAAGCCACGTTGTAGCCGTCCGCCGAACTTCCGCCGATCGCTTCGCCATTCGAGTTCAGGAGGCGATATTCAGGTTGCGACACCGAATCGTTGGGATCGTAGTTCGGGTTGGGACCGGAAAACGTAAACCCTTCGCTATTCAACGTGCTGAACTCTCCGGTTTTGCAGTTAGCCGAGATTGACGCGGCGAGGGGCACCTTCAATTCATCCGACACGCATCTGGGCGTGACCTTGCCGACGTAGTCGCGGCAGTACGTGACAGCGTTCGCCTTCGTGTGTTTGACATTTATGATGGCGTGGGACGTGCCTATATTCGACTTGCTCACCACCGTCACCTCCATGCCGGCGCGGGAGCCGTAGCCAAGGGTTTCGCCGTGGGCGACGGTAGCGGATGCGGCGCATAAATAAAGCGCGGCCAGTATTCTCATGTCGTTGCCCCCGTTTCCTCGACCGGCAACAAACGCAACAACCGCCCCCTCCACAAAAGCCGTGCCAAATTTGCCGGGGCTACAATGTGGCTAGCCGGGGGAAGGACTGTCGGGTAGCCGATATGGCGAGAATAGAAAAAACAATGAATTCAATAGCCTGAAAACGAAAAACGCCGCCCGATAGGCGGCGTTTTGGCATTCCGGGAAAACCAGATTACTTGATCTTGGTTTCCTTGAATTCGACGTGCTTCTTGGCGACCGGATCGTACTTGCGGAACGACAGCTTGTCGGTCTTGGTGCGGCTGTTCTTGCTGGTCACGTAGAAGAAACCGGTGTCAGCGGTCGACAGAAGCTTGATCTTGATGTTTGCGGCTTTGGCCATGATATCAGTCCATTAATGTTCGTGGAGTTTTGGCCGCTGGAGCACGGGCAAACACCCGGACGCGGGAAACTTGGCGCGACACATAAAGAACGTGCCTGGAAAGTCAAGCCCGATGGTCCTGGAACTGGTCGGCGGCGGGCGACATCGCGACGTTGATCGAGGTGTCGGCAGCCGGAAATACCTCCCGGTTTGCCTCTATCCTGGCCGGCGCGGCAGCCTTTTTCCAGTCGCCGGTGGTGTTCCACCAGCGATTCGGATTGGCGCGATCGTCCAGTCCCTTGGAGCGGCTGGCAAGGATAGGCTGGATGCGGATCGCCGGTTCCTGATAGCTATGCGCCTGGAAGATCGCTTCGACGACGCGGGCGGCCAGCGCCTGGTCGTCAGGCAATTCGAATGAAATCTCGACCGTGCCAGGGCGTCTGCGCAATTCGGTCTCCGGGCCGGCGGCAGCACCTTCAAGCGGCCTGTAGCGTTCGATACCATCAGCCGACTGGTAGGCATTGCGATCATACTTGCCCATGCGCAGCGGGGTGATCGCGACCACCGCTTCCATGATGCGGTCGACATCGGCGGCGGGCGCCTGAAAGGTCACAAGCAGGAGTAGTGTCATGCGCAACGAAGTGGTTTCAAAGCCGCTGTCGATCATTGGAGTGTCCTCAACTCAGGTGTTTTGAGGTCTCCTTATAGCCGGGAGCTCCTGACACGGTTCTGTCAGCAGCCTGTCGCCGTGTCATCGTGAATGCGAGGCCACGCAGCCCATGCTCAGAGGATCTTGCGGATAAGCCTGGCGCCGACGAGCACCATATAGGCCGCGAAAAACAGACCGAGAGACCAGCCGAAGCCGGACGGTCCGAACGCATCCATGCCGATGCCTATCGCCTGCGGACCGAGCACCATGCCGACGCCGTAGCACAGCACGAAGGCGGCGTTGGCGGAGGCCAGTTCGTGGCCGGAAAGCTGGGAACCCAGATGGGCGAGGCCGATCGTGTACATGGCTGCGACGACGCCGCCCCAGACGAACAGAAGTGCCGCCATCAGGTGCCAGTTCTGGGCGAAGAAGGGCATGAAGATCGTGCCTGCGAACCCCACAGTGGCGCAGGCAAGCAGCAGATAGCGGCGGTCGCTGACGCGGTCGCTGATCATGCCGATGGGAATCTGCAACAGCACGTTGCCGAGGCCGATCATGGTCAGGAGAAGTGCCGCGTCGGCTTCGGAATAGCCGATGCGGTTGCCATAGACCGGGAACAGCGCGAAGCCGCCGGTCTCGACGGCGCCGAACACGAGGACGGCGGCGGTCGCCGTTGGCACCAGCCATATGTAGCGCAGGAAATTGCTGGTTTCGCCGTCCGAGACGATTGTCGGGCTCTCGTTGCGCGCCGCCAGCACCGGTATGGCTGCCAATGTCACCAATACGATGATGACGCCGAAGGGCCTGAAGCCGGAACTGCCGAGATGGGCGAAGATCCATGGCCCCGCAGCAAAGCCGAGCGACAGAACGGTGGCGTAGATACCCAGCACCAGCCCGCGCCGGTGTGGCGGCGCCGAGGTGCTGATCCAGAACTCAGACAGGATGAACAGCACCGTCAGTGCGATATGCAGCACGATGCGCAGGGGAAACCACATCCAGAAATCCGGCGCGAAATGAAAGCCGACGAAGGCCAGCGCGCCGGCGGCGATCATGCCAATCATGGTCCAGGCGACGCCGAACCGCATGGCGAGTGGCGTGGCAAGCGGAGCGCCTGCGATCGAAGCAAGGCCGGCTACGGCGGTGTTGAGGCCGATCATCGACGCTGAATGGCCGCGTGTTTCCAGGATGACGCTGAGCAGCGGCATGCCAAGGCCGATGGCAATGCCGACGACGCTGATCGACGAGATCGCCGCCACCATCGGCAGCCAGTGTACGCGTTCGTCGCCCTGTGGTTGGGTATCGACCGTCATGTGATGTCTGAATACTCGATGTTTTACAGAATTTCGCGGGTGAAGCGGTTGCGGACAAGCCGATAGAAGGGCACGGGACCGCCCGGACGCAGCAGCGGATCATGAGCGAGGCGGTTTTCCAGCTCGTCCAGGATCATTCGGGTAATGTCGGGTATTTCAGCTTCCCTGGCCTTGGCAAGCGGCAGCCAGACCAGTTCCTCGAGTTCGTTGGTCGGGCCGCCGTCCGGCAGTTCGACCGCGACGTCGTCGCGCCAGGCGCTGAAGAAGCGGGTGTCGAAGCGGCGCACCCGGTTGGGCGGCGTGATGGCGCGCGCGACGAAGCGCAGCATGTCCAGGCAGGGTTGCACGCCGTGTTCGACAAAACCCTGCCAGTCGCTGCTATCGGTGGTGAAGGCGCCTTTCCGGCCGATCAGCAACCCGGCTTCCTCGTAGGTCTCGCGGATTGCGGACAACGCGATGGCGCGGGCGCGGGTCGCGCTTGTGCGGCCGGGACCAGCAAGCAACTTCATTTCTTCATCGCGGTGCAGAGCGCTGGCTGCGGGGATACGGCTGTCGGCCGGGTCGGTGCGGCCACCTGGAAACACGAATTTCCCAGGCATGAAGGCATGGTTGGCATGGCGGCGTCCCATCAGGACGAGGAATTCCTCGCCTTTGCGGTCCAGAAGGATAAGGGTCGCCGCGTCGCGCGGGCGAATTGGCTTGTCGCTATGAGCGATCATGCTCCGCTCGATCCTGTCGACTTCCGCCTTGGTCATACCGTCCATGCGCAGGACCTAGCGGAAACTTCGGGCAAGCGAAAGTGGCCTTTCACGGTCGGTCTGTTGCACCAGGCTGCGTTCTGGCCGCGACCTAAGCTCAGGAATGGGGCTCTATCACGTCGTGTTCGCCACCAAAGCCGTGCATATAGAAGGCCCATTGCAGCCCGATGACGGCACCTTTCACAGGCTGCAGCAGTGCAAGCGACAAAAGGATCGTCAGCGGCACCCAGATGACGATGTGCTGCCAGGTGGAGAGCGTCGAGGTCGCCTCGACCCCCATGAAGGCGCCGAGAATGATGTGGCCGACAATGACGATCACGAGATAGGCAGGAAGGTCGTCCGCGCGATGGTGATGTATCTCCTCGCCGCAGACACTGCAGGTTTCGACGGTCTTGGTGAAGGCGCGAAACAGCTTGCCTTCGCCACAATTCGGGCAGCGGCCAAGCATGCCGCGCTTCATGGCCGTCCACAGCGGACGGGCTGTCCGGCCCGAGTGATGCTCGCCACCGAAAACCTGTTGTTCCATCATCGTCTCCTGCCGCGCGAACCTGGACGCGATTGCGACGCGCGGGCGCGGCCCTTAGCCTTGTGAAACGACCGCTTGGAGCCTGGCAGGGGCTTCGGGTCGGTCAACATCTCGAAGCGCATCGCTCCGGCCATGGGCGCTACCTCGATCAGGCGAACCTCGACACGATCAGCCAGTTGGTAGCCCTTGCCGCTGCGTTCTCCGAAAAGCGAGCGAGCCGCTTCGTCGTATATATAGTAATCGCCGCCCAAGGTTGACACCGGGATGAAACCATCCGCGCCGAACTGCGGCAATTGGACAAAAAGTCCTGACTTGGTGACGCCTGAAATGCGTGCGTCGAAACGGTCGTCGATACGCTCGGCAAGATAGGCGGCGATCAGCCGGTCGACCGTGTCGCGCTCGGCGGCCATGGCTCGGCGTTCCGTGCCGGAAATCAGCACCGAGACATCTTCGAGCCGCGCCTCCTCATCCTGTGTCAGTCCGCCTGGGCCGAGACCCAGTGCGGCAATAAGTCCGCGATGCACTATGAGATCCGCATAACGGCGGATCGGCGAAGTGAAATGCGCATAGCGCTTCAGGTTAAGGCCGAAATGGCCGATATTCTTGGGCGAATATTCGGCCTGACTCTGCGAGCGCAGGACCACCTCGTTGACCAGTCCTTCATTGTCGTCGCCGCGAACACGCTCCAGAATGCCGTTGAACTGGGCAGGCCGCATCTGCGCGCCCCGCGCCAGCGACAATCCAAGCGTCTGCAGGAATTCGCGCAGCGATTCCTGCTTGGCCAGCGATGGCGCGTCATGAACGCGGAAGACCAGCGCCTGCTTTTTCGCCTCCAATGTCTCCGCGGCCGCGACATTGGCCTGGATCATGAATTCTTCGATCAGCTTGTGGGCGTCGAGCCGCTCCGGCACGACGACGCGGTCGACGGTTCCGTCCGGCTTCAGAATGATCTTGCGCTCCGGCAGGTCCAGTTCCAGCGGCTGGCGGCCGTCGCGGCCGCGCTTCAGGACAGCGTAGGCGTCCCAGAGCGGCTTCAGAACGCTGTCGAGGATCGGGCCAGTCTTGTCGTCCGGGGCTCCGTCGATCGCGGCCTGTGCCTGTTGGTAGGAGAGTTTTGCCGCCGACTTCATCATGACGCGGTGGAAGGAATGCCTGATCTTGCGGCCTTCAGCCGAAAAAACCATGCGGACCGCCAAGGCTGGCCGATCCTGGCCTTCACGCAGCGAACAGAGGTCGTTGGAGATACGCTCGGGTAGCATCGGCACGACGCGATCGGGAAAATAGACCGAATTGCCACGCTTCAGCGCTTCTCGGTCGAGCGCGCTGCCGTAGCGGACATAGGCGGCGACATCGGCAATAGCCACGGTGGCGACCACGCCGCCGGGGTTTTTCTCATCGTCGTCCGGCGTCGCAAACACCGCATCATCGTGGTCCTTGGCGTCGGCCGGGTCGATGGTGAGCAAGGGCAGGTCGCGCCAGTCCTCGCGATGGGCAAGCGTGGCCGGCTCGACGGCCTCGGACTCCGCGATGACGTCGGCTGGAAAGATGTGCGGGATATCGTGGGCGTGGATGGCGATCATCGAGACCGCCTTTTCGCTGGTCAGCGAGCCCAACACCGCCAGCACCTTGGCCCTGGGCAGCCCAAAGCGGGAGGCTCGCGCCGGCTCGACTTCGACCAGATCACCGTTCTTCGCGCCGTTCTGGAATTCCTTGTCGACGATCAGTTCCGGCTGGCGTCGCTCCACCGGCTCGATGCGGAAGGTGCCATCGTGCAGAATGCGAAACACACCCAGGACCGCATCGGTGCGCTTCTCGAAAATCTTCATCACCCGACCGGTGTAAGCGGGGCCGGTCGCGTCGTCGGTCGGGAAGGTCTTGGCCAGCACGCGGTCGCCGATGCCCGGCGCCGGGCCATTGCCGCTTCGCGAAACGCGGATGGAGATGACGGGCGGCTCGCCGCTGCCGACGGCTTCCGCCGGGTGGGCAAGCAAGACGCCATCGCCGTCGCGGCCAAAAATGTCGAGTACCGCTACATGGGGCAGGGCGCCGACGCGGGCAAGTTTCTTGCGCTCCTTGGTCAGCAGGCCCTCGTCCTGCAGGTCGCGCAGGATGTCCTTCAGCCAGATGCGGTCGTCGCCACGCAGCGCGAACGCCTTGGCGATATCGCGCTTTCCCGCGCGATCCGGATTTTCGGCGATGTAGCGCAGGATTTCGTCGCGCGAGGGCTTGTAATCGTCCTTGACCTTGGCCCTGTTGTCGGCGGTGCGCGGATCGCCGTGACCTCTACCGGTGATCCTTCGCGCCACGCTGACCTATCCTTTTTTCTTTGCTGCCGGTTTCTTGGCAGCCGCTTTCTTTGCCGCCGGTGCCTTGGCCGCCGCCTTGCGAACCGGTTTCTTGCCGCCGCCGCCCTTGGCTTCCTTCTCGGCAATCAGCGCCAGCGCGTCCTCGATCGTTACCGACTGCGGATCCTTGCCCTTGGGCAAGGTGGCATTGACCTTGCCGAAATTCACGTAAGGTCCGTATTTGCCGTCACGCACGACGATCTTGCCGCCACCATCGGGATGTTCGCCGAGCTCCTTCAGGGCAGCGGCGGTGCCGCCATTGCGGCCACCCTTGCCCTTCAGCTGCTTCTCGGCAATCACCGAGACGGCGCGGTTCAGTCCGATCGAGAACACATCCTCAATGCTTTCGAGGTTGGCGTAGGTTCCGTCATGCAGCACGAACGGGCCGTAGCGGCCGAGCCCGGCCGAAATCATCTTGCCGGATTCAGGGTGCTGGCCGACATCGCGCGGCAGCGCCAGCAAGGCGAGCGCCTTTTCGTGGTCGATGGACTCCGGCGTCCAGCCCTTGGGCAGGCTGGAGCGCTTGGCTTCCTTGCCGTCGCCGCGCTGGATGTAGGGGCCGAAGCGGCCGCTTCGCAGCGTGATTTCCTCGGCCGTGTACGGATCCTTGCCGAGCACCTTGGTGCCGTCATCGCCGCCGCCGTTCTCGCCATTCGGGTTGGCGGCGTCGCCGAGCTGGCGGGTGAAGGAGCATTCTGGATAGTTCGAGCAGCCGACGAAGGCGCCGAACTTGCCGAGCTTCAGCGACAAATTACCGGTGCCGCATTTCGGGCAGATGCGCGGATTGGAACCGTCCTCGCGGGTGGGGAAAACCAGCGGCGCCAGTTCCTCGTTGAGCGCGTCGAGCACATCGGTGACGCGCAGTTCCTTGATGTCGGCGACGGCGCCGGAAAAATCCTTCCAGAAGTCGCGCAGCACATCCTTCCAGGCAAGCTTGCCGTCCGAAATCTCGTCGAGCTTTTCCTCGAGGGACGCGGTGAAGTCGTACTCGACATAGCGCTCGAAGAAGCTTTCCAGGAAAGCCGAGAGCAGACGACCCTTGGCCTGCGGCACCAGCCGGCGCTTGTCGATGGTGACGTAGTCACGATCCTCAAGTGTCTTCAGGATCGCCGTATAGGTCGACGGGCGGCCAATGCCGAGCTCTTCGAGCTTCTTGATCAACGAGGCTTCCGAGTAGCGCGGCGGCGGCTCGGTCGTGTGCTGTGTGGCGTTGATCGCTTGACGGGCTAGCTGCTCGCCGGCGCGGATCTCGGGCAAGCGGCGGCTTTCCTCGTCTTCCGCGTCGTCGTCCTTCTGGTCGGTGTAAGCGGCGATGAAGCCGTCGAAGCGAACGACCGAGCCGATGGCGCGCAGCTCGGCGGTGCGCGCGCCGTTGACGGCTTCGATCTCAACGGTGGTGCGCTCGATCTCGGCCGGCTGCATCTGGCTGGCGATGGCGCGCTTCCAGATCAACTCGTAGAGCCGCATCTGGTCGGAATCGAGATATTGCCTGACCGATGCCGGAGTGCGCATGAAATCCGTCGGGCGGATCGCCTCGTGCGCTTCTTGGGCGTTCTTGGCCTTGGCGGTGTATTGGCGCGGCTTTTCGGGCAGGTATTTGGGACCGAACTCCTTGGCAATGGCATCACGTGCGGCCGAGATCGCCTCCGGCGCCATCTGGACGCCGTCGGTTCGCATATAGGTGATCAGACCGGTGGTCTCGCCGCCGATCTCCATGCCTTCATACAGCCGCTGCGCCACCTGCATGGTGCGGCTGGCCGAAAAGCCCAGGCCCGATGAGGCGGCCTGCTGCAATGTCGAGGTGGTAAAGGGCGGGCCGGGATTGCGCTTTGTCGGCTTGGCTTCGACCGAGGCGACCTTGAAGGTCGCGCCTTCGAGCATCGCCTTGATGTCGTCGGCCTGCGCCTTGTTGGCGATGTCGAGCTTCTGCAGCTTCTTGCGCTCGAACGCGGTCAGCCGAGCCTCGAAAGTCTCGTTGCGCGGTGTGCCGAGCAGTGCGGCGATCTGCCAGTATTCCTCGCGGATGAAACGCTCGATCTCGGATTCACGGTCGCAGACCAGGCGCAATGCGACGGACTGGACGCGGCCAGCCGAGCGGGCGCCCGGCAATTTGCGCCACAGCACTGGAGAGAGTGTGAAGCCAACGAGATAGTCGAGCGCCCGGCGGGCGAGATAGGCATCGACCAGCGGCGCATCGATCTGGCGCGGATTGGCCATCGCTTCCAGCACCGACGACTTGGTGATGGCGTTGAAGACGACGCGGCTGACGGTCTTGTCCTTCAACGCACGCTTCTGCTTGAGCACCTCCAGCACGTGCCAGGAGATTGCTTCGCCCTCGCGATCCGGATCGGTTGCAAGGATAAGGCCGTCGGCATCCTTCACCGCCTTGGCGATGTCGGCCAGCCGCTTGCCGGAGGCGGTGTCAACCGCCCAGGACATGGCAAAATCCTCGTCCGGACGTACCGAGCCGTCCTTGGCCGGCAAATCACGGACGTGGCCAAACGAGGCCAGAACCTTGTAGTTCTTTCCGAGGTACTTGTTGATTGTCTTCGCCTTGGCCGGCGATTCGACGACGACTACGTCCATGAGGTCTCATATCAGCTGTGGTGCGGCAGAAGGATTCCGCTGCGCGCGACGAAATCTCGTTCAATTTGTCGCTCACATGGCCGCGCTTTTGCATCCGGTCAAGGGCGAACGCCCAAAATGCATGTCTTGTGCGATGTATGCAATCGGCGGATGCGGGGTGAAATTTCAGGGCGAGAACCAGGTTGTTGGCGCCAGGAGGGCAAGCCGACAACGAATCCGGGAGAGGAACAAATCACGTTGAATATAGGGGGAACGTCGGCTCGGCGCCACCCTTTGCGAAAAATGCGCTGGTGGTTCCGCCGTGACGATCAGTTGCACGACGGCCGAGGGTTGCGCGCGCGGACCCTGAACAGATCGGATCGGAGAACGGCCGCCGAATTTGATGATCTGTCCGGCGACCGGAGCCGCCGGAACAGCAGTGATCAGGTTTGAGCTCAATCGGCCTTCACAGCGTGCCAGACGCCGGCGACGCCTTCGCCGCTCATGTCTCCGGCCTTCTTGTCCTTGACGAAGGTGTAGAGCGGCTTGCCATCATAGGCCCACATCTTGGTGCCGTCGGTTCGGTCGATGACGGTCCATTCGCCCTCGGTCTTTGCGCCGACCTCGGCCTTGAGCGGCGGCCAGTTGGCGGCGCATTTGTCGTAGCAGGTCGATTTGCCCTTCTCGTCCTTGTCGTAGGAATAGAGCGTCATGCCCTTGGCGTCGGTGAAGATCTTGGTGCCTCCGACATCGGCTTCCTTCCATGCCTGGGCGGCAAAGGACGCGGCAGTGCTCAACAAAAGCGCCGCCAGCCCGACTGTTATGGTTTTCATTAGGAATCTCCCTGGTGATCCGAAGAAGCGCGCGAAATCGCGGCCTCCTCTGTACAAACGCTTCCGAGAGACTGTTTCTTCCGGGCAATCCGCTTGGCCGGAGCGACGACTTGCCACGCAACGGTGATTGGTGGACAAGACTTGGGGTCGCTATATCGGCGCCACTGAGTGGAGCTTGGAAATGGCATTGGATATCGGCTATGTCAGCGCGGTCGGGGCGGGCGCCATCTCGTTCTTGTCGCCTTGCGTGCTGCCGCTGGTGCCGCCCTATCTCTGCTACATGGCCGGCATTTCGGTCGACGATTTCCGCGGCAATGCGGGTGTGACGGCACGACAGGGCACACGCGGCGCGCTGCTTTATTCCTCGCTCGCTTTCGTGCTGGGTTTCTCCACCGTCTTCGTGGCGCTCGGCGCCGGGGCTTCGACCATTGGCCGGCTGCTGCGCGTCTGGCAGGAGCCGCTGGCGATGGGAGCCGGCGTGCTCATCATCCTGATGGGTCTGAATTTCCTCGGCATACTGCGCATTCCACTGCTCTCACGCGAGGCGCGTTTCCAGTCGCAGGGCAAGCCGGCAAGCGCTGTCGCCGCCTATGTCATGGGCTTGGCTTTCGCCTTCGGCTGGACGCCCTGCATCGGCCCGGTGCTTGGGCCGATCCTGACGCTTGCCGGTGGACGCGAAACGGTGGGCGAGGGCGCATTGCTGCTTGCCGCCTATTCCCTCGGCCTCGGCATTCCGTTCCTGATCGCGGCGCTGTTTTCCGGCGCCTTCATGCGTTTCCTTGGAAAATTCCGCGTCCATCTCGGCCGCGTCGAAAAAGCCATTGGGGCATTGCTGGTCGTCGCCGGTATCTTCTTCCTCACCGGCGGCGTACAGACCGTGTCCTATTGGCTGCTGGAAAATTTCCCGGTACTTGGCCGACTGGGGTAGGCAGCACCAGCGCAGTTGACTGGCGGCATTGCCAATCAAACCGGTTGCAAGCCTTTCTCACTGAAGCGGGTTGCCGGAAAGGCTTTCCTGTAGCCTGTCAAGCCATGCCTTGAGCCGCGCCGCATCGTCGTTGGCTGCACCGTTGCTGGCCCCGCCATTGCCCTGGTCGTTGCCGACATTCCCGTTGCCATTTCCATCGGTGGTGTTGTCGTTGCCGTTGTTGTTTCCGATGTTGAAATTGCCGTTGTTGTTTCCGGAATTGCCGTTGCCATTGCCGTTACCGACGTTGCCGTTGCCGTTCCCATTGCCGCTACCAGCCATCACGGAGGTCACGGAAAACGCGATCGCCAAAGCGACCGCGAACATGAGCAGGACGGTGATCGTTGATGTGTTGTTGGCCATCGTTCACCTCACGGAGAGTTGCCGTTTGCCTTTGAAACCCCCGTTGCCGGCCCGGTATGCTGGTCCGGCTGCTGTGATAGCCCAATTGCCGTTGGCCGGCGGTGTGCCGTTGCCAGCATTACCGTTGCCGGCCAACGTTACTCTTTGTTACTCTTACTCTTACTTAGGGCAAACGGTGTTGAGCTGATCGCCAGAGTGCAAGCCACCGCAGACCGCCGAGACCGCAGACTGGGAGGATCCGGATCTGCTGTTGCTCCCGATGCCACCCGTGCCTCCGGTGCCACCCGTACCGCCTGTGCCACCAGTACCGCCTGTGCCACCAGTACCGCCTGTGCCACCCGTGCCGCCAGTGCCGCCGGTGTTGCCGTTACCGTTGCCATTGCCGTTACCGACGCCGGTGTTGCCGTTGCCGTTGCCGTTACCGTTGCCGACACCGGCATTGCCGTTGCCGTTGCCGTTGCCGTTGCCGATGCCGATATTGCCATTGCCATTGCCGTTACCGTTGCCGATACCGGTGTTGCCATTGCCGTTGCCGTTACCGTTGCCGATACCGGTGTTGCCATTGCCGTTTCCATTACCACTTCCGACAGACATGGCGTCGGAATAACCAGTAAAGGCAATCAGCATTGTTGCGACGAGAAGGATCTTTTTCATTACCGCATCCTCTTCCTGAGATGTGCGTACCGATTACTTCTTGCCAACAACCAATCCGTGATGGCAAAGTTAACGATCTCATCATCGGTCGATACGGAATTTAAACAATTGTGATTCACCCACGTAGTGAGTCAGGTTTTAAGCGGGCATCTCCGTTCGGTTTATCCGCCCCGAGCCGGGAAAAGCCCGACAGACAAGCCGGGGAAAAAAGTGTATTTATTCGCTCTGATTGTGGTGATGCGGCCATACTCGCGCCCCCTGTACAGCCAGCGTGGTGCGTGAAGGCATTGCGCTTGTGAGCATCCGGTTGCGTGTCGTCCTCACGCCGCTGCCACTGCTCCTCTTTCTGTTTCTGCCGGGCAGTCGTCGCGAAGCAGGAAATTAGATCCCTGATTTTGTTGTGATGAGCGCGACGGATCGAACTGCGGACCCGCTGATTAAGAGTCAGCTGCTCTGTAAACTCACCGGAATTTAACCGCATTGGTGAAGCATTGCGCCACTGCTAGCATGCGTTGATTCCAAATCCTTTTCATACGGTTGCCATTCCATGAGCCAGAGATCCTGCCTGTCCGTCATCCTCGCCGCCGGCGAGGGCACGCGCATGAAGAGTGCGCTGCCGAAGGTGCTGCACCAGATCGCCGGGCTACCTATGGTGGCCCATGTTGTGAAGGCGGCTGAGGCCGCTGGTGCCGGCAGCCAGGCGCTGGTGATCGGCCACGGGGCCGACGAGATGCGCAAGGCAGCGCAGAGATTCGCGCCGAGGGCGGAGATGTTCGTGCAGGAGAAGCGGCTGGGTACAGCGCATGCCGTGCTTGCCGCTCGCGAAGCGATATCCAGGGGGTATGACGATATGCTGGTGATGTTCGGTGACACGCCGCTGATCGATCCGGAGGCGCTTACCCTGGCGCGGCGGAAGCTGGCCGAAGGTGCGGCAGTCGTGGTCATCGGCTTCCGCCCGCCCAGTCCTGCCGGCTACGGCCGGCTGATCGAGAAAGGCGGCAAGCTCGTCGCCATCCGTGAGGAAAAGGATTGCAGCGAGGAGGAGAAGAAGATCACCTTCTGCAACGCCGGCATGATGGCGGTGGCCGGAAGCCAGGCGCTGAAGCTGCTCGACGCTGTCGGCAACAAGAATGCCAAGGGCGAATATTATCTCACCGATATCGTCGAGATCGCCGGCGCGCAGGGGCTCGATGTCGTGGCCACCGAAGCAAGTTTCGAGAACGCGCTTGGCATCAACAATCGTGCCGAACTCGCGCAGGCGGAAAGTATCTGGCAGGCGCGCCGGCGGCGCGAGGCGATGCTGTCCGGCGTGACGCTCATTGCCCCGGAAACCGTGTTCTTTTCGCACGATACCGAGATTGGCGCCGACACGATTGTCGAGCCGAACGTCTGGTTCGGACCGGGCGTAAAGATCGCCAACGGCGCAAAAATCCATGCCTTCAGCCATATCGAAGGTGCCACCATCGCATCGAATTGCGATGTCGGACCGTTCGCCAGACTGAGGCCGGGCGCCGACCTCAGGAACAAGGCCAAGGTCGGCAATTTCTGCGAGGTCAAGCAGGCTGTCATCGAGGAGGGCGCCAAGGTCAATCATCTCACCTATATCGGCGATGCTCGGGTCGGTGCAGGCGCCAATATCGGCGCCGGCACCATCACCTGCAACTATGACGGCTACTCGAAATTCTTCACCGACATCGGCGAGGGCGCCTTCATCGGCTCGAATTCTTCGCTTGTGGCACCCGTGTCGATCGGCAAGGGCGGCTATATTGCGTCCGGCAGCGTGATCACCGAAAGCGTGCCGGATGACGCGCTGGCCTTTGGCCGCGCCCGCCAAAAGACGATTCCGGGCAAGGGCAAGGAATTGCGCGAGCGCTTCGCTTCGGCCGCGGCCGCGAAGAAGAAGGCGTCAGGCGCTGATCACTAGCTGCTAACCAGCGGCATCCTTGCCGAAAGCGGCGGTCACCTCGATCTCGCCGACGATTGCCCGGTTGAAATCGGCAAGGTCTTCGGCTGGAATCCAGTATTCCAGATGCGCCTTGCTGCCGGCGTGCTCGACCGGTACCTGTCGAGAAAGCTTTTCAGGACATCGAACCGGGTGACATAGCCTGCGCCGCTGGCAGGTACATTCCAGTCGCGCGCTATCTGCACGGCATAGGCTTCGGACAGGACCGGATAGAAGATGGGCTGGTCAGGCAAGCGCGGCGGAAACGCCCGCATTCCCGAGCCCTCGATGAGCTCAAGCTCGTGGGGGCCGACCGGGCGCCACAGCGTCACGACGTCTTTGATTTCACTCATCGCTTTGCCGCCTGACTTGACTGCCGCAAACTGATCGCGGGCCCTCTACGCCGGCCACAGTAGACAATTCGCCCGAGTGCGCCCAGCAACAATGGGCCGCCGCAGTCTGAATGAAAAATCCAGGATATCGTTTCAAAGGGGCAGATAGATATCCGACGAAGTACGCCACGCGGCCAACAAGCTACAGAACGCCGAGGCCTGCTGCCCACGTGGCGCTCCAGTCTGGCAATACCGTGTGGCGGCAACGGCCAACACCCCGGAAATCGCAAAAATCCTGGTGATGGTGGTAACGGGATTGCAAGAGCGGTCTGTCATGATGCATGCGTGCAGGAGCGTTCCGGCTGATACGGGACGAAATGCAATGTGACTTTCGCGGTAGACCGGCCATCCCTAAATAGCGCTGGGTTTTCTGCGGGGAATCGGGGGCTGTCTGCATGTGCGGTATCGTTGGAATTGTCGGTCAGTCGCAAGTCGCGCCACTCATCGTCGATGCGCTGAAACGGCTCGAATACCGCGGCTATGATTCCGCCGGTGTCGCCACGATCGAACATGGTCAGCTCAGCCGCCGGCGCGCCGAAGGCAAGCTGGTCAATCTCGAACGCCGGCTGAAGAACGAACCGCTCGAAGGCACGATCGGCATTGGTCATACGCGCTGGGCAACCCATGGCGTGCCGAACGAAACCAATGCGCATCCGCATTTTTCCGACGGCGTCGCCATCGTTCACAACGGCATCATCGAGAATTTCGCTGAATTGCGCGAAGAACTGGTCCGCGATGGCTACGCATTCTCTTCGCAGACCGACACCGAGGTCGTCGCGCATCTGGTGGCGCGCGAGCTGGCCAGGGGGCTGAAGCCGGTTGAAGCCGCGCATCAGGCGCTGAAGCGGCTGGAAGGTGCGTTTGCGCTGGCCATTATGTTCAAGGGCGACGAAGACCTGATCATCGGCGCGCGTAACGGCCCGCCACTGGCCGTAGGCCATGGCGATGGTGAAATGTTCCTGGGCTCCGACGCCATCGCGCTCGCGCCCTTCACCAATTCGATCACCTATCTGGAGGACGGCGACTGGGCGGTGGTGCGTCGCAATGGCGTCGCCATCTTCGACATCGACGGCAAAAAGGTCGAACGCAAGCGCCAGCAATCACTCTCGACCAGCTTCATGGTCGACAAGGGCAACAGGCGCCATTTCATGGAGAAGGAAATCCATGAACAGCCCGAGGTGATCTCGCACACACTGGCGAATTACCTGGATTTCGTTGGTGGCGTTTCAAAGCCGCTCGAACTGCCGTTCGATTTCGCTGAGATCGACCGGCTGGCAATCTCGGCCTGCGGCACAGCCTATCTGGCCGGCCTGATCGGCAAATATTGGTTCGAGCGCTATGCGCGGCTGCCTGTCGACATCGATGTCGCCTCGGAATTCCGCTACCGCGAAATGCCGCTGTCGAAAAACGACGCTGCGTTCTTCATCTCGCAATCGGGTGAAACCGCCGACACGCTGGCCTCGCTGCGCTATTGCCGCAAGGCGGGCATGAAGATCGGCGCCGTGGTGAATGTTCGCGAATCGACCATGGCGCGCGAGTCCGACGTCGTGCTGCCGACGCTGGCTGGCCCGGAGATCGGCGTTGCTTCGACCAAGGCCTTCACCTGCCAGCTTTCGGTGCTCGCATCGCTTGCGGTGCGGGCGGGCGTAGCGCGGGGGACGATCTCAGCCGAACAAGAGAAAACGCTGGTGCGCGAGCTTTCGGAAGCGCCGCGCTATGCCAACCAGGTGCTGAAGCTCGACCATCAGATCGAGAAGGTCTCGCGCGATCTCGCCCATTACAAGAACGTGCTCTATCTGGGACGCGACACCAATTTCCCGCTGGCCATGGAAGGCGCGCTGAAACTCAAGGAAATTTCCTATATCCACGCGGAGGGCTATGCCGCCGGCGAACTGAAGCATGGCCCAATCGCGCTGATCGACGAGAACATGCCGGTGATCGTCATCGCACCGCATGACCGGATTTTTGAAAAGACCGTGTCGAACATGCAGGAGGTCGCTGCGCGCGGCGGCAAGATCATCCTGATCACCGACGCCAAGGGCGCGGCGCAGTCGAGCGTCAAGACGATGGAGACAATCATCCTGCCCGACGTGCCGGAAATCATTTCGCCCATCATCTATGCGCTGCCGATCCAGATGCTTGCCTATTTCACCGCCGTGTTCATGGGCACCGACGTCGACCAGCCGCGCAACCTGGCGAAATCGGTGACGGTGGAATAGCCGCAGCGACGCACCGTCTTTAAAAACTTCGCAGTTCCAAACCGGCCGGCGGTTCACTAATCTTGCGGCGCAACAGCGCGCCGCGGTGAATCATGTCCGATGCTCCCAAGACCTCCGGCATGACCCGGCTGAGAAACTATTTCCTGACCGGCTTCATCGTGTGTGCGCCGCTGGCGATCACCGCCTACATCGCCTGGTCCGTTGTCGGCTGGGTCGATTCCTGGGTGAAGCCCTATATTCCGGCTCGCTACAGCCCCGACACCTACCTGCCGTTTCCGGTTCCCGGTTTCGGGCTGATCGTGGCGCTGTTCCTGATCACCCTGATTGGTTTCCTCACGGCCAATATCGTTGGCCGCGCCATCGTTGGCTTCGGCGAGCGCCTGCTTGGCCGCATGCCCCTGGTGCGCGGCATCTACGGGTCGCTGAAGCAGATTTTCGAGACCGTGCTGTCGAACAAGGGCGACATGTTCCGCCAAGTCGGGCTGGTCGAATATCCGCGCAAGGGCGTCTGGTCGCTGGTCTTTGTCGCGGGCGAGAGGCACACGGAGATCAACGAGAAGCTCGATCAGGAAGGCGACCCGCTGATCGCGGTATTCATGCCGTGCACGCCCAACCCGACCACCGGCTTCCTGATGTATGTGCTGAAATCCGACATCGTTGTGCTCGACATGACGATCGAGGACGGTGCCAAGCTGATCGTCTCGGCCGGGCTGGTGGCGCCCGAGGTCAAGGCGAAGTTGCTGACGGCGAACGGCGAGCCGATCAATGGAACGCTTGCCAATCCGCCCCTCGGGACAGGGCCTCAGCCGGCACGCAGCAACCGCACGGCCTCATCGCGGCCGAACAAGTAGAGCAGCAGCCGGAGCGCTTCGCCACGCTCGGATTGCAGGTCCGGATCGCGCGACAGGATCAGGCGCGCGTCATCACGGGCGGCTTCGAGCAGATCGGCATGCGCCTCGATACGCGCCACTTGGAAACCCGGTGTGCCCGACTGGCGGGTGCCCAGCAATTCGCCTTCGCCACGCAGTTTCAAATCCTCCTCGGCG